>JACPUD010000145.1 GCA_016192435.1 Rhodocyclales bacterium | reverse complement strand
GCTGAAGATCGACCTGCTGATCACCGACCTCAACATGCCGGGCATGAACGGCATCGAGTTCATCAAGCAGGTGCGCACCCTGCCGCGCTACAAATTCATGCCGATCCTGTTCCTCACCACCGAGTCGCAGCAATCGAAGCGGCTCGAGGCGAAGGCCGCCGGCGCCTCGGGCTGGCTGGTCAAGCCGGCCACCGCCGACGAGCTGCTCGGCACCATCAAACTGGTGATCCGCTGATGGACTTCGAACTCCTGTTGCGCCGCATCCTGTACACCGCCATTGCCGTTGGACTGGCCTCGTTGGCGACCGTCTATTTCTTCCACGGAGTATTTCACAACGAATTCCTGCCCGCACTGGGCCTTTCGCATCCTCTCGGCGATGCGATCGGCACGCTGGTTGCGATCATGCTCGCCTTTGCCTGCCAGCGCATGGTCGCGCTAGCCGTCTACCGCGACTGGCGCTTCGGCATGGGCAAGGTGCATGAGACGGCGGCCGCCCGCAGCGGTACCCTGGTGACCGCGGCCGAACAGGTGGCCGGTGAGCTGCGCAGCATCGAAGGCTTCAACAACGTGGTGCGCGGCCAGTTGCATGGCGTGGTTGGCGAGACCGAAAAGGCGGCCTTCGATATCGCCGGACGGCTGCAGAACATCGACGAAGTCATCACCCGCCTGGCCGGCGTCGTCGAATCCAGCACCGCGGAATCGAACAAACTCCTGACTGCCTCGGAACAGCGGATCGCCCGCAACCGCGAGCTGATCGCCACGCTGGAAAACTACACCCGGCAGCGCGTCGCGACTGCGATCGAGGATCGCGAGCGCATCAATCATGTGGTCAAGGAAGCCCGCTCGCTGGGCACCCTGGTCGACCTGATCAAGCACATCTCGGGACAAACCAACCTGCTGGCCTTGAATGCCGCGATCGAAGCCGCCCGCGCCGGTGAAGCCGGCCGCGGCTTCGCCGTGGTCGCCGATGAGGTACGCAAGCTCTCCGGCGAGACCGACAAGGCCGTCAGCAAGATCAGCAGCGGCATCCAGACCGTCGCCAATTCGATCGAGGCGCAGTTCGAAGGCAAGCTTTCCGAGGACAGCGCCGCCTCGGAACGCGAAGCGCTCGAAAGCTTCGCCCTCCAGCTCGACGATCTGGGCAAGAGCTACAAGGAGGTCACCGAACACGAAACCGAGGTCATGGCCAGCATCACCGACAGCAGCCGGCAACTGGCCGACATGTTCATGTCGGCGCTGGCCAGCGTGCAGTTCCAGGACGTCACGCGGCAGCAGATCGAACAGGTGGTCGATGCACTGAATCGCCTCGACCAGCATTCGAAACTGCTGGCCGGCAGGCTTGAGCAGTTTGAAGACCCCGATTTTCGGATGCAACCGCTGTCGGTGCACCTCGACCAGATCTACAGCAGCTACGTCATGGATTCGCAGCGCAATACGCACCACAGCGCAACCCAGAGCGGTGCGGCACAAGTCGCTACCGGCCCGAAAATAGAACTGTTCTAGCAGGAAGCCGGGAATGGAATTCATCACCCAGACCACCGCGGACGGTGCCACGCGCCTCACCATCGAGGGCGAACTGAGCATCTACGACGCCGCCGAAATCAAGCACCGCCTGATCGAAGGCATACGTGGCGCCGCCGTATTCGAACTCGATCTCTCGCACGTCGGGGTCATGGATAGCGCCGGCTTTCAACTGCTGACGCTGGCCAAGCGCGAGAGCCTGGAGCTGGGCCATGCCCTGCGCATCGTCGGCCACAGCCCGGCGGTACGCGAAGTCATCGAGTTTTTCAACATGGTGGCCTATTTTGGCGACCCGCTGGTCATCCCGGCCGGCGAGCAATCCTGATCGGAAGCGGGCAATGGACGAAGTACTCAGCGTTTTTTCGGTCGAGGCGCGCGAGCAACTCGACGCCATGGAGGCCGGGTTGCTGCAGCTGGAACGCGGCGACCGCGACGCCGAAACCATCAATGCCGTATTTCGCGCTGCCCACACCATCAAGGGCGGCGCCGGCGTGGTCGAGATAGCGTCGATCGAACACTTCACCCACGTCCTCGAAAACGTGCTCGACCGCCTGCGCAACAGCGAGATCGAGGTCAGCAGCGAGATGATTTCCGCCCTGCTGCTGGGCTGCGACCACATCAATGCCCTGCTCGATGCCGTCCAGTCGGGCCGGCTCGAACCCGATGCCGAGCTCGACACGGCTGGCGCGGCCATCACCGATCAATTGCGGCCCTTCATCGGCAATGCCCCGGCGGCGCGTGGCGGCGTACTGGCCGCGGACGCCGGCACTGAGGCGGAGCTGCAGCGCAGCGACCGCGACGGCGCCACCAACGACTGCTGGCACATCTCGGTCCGCTTCGGCCGCGGAGTGCTGCGCAATGGCATGGACCCGCTGGCCTTCCTGCGCTACCTGCTCAACCTCGGCGAGATCGCCCATATCACCACGCTCTGCGATGCCATGCCCGACGCCGACAGCATGGACCCTGAAGCCTGCTATCTGGGCTTCGAAATCAGCTTCCGCAGCCATGCCAGCAAGGAGGCCATCGAACGCGTATTCGAGTTCTGCCGCGACGATTGCGAACTCTTCATCCTGCCGCCCAACAGCAAGCTCGACGAATTCATCGCCCTCATCGAAGCCCTGCCCGAGGAAACCATGCGGCTGGGCGAGATCCTGGTCAAGAGCGGCGCGCTGACCCGCGAAGAACTCGACAGCGGCCTGCACCAGCAACAGGCGGCAGGAGTTGACGCTGGCGCCACGGCGGCAACACCGCCGCTGGGCAATATCCTGGTCGAGCGCAACAGCGTTCAGCCCGAACTGGTCGAGGCCGCCGCCGCCAAGCAGAGAACCGTCGCCGAAAAGAAGACCGCCGAATCCAGCCTGATCCGCGTCCATGCCGACAAGCTCGATCAACTCATCGATCTGGTCGGGGAACTGGTGATTGCCGGGGCCTCCGCCAACCTGCTGGCCAAGAAGAGCGGCGAAGCCGCGCTGGTCGAGGCGACTTCGGTGCTCTCGCGGCTGGTGGAGAGCATCCGCGACTCTGCGCTGCAACTGCGCATGGTGCAGATCGGCGAAACCTTCAACCGCTTCCACCGTGTCGCCCGCGACGTATCCAGGGAACTGGACAAGGAAATCGAACTGGTGATCAACGGCGGCGAAACCGAGCTCGACAAGTCCGTGGTCGAAAAAATCGGCGATCCGCTGATGCATCTGGTCAGGAATGCCATGGACCACGGCATCGAGTCCGCCGCGGCGCGCGCCGCGGCCGGCAAGCCGGCCAAGGGCCGCGTCGAGCTGAACGCTTTCCATGACTCAGGCAGCATCGTGATCGAAGTCGGCGACGACGGCGGTGGCCTCGACAAGCGGCGGATCCAGGCCAAGGCCATCGAACGCGGCCTGCTCCAGGCCAACGAGACCCTGTCCGATCAGGACGTGGTCAACCTGATCTTCGAACCGGGCTTCTCCACCGTGGACAAGGTCAGCAATCTGTCCGGACGCGGCGTCGGCATGGACGTCGTGAAGAAGAACATCACGGCGCTGCGCGGCAGCGTCGATGTCAGGACCGAAGCCGGCGCCGGCTCGCGCTTCATCATCCGCCTGCCCTTGACGCTGGCCATCATCGACGGCTTCCTGATCGGCGTCGGCCGCGCCTCCTACGTGATCCCGCTCGACATGGTGGTCGAATGCATCGAGCTGGGCGACGCCGGTGGCGACCGCAATTATCTCAACCTGCGCGGCGAAGTCCTGCCCTTCGTGCGCCTGCGCGAACTGTTCGAAGTCCCCGGCCAGCCGCCGCCGCGCGAGAACGTGGTGGTGGTGCAATACGCCGGGCAGAAGGCCGGCATCGTGGTCGACCAGTTGCTCGGCGAGTTCCAGACCGTGATCAAACCGCTGGGCACCCTGTTCCGCAACATGCGCGGCATCGGCGGCTCGACCATTCTCGGCAGCGGCGAGGTCGCGCTGATCCTGGATGTGCAGGCGTTGGTCGCACGCTGCGCCAGGAGCGAGGAACAGCGTGCGCACGGCAACACCGGCAGCCGCCGGCTCGAAACGCACTGAATCGGGAATGAACGCAATTGCCGGCCAGCCCTACCCACTCTCCCCTTCCCCCTCATCGAAATGGAGTGAATTGTTGAAGAACCTGTCCATACGAGCAAAGCTCGCCCTGATCCTGCTGATCGCCACCGCCGCCCTGTGCATTGTCGGCTACGCCGGATGGAGCGGCATCCGCGGCACCGCGGCCGGCATGAAGGAAATCGGCGAAGTAAGGCTGCCGTCCGTGCTCGGACTGGAAATGTTGAAAGAAGGTCAGGCCATGGTGCGGGCAACCAATGTGTCCACCGCACTCTGGGAAAACCACTCCAAGGCCCAGACCCAGTTTGCCGAAATCCTGAAGAAGCGCAAGGAAGCCTGGAACAGGATCGACACGGGCTGGAAGATGTTCGAGTCATTGCCCCGGACCGGGGAAGCGGAAGTGCTGTGGCAACGCTTCCTCAAGGAATGGGACGCCTGGAAGGCCGGCGACAAAAAACTCGAAGCCAGCATTGAAGCCTTGAGCAGGAACGGCGCAGAAAGCGAACAGAAAGCCCTGTTTGTCGATTTCCACGCGAATATCGCGGCGCTCACGCCCCACTTTGCAACAACCGCGGAGACGCTGGAGAAGCTGGTCGCGCTCAACGTCAGGATGGCGGACGGCTCCGTGAAGGAAGGCGGCGAGATCGCCGCCCGGGCCCAGATGATCATGGCCGCCGCCGGAACGCTGTCGATCGCGGTCCTGATCCTGATCGGCCTGTTCATCGCGCGCAGCATCACCCAACCGGTCAATGAGGCGCTGGACGTCACCCGGCGCCTGGCCGACGGCGACCTGACCGTGACCATCAATGCGGCCGGCAAGGACGAAATCGGTCAGATGATGACGGCACAGCAAGGCCTGATCGCCAAGCTGAACCAGATCCTCGGCGAAGTGAAGGGCGCCGCCGACGCGCTCTCCAGCGCGTCGGGCCAGGTTTCGGCCACGGCGCAGTCACTGTCGCAGTCATCCTCCGAGCAGGCGGCATCGGTCGAGGAAACCACGGCCAGCATGGAGCAGATGACCGCGTCGATC
>JACPUD010000041.1 GCA_016192435.1 Rhodocyclales bacterium | reverse complement strand
GTCATGCGGCCTTCCATCGACAGCGCGCGGATGGCCGAACCGCCGAACTCGATGGCATAGCCGTTGCCGCCCGCGGTGCCGATGCGGCCGATCAGGGCGAGGACGATGTCCTTCGCCGTAACGCCAGCGCCAACTTTGCCTTCGATCCTGACCAGCATGGTCTTCGACTTCTTCTGCAGCAGGCACTGGGTCGCCAGCACATGCTCGACTTCGGAAGTGCCGATGCCGTGCGCCAGGCAGGCAAACGCGCCGTGCGTCGAGGTATGCGAATCGCCGCAGACCACGGTCATGCCGGGCAGGGTCGCGCCGTTTTCCGGGCCGACGACATGGACGATGCCCTGACGCCGGTCCTTGAACGGGAAATAGGCCAGGGCGCCCGTTTCGCGGATGTTGGCGTCGAGGGTTTCCACCTGCTGGCGCGAAATCGGATCGAGGATGCCGCGCTCCCAGTGCGAGGTCGGCGTATTGTGGTCGGCCGTGGCGACGATCGAGGAAATGCGCCAGACCTTGCGTCCGGCCAGTTTCAGGCCTTCGAAGGCCTGCGGACTGGTGACTTCATGCACCAGATGACGATCGATGTAGAGCAGCGCCGTGCCGTCCTCTTCGACATGCACGACGTGGCTGTCCCAAAGTTTCTCGTAAAGCGTTTTTGACATGATTTGCTTGGTGTCCGCGCGGGTCTTGGATTATCGCACAGGCGCGCCCGCCGAATCGGCCGGAACGCCGCGCCAGACCATGGCCAGGCCGAGCAGCGCAAGCAGCGACGCGGCGCTGAAGGTGATCGCGGCACCGGTGCTTTCCCACAGGGCGCCGGCCAGCAAGGCGCCGCCGAGACCGCCGGCGCCATAGGCCACGCTGCCGTACAGGGCCTGCGCCCGCGCCTGCTGGCTGGCGACGAACCAGCGATTGAGCGCCGCCATGGTCGCCGCGTGGTGGGCGCCGAAACTGGCGCCGTGCAGCAACTGCGCGAACACCAGCAGGCCGATGAATTCAGCGGTCCAGCCGATCAGCAGGAAACGCAGCACCGCCAGGGCAAAGCAGGCCAGCAGGATCTGGCGCAGCGAGACCCGCCTGGAAATGCGCGGCATGAACAGGAAGACGAAGATCTCGGCCACCACGCCCAGGGTCCACAGCAGCCCGACCAGGGTCTTGCCGTAGCCCTGCGCCACCAGATGGATCGAATAGAAGACGTAAAGCGCACCATGCGCCGCGCTCATCAACAAGCCCGCGCCGAGCAGGAACACCACCTTGCGCTGACGCAGGACGACGAGGATGGAACCGGCAGCCTGCCCCGCGCGCGCCGGCACTTCGCTCAGCGTCAGCGCGCTGGCCAGGGTCCCCAGCAGCAGGACCCAACTGACCCAGAGCTGCGAGTTGATCGGCGCCGCATCGAGCAGCAAACCGACGCCCATCACGGTGACGATAAAACCGACCGAGCCCCAAAGCCGGATGCGGCCGTAGCGTTCCGGAGCGGCCGCCAGATGGCCCAGGGTCAGCGCTTCGACCAGCGGCAGCGATGCGCTCCAGAAGAAATGCAGGATCGCCATGCCGATCAGCAGGCCGACGAAATCCTGGGTCAGGAACACCACCGAGAAACTCGCCAGCGAGGCCACTGCCGAGGCGACGACGATGCGCACGCGGCGGCCGCCGCTGTCGGCCAGCCAGCTCCACAACAAGGGTGCCAGCAGACGCATGAACTGGCCGAGCGACATCAGGATTGCAATGCGCCCCGCGGACAGGCCTATCGACTGCAGGTAGAGCGCGAAGTACGGCAGGAAGGCGCCGATGAAAGCGAAGTACCAGAAGTACCAAGCAGACAGGCGAGTGCTTTGCTCCATGGCGCTTGCCGCCGACCGCTAGCGGCGGCTTTGTCCAGGCAAGGCCCTTGGTCAGGCCTGGTGCGCCTGCAGCAAGGCGTAAAGCTCGTCCTTGAGTTTCAGGCGCAGTTTCTTCATTTCCTCGAGCGCCACATCGGCCACCGGCGAATCCTTGATCTCCAGCTCCTCGATTTGCGCAGTCAGCGCGTTGTACTCGTCGAGCAGGCGGCCAAAGTGCAGATTCGCTGTTTTCAGGGCGTGGATGGTCTTGGCGTGCTCGGGAAACTCGTGGTGCAGGTCGTGATGATCGACGTTCATTGCAGGTCCAATTCTGGGCGGTTCAATACTCTGTGGATCATTTTACCGGCGCTCGCGCCGGAATTCGCGGCGTGGCACATTCGACATCGGCGCACTGGGCCCGATGATGCAGCGCGGCATCGATCAGCACCAGGGCCAGCATGGCCTCGGCTATCGGCGTCGCGCGTATGCCGACGCAGGGATCGTGGCGGCCGTGGGTCTCGATCATGGCCGGCTCCCCGGCGAGATTGATGGTACGGCGCGGCAAGCGGATGCTCGAGGTCGGTTTGACCGCCATCCTGACCACCACATCCTGCCCGCTGGAGATGCCGCCGAGGATGCCTCCGGCGTTGTTGCTCAGAAAACCCTCGGGGGTCAGTTCATCGCCGTGTTCGCTGCCTTTTTGCGTCACCGACTTGAATCCCGCGCCGATCTCGACGCCCTTGACGGCATTGATGCCCATCATGGCGTAGGCGATGTCGGCATCGAGCCGGTCGTACACCGGGTCGCCCCAGCCGACCGGCACGCCGCGGGCGATCACGGTCACTTCGGCACCGACCGAATCGCCCGACTTGCGCAGGGCGTCCATGTAGTCCTCAAGCCGCGGCACCAAAGCGGCATTGGGCGCAAAGAACGGATTGGTGTCGATTGCCGCCTCGTCCTGCCAGGGAATCTCGATAGCGCCCAACTGGCTCATCCAGCCACGCACCGTGACCCCGTAGCGCTGCAGCAGCCACTTTCTGGCAATCGCGCCGGCAGCGACGCGCACGGCAGTCTCGCGCGCCGAGGCGCGGCCGCTGCCGCGATGATCGCGGATGCCGTATTTCTGCCAATAGGTGTAGTCGGCATGGCCGGGACGGAACTTTTCCGCGATATTGCCGTAGTCCTTGCTGCGCTGGTCCTCGTTGCGGATCAGCAGGCCGATCGGCGTGCCCGTGGTACGGCCCTCGTATACACCGGAGAGGATCTCGACCGTGTCGGATTCGCGGCGCTGGGTGACATGGCGCGAGGTTCCGGGCTTGCGCCGATCCAGCTCGTGCTGGATATCGGCGACGGAGATCTCCAGGCCGGGCGGACAACCATCGACCACACAGCCGATCGCGGGACCGTGGGATTCACCGAAGGAGGTGACGCAGAACAGTGAACCGAAAGTATTGCCGGACATGGATGCGAAATGGATCGGGGAAGGAAGCCGAAAGTAAGCCAAAGCTTACCA
Source organism: Rhodocyclales bacterium (assembly GCA_016192435.1). GTDB lineage: Bacteria > Pseudomonadota > Gammaproteobacteria > Burkholderiales > Rhodocyclaceae > Sulfuritalea. The sequence goes on along the minus strand of JACPUD010000041.1, from coordinate 8,380 downwards.
TGGCGGCCGCACGGACAGGCGCCGCGGCGGCGCCGGGCCGCGCTGGTGCAACCGGGCCATGCCGCGCCCGCTGCAGCGTTTCAGCGCTCGAGCTCTCCCAGCTTGCCCTTCTTCGTCGCCCACTCGTCGGCATCGGCCGGGGGTTCCTTGCGCTCGATGATGACCGGCCAGGTTTTGGCCAATTCCGCATTCAGCGCGATGAAATGCTCCTGTCCTGCAGGGACGTCATCCTCGGCAAAGATCGCCTCGACCGGACATTCGGCCACGCAAAGGGTGCAGTCGATGCACTCCTCGGGATCGATCGCCAGAAAGTTGGGGCCCTCATGAAAACAATCGACGGGGCAGACATCCACGCAATCGGTATATTTGCACTTGATGCATGCTTCGGTGACAACGTAGGTCATGATTACGCTCCAGAATTGGCGAACAATGTACCATTGCTGCGCGGCCTTGATGCTAACCGAAGTCGCCATGGCGGAAATTTTTTGCTAGGATTCGGCCATGTCAGCGAGCGCTTCGCGGCAATTCATCGCGACACCCGGCCGCAGACTCGCCCACCGGAACGCAAACATCCCCGAGGAATTCATGAGCGAACACATTCACCACGTCACCGACAGCACTTTTAAAGCCGAAGTGCTCGACTCCACGATACCGACCCTGGTCGACTTCTGGGCCGAATGGTGCGGCCCCTGCAAGATGATCGCCCCGATCCTCGACGAAGTGGCCCGGGATTATTCCGGCAAGCTGCGCGTGGCGAAACTGAACATCGACGACAATCCCAAGGTTCCCGGCGAGTTCGGCATCCGCGGCATCCCCACCCTGCTCCTGTTCAAGGGCGGCGCCGTCGAGGCGCAAAAAGTCGGCGCCCTGTCGAAATCCCAACTTACCGCATTCATTGACAGCAATCTCTGATCCCGTTACATTGGCGCCCGGAGTCTGATTCCGGGCCGCCGACCAGCAAGACAGGCGTCCACGCCCCGAGGGCGCCGATGCGATTCCCCTCCTGATCGAATTCTTTCCTGAATTCATCCCCTACACCACTCTGTTCCGGCGCCTTGCGCCGGAATCTCCTCGCAGGCAGTCCATGCACCTATCCGAGCTCAAAGCCCATCATGTCAGCCAATTGCTGGAGATGGCGGCCGCCAACAACATCGAAAATGCCAACCGGCTGCGCAAACAGGAGCTGATCTATGCCCTGCTGAAGAACCAGGCCAAGAAGGGCGAAACCATCTTCGGCGATGGCGTGCTCGAAATCCTGCCCGACGGCTTCGGCTTCCTGCGTGCTCCCGAGGAGTCCTACCTCGCCAGCACCGACGACATCTACATCAGTCCGAGCCAGGTGCGCCGCTTCAACCTGCATTCGGGCGACACCATCGAAGGCGAGATCCGCACCCCCAAGGAAGGCGAACGCTATTTCGCCCTGGTCAAGGTGGACCGCGTCAATGGCGAATCGCCGGAGGCCGCCAAGCACAAGATACTGTTCGAGAACCTGACGCCGCTGCATCCGACCACGCACATGCTGCTGGAGCGCGACATCCGCAGCGAGGAAAACATCACCAGCCGCGTCATCGACATGATCGCGCCGATCGGCAAGGGCCAGCGCGGCCTCATCGTATCGCCGCCCAAGGCCGGCAAGACCGTGCTGATGCAGCACGTGGCCCACGCCATCACCACCAACCATCCGGACGTCACGCTGATCGTGCTGCTGATCGACGAGCGCCCGGAAGAAGTGACGGAAATGATGCGCACGGTCAAGGGCGAAGTCGTCGCCTCGACCTTCGACGAACCGGCCACGCGCCACGTCCAGGTCGCCGAAATGGTCATCGAGAAGGCCAAGCGCCTGGTCGAGCACAAACGCGACGTGGTGATCCTGCTCGACTCCATCACCCGCCTCGCCCGCGCCTACAACACGGTGCAGCCCGCCTCGGGCAAGGTACTGACCGGCGGCGTGGACGCCAATGCCCTGCAAAAGCCCAAACGCTTCTTCGGCGCCGCCCGCAACGTCGAGGAAGGCGGCTCGCTGACCATCATCGCCACGGCCCTGATCGAAACCGGCTCGCGCATGGACGACGTGATCTACGAAGAATTCAAGGGCACCGGCAACATGGAAATCCACCTCGATCGCAAGATGGCCGAGAAGCGCGTCTATCCCGCGATCAACGTCAATCGTTCGGGCACCCGCCGCGAGGAACTCCTGCTGGTACCGGCCGTGCTGCAGAAAATGTGGGTGCTGAGGAAGCTGCTGTACAACATGGACGACATGGAAGCCATGGAATTCCTGCTCGACAAGGTCAAGGCGACCAAGAACAACGGCGAGTTCTTCGACGCCATGCGCCAGCGCTGATATGTACCTGCGGAACGCGGGGACGGTATCCAAGCGATTGCGCACAGCCCAAAATTAGCGGATAATGCCGCGTTCTGTCGGTTCGCCAAATCCACGAACCGCGCCTGCACCCGAAAGGACCCTGAAATGAAAAGCGGCATCCACCCGAATTACGCTGAAATTGAAGTCACCTGCAGCTGCGGCAATAAGTTCAGCACCCGTTCCACCAGCGGCAAGCCGCTGCACATCGAAGTCTGCTCCGCCTGCCATCCGTTCTATACCGGCAAGCAGAAGATCGTCGACACCGCCGGCCGTGTCGAGCGTTTCCGCCAGAAATACAGCAAGAAGGCCGCCTGACCCTGCGTCAGGCCAGCCCTCCGCCAAAAAGGCAGCCCGCGGGCTGCTTTTTTTATGTCCCGGCCCTCCAGGGCGGGACGGTATCCCGGGATTCGCACTGGTAAGCTCGCAACGTGCCCGATCTGACCGACCGCAACCATAGCCCCGCGCCCATACTGGCACGGTACGGCACGCTGTTGCTGTGCGCCGTCTGGCTGCTGGCCGGGAGCGTCGGCCATGACCCGTGGAAGACCGACGACGCCCTGCACCTCGGCGTCGCCTTCGGCATGGCCGGCGGCGACTGGCTGGTGCCGCGCATCGCCGGCGATCCCTGGCTGACCACACCGCCCCTGTATCACTGGGTGGCGGCCCTGTGCGGCAAGTTGCTGGGCTGGCTGCTGCCCTGGCACGATGCGGCGCGCCTGGCATCGGTGCTGTTCGGCGCCGTCTCCCTGGCGATTCTTGCGCGCGTGGCCGGCCTGCTGCTGGGCGCCAGCGCCGCAGTCGCCGCGCCCTTGCTGGCGATCGGCACCGTCGGCCTGCTGGTGCCGCTGCACGACGCCCAACCGGCCATCGCGGCCATCGCCGGATTCGCCCTCTCGCTCTGGGGACTCGCGCTCTGGCGCGCACAGCCTCTGCGCGGCGGACTGATGTTCGGCGCCGGCGTCGGCGTCGGCTTCCTCGGCGCCGGTATCGACAGCGTCGTCATCGCGCTGGCGACCGGGCTGCTGCTGACGCTGCACCCGAGCTGGCGCACCCGGCACGGCTGGCTCGCCGGGCTGGCGGCAGCGGCGGTCGCCCTGCTGCTGATCCTGCCCTGGCCCTTCCTGCTCTGGCAGCAGTCGCCTGCCTTGTTCGACATCTGGTGGACCGCCGAGGAGTCCAGCCTGACATTGCGCGGCAACTTCGGTCGCGATCACCTCGAACTGCTGGCCTGGGCTGCCTGGCCCTCATTGCCGCTGGCGCTGTGGGCCCTGTGGCTCGAACGCAGGCATTTGCTCGAAGCGCAAACCGCCTTGCCGCTGGCTGCCACCCTGGTCGCCCTGCTGGCGTTTTTTACCGACGCGCCGCGGCCGACGGCACTGATGCCGGCGCTGCTGCCGCTGGCCCTGCTGGCCGCGACCAGCGCGGGCCGGTTGCGCCGTGGTGCGGCCAACGCCTTCGACTGGTTCGGCATGATGACCTTCACGCTGGTCGCGGCACTGATCTGGCTGGGCGGCATTGCCATGCTGACCGGGGAACCGGCGCGGGTGGCCAAGAATTTCACCAAGCCCGCCCCCGGCTTCATCGCCGAGGCCTCGCCGCTGGTCATCGTGCTGGCGATTGCCGTCAGCGTCGCCTGGATCGCCGTGATGCTGCGTACGCCGCGCTCGCCCTGGCGCGCGGCGGCACGCTGGAGCGTGGGGCTGACCACGGTCTGGGTGCTTTTGATGTTGCTGTGGCTGCCGTGGATCGACTACGGCAAGAGCTACCGCAGCGTCAGCGCCAACTTTCGCCAGATCCTGGGCGACCATCCCGGCTGCATCGCCCGGCGCGGCCTGGGGCTGGCGCAGCGCGCCTCACTCGACTATTTCGACGGCATCCGCACCGTCGGCGCCAGCCGCGCCAAGGACTGCCGCTATCTGATCATGCAGACGGCGCCCGGCACCGAAAGAGACCTGCCCGACTGGACGCTGGTGCGCGAAACCTCGCGTCCCGGCGACAAGGGCGAACGTCTGCGGCTCTACCGCCGCGCCGAATGAGCGTCCTGCGCTGCTTACACTTTCAGAAAATGCTCGCGGTAATACTTGAGTTCCTCGATCGATTCGAGGATGTCCGCCAGCGCCTCATGCTTGCCGTGCTTCTTGAGGCCCTTCGCCACTTCCGGCTTCCAGCGCTTGCACAATTCCTTGAGCGTCGATACATCGAGATTGCGGTAGTGGAACCAGTCCTCGAGCTTGGGCATGTAGCGCGCCATGAAGCGCCGGTCCTGGCAAATCGAATTGCCGCACATCGGCGTCGCCAGCCGCGGCACGTGACGCCGCATGAATTCCAGCGCCTGCGCCTCGACCTCGGCCTCGCCGAGAATCGAATCCTTGACCCGCTGGATCAGGCCGGAGCGGCCGTGGGTGTTGGTATTCCACTCGTCCATCGCGTCCAGCACGGCATCGGACTGATGCACCACCCAGGTCGGCGCCTCGGCCACGATGTCGAGATTCGAGTTGGTGACGACCAGCGCCAGCTCTATGATGCGGTCGCTGTCGGGGTTGAGACCGGTCATTTCCATGTCCAGCCAGACGAGCGCGTTCTGATCCTGTGCCATAATTTTCCAATGCCTGTTTCCGTGTCGGCGCATTTTCGCACAGCGGGCCATCCCTCATGACCCCATATCACTTCACGCTAGTCTTCCTCGCCGCCCTCGCCCTGTCGACGGCGCTGCGCCTCTGGCTCGACATCCGCCACCTGCGCCATGTCCGCGCGCATCGCGATCGCGTGCCGGACAACTTCGCCGATCGCATCGACCTGGCCGATCACCGCAAGGCCGCGGACTACACGGTGGCCAAGGTGCGCCTCGGCCTGCTGGAAATCAGTATCGATGCCGTCGTGCTGCTGGCGCTGACCCTCGGCGGCGGCGTCGATCTGCTCGACCAGGCCATGCGCGCCTGGCTCGGCGACGGCTACCTGCACGGCCTGGCCCTGTTCGCCTGCGTCAGCCTGCTCGGCTTCGTCATCGGCCTGCCGGCCAGCCTCTACCGCACCTTCCGCATCGAGGCGCGATTCGGCTTCAACAAGCTGACCTGGCCGCTGTGGTTCGCCGACCTGGCCAAGGGCGCGGCGCTCACCGTGCTGATCGGCGGCCCGCTGCTGTTCGCGGTGCTGTGGCTGATGGACGTCATGGGCAAGTACTGGTGGCTGTACGTCTGGCTGGTCTGGCTGGCCACCAACCTGCTGGTGCTGTTCCTCTACCCGACCGTGATCGCACCGCTGTTCAACAAGTTCACGCCGCTCGAAGACGCTGCGCTCAAGCAACGCATCGAAGCCCTGCTCACGCGCTGCGGCTTCGCCGCCTCGGGTCTGTTCGTGATGGACGGCTCGAAGCGTTCGGCGCATGGCAACGCCTATTTCACCGGCTTCGGCCGCGCCAAGCGCATCGTTTTCTTCGACACCCTGCTGGACAAACTCGCGCCCCAGGAAATCGAAGCCGTGCTGGCCCATGAACTGGGTCATTTCCGCCACCGCCACGTGATCAAGCGCATCGCGCTTTCTGCCGTATTGAGCCTGAGCTTTCTCTGGCTGCTCGGCCAGCTCATCGATCAGGCGTGGTTCTTCGCCGGCCTGGGAGTTGGTGCTGGCGGTACGGCGATCGGCCTGCTGCTGTTCTCCATGGTGTTGCCGGTGTTCCTCTTTCCGCTGGCGCCGCTGACCTCGGGACTGTCGCGCCAGCACGAATACGAGGCCGACGCCTATGCCGCGAAGCAGACCACCGCCGCCGACCTGATCAGCGCCCTGGTCAAGCTCTACCGCGACAACGCGGCGACGCTGACGCCCGATCCGCTGCACTCGCTGTTCCACGATTCCCACCCCCCCGCCAGCCAGCGCATCGCGCGGCTGCAGTCCGCATAATCATCCGCATAAAGGAAATGCCATGACCATGGTTTGCGATCTCTCCAAGGGCAGGTGCAAGCCCTGCGAAGGCGGCGTGCCGCCGCTCACCGACGACGAAGCCGCGCAACTGCTGGCCACGCTGCCGGGCTGGCAGCGCCAGGGCACCGTCATCAGCAAAACCTACAAATTCAAGAACTATTACGAGACCATGGCCTTCGTCAATGCCACGGCCTGGATCTCGCACCGCGAGGACCACCACCCCGACCTCGCCGTCGGCTGGGGCCAGTGCACGGTCAGCTACACCACGCACGCGATCGGCGGCCTCTCGGAAAACGACTTCATCTGCGCCGCCAAGATCGATGCGCTGCTCAGCCTGTAACGCGCGTTGAGCGGCGCGCAGAACAGGCACGGCAGCATCGTCGCCGCCTTCGGCCGGCACTACGAAATCGAGCTGGCCGACGGCAGCCTCGCCGTAGGTTTTCCGCGCGGCAAGAAAAGCCCCTTCGCCGTCGGCGACGAAGTCGAGCTAACCCCCGATGGCCAGATCACCGGCCACGCCCCGCGCCGCAGCCTGCTCTACCGCAGCGATGCCTACCGCCAGAAACTGATTGCCGCCAACGCCACGCAACTGCTGCTGGTGGTCGCCACCGATCCCTCCTTCTCCGACATGCTGCTCAGCCGCGCCCTGGTCGCTGCCGAACATGAAGGCCTCACCACCACCATCGTCCTCAACAAGAGCGACCTGACCGCGGCCCTGCCCGCGGCGAGGAAGCTCCTGGCGCCTTTCGTCGCGCTCGGCTGCCGCGTCGTCGAACTCTCGGCCAAGCTCGACGCCTCGCCGCTCTTGCCGCTGCTGGTGGGCGAAAGCTCGGTCATGGTCGGACAAAGCGGCATGGGCAAATCGACCCTGACCAACGCCCTGGTGCCCGGCGCCACGGCGCCGACGCGCGAACTATCGACCGCGCTCGACAGCGGCAAGCACACCACCACCTATGCCCGCCGCTACAAGCTGCCGAATGACACCTGCCCCGGCGGCACCCTGATCGACAGCCCCGGCCTGCAGGAATTCGGCTTGAAGCACCTCACCGCCCAGCAGATCGAATTCGGTTTCGCCGAGTTCCGCCCCTTCCTCGGCCAGTGCCGCTTCCGCGATTGCCAGCACGACGCCGAACCCGGCTGCGCGATCAAGCAGGCTCTTGCCGAAGGCATAATCCATCCGCGCCGCCTCGAACACTTTCACCAGTTCATCTCCGAACAATGACCACCTTCCCCCCGCCCCCCTTCCCAGGGAAGGGAGTGACCACGGTTCGCGGGCGACGCCCGCTCCTTTTTCGGCTGTGCCCCCTTGGGGCGGCCCCGCGGAGGCACCATGGATCGCACTGAGCGCTTCTACAAGATCGACCAGCTGATCCACGACCGCAAGCTGGTGTCCTTCGCCGAGCTGATGGCGGCGCTGGAAGTCTCGCGCGCCACCTTGAAGCGCGACCTCGAATACATGCGCAACCGGCTCAATGCGCCCATCGTCTGGGACAGGAATGCCGGCAGCGCCGGCGGCTACCGCTTCGACACGCCGCACACCGAGGCCGGCGCGCAATACGAACTGCCCGGCCTCTGGTTCAACTCGGGCGAAGTCCATGCGCTCTTGACCATGCAGCACCTGCTGACCGATCTCGATCCCGGTGGCATACTGACGCCGCACATCCAGCCGCTGATCGCGCGCCTCAACGGCCTGCTCGGCACGGCAGAGAACACCGCCGAGGAAATCCGCCGCCGCGTGCTGATCGTCGGCCTCGGCAAACGCGAGCTCAAGCTCGCGCATTTCGAGAAGGTCGGCGCCGCGCTCCTGCGCAGGAAGCGCCTGGCCATCACCTACTTCGCCCGCGGCAGCGGCGAAACCACCGCGCGCGAAGTCTCGCCGCAGCGCCTGGTGTATTACCGGGAGAACTGGTACCTCGACGCCTGGTGCCACCTGCGCAACGACATCCGCAACTTCGCGCTGGACTCGATCCAGCACGCCGACCTGATCGAGAAGAAGGCGCGCGAGGTCTCGCATCGCAGCATGGACGAAGTGCTCGGCCCCGGCTACGGCATCTTCTCCGGACGCAGCCTGCAGCACGCCAGACTGCGCTTCACGCC
>JACPUD010000148.1 GCA_016192435.1 Rhodocyclales bacterium | reverse complement strand
GCTGATCATCGCGTCGATGACGCGGAAGGAGGCGACGTCGGCGAGGTGGGCATAGGTGCGGTAGCCGCCTTCCCAGAGCACGCGGAAATTGAATATCGTGGTCTCCACCGGGTGCGGCGAAATGCTCGGCCGCACCTCCAGGCCCATGATGTCGTTCCACTCTCCTTCCACCAGGTCGCAGATGTCGAAGTAGCGGGCGAACTCGCTTTCCGGTATCGACAAGAGCGCGCAGAACTTGCGCGTCACCGACGCCCGCACCAGCGGCGTGGCGAAATACTGCAGCGGCCGGTCGCACTGGAGCAGCGTCGTCAGCCCGGCGAAATGGTCGTCGTGGCAATGGGTGTGGAAAATTCCCGCCACTTCCTTCTTGCCGATGCCCAGCGCGTCGAGGCTGTAGTGGATGTTGGGGCCGGCATCGATCAGGTACACGCGGCCCTGGTGGATCAGCACGCTGCCCATGGCCGGGCGGTTGAAGTCCCAGCCGTCGCCGTCGCCGGCATGCACCACGGCGAAATAGTGGCGGTCGATCGCGACGTGGCTCAGCGGATAGGGACACGGGTAGATCTGATGCGGTTCGAGGTTGAGGTCCACCTCGACGAAATCCTCGCCATGGCGTATGTCGAAGACATTATGCGCAAGGCGCTTGATGCTGACGCCGTTGCCGATATCGATGCTCGCGGCGGTCAAAGGATGGCATTCGACGAAGGCCTCGGGACGCGCGATCTGGCCAAAGGCGAACTTGAGCTTGACGCGCATCAGTTCGTCGGCCGCGGCCTCGTCGACTCCGGCCTTCATCATTTCCTCGGCGGAGATCAGGCCGTAATTGCCGCGGTGGATGTAGCGCAACTGGGCCGCCAGCTGCTCGGGCGTACCGATCAGCTTCGGCTTGATCCCGGTATTGTTGGGATGATTCGGAATCAGCATGCCCTGCCGGTAGAGCATTTGCAGGATGGGAAACTCGGCCAGATTGCACAGGTGCCCGTTCTGGATCATCGAGTCCGACAGCAGGATCGCATTGGGGCCGTTCTCGAAGGCGACGCCGTTGCGTTCGGTGGTCTGGATGATCCCGCGCCGCAGCAGATGCTTGACGCTGTCGGCCGGCGCACCACAGAGCAGATAGATGCCTGCGGCGGGTATCTCGACGAAGCAGATCCCGTTGGCAACCACAAGTTTGCGTATCGACATGGCCAGTGATCCTCTGCTGCTGATTCGAGTTTGCGGTCTATCGGGCAGACACTGCTTCGGGTGCCATTTTGACTGCTTGCGAAAATACCAGGCGACGAATCGCAGCAATCAAAATATCAGGCTTCAATTGTATGACGCGATCAAAGATGCCGCCACCACTCGTGTGTCGGCGATTTGAAGATCGGCGGCACGGAGTCATTTCTGGAAGATTCCGCTACACGCCGATGCGGCAAATGACGATACGCGGCAAAAAAACAAACGGAGCCCGCAGGCTCCGTTCTTGATTCGGGTGGGGTGGCTGATGGGACTCGAACCCACGACAACTGGAATCACAATCCAGGACTCTACCAACTGAGCTACAGCCACCACCGGAAAGCACGCCGCCCGGAACCAGGTCCCGGTTGGCAGGGGGCGAATTATGGGAGAAGGGCGGAAAAGAATCAAGCCTTGGCGCGACCGAAAGTTGGCGCTGACAGCACGGCGACATCGCGGCACGCGGCACGATCGATCCCGCAGGACCAGGCCGGGCCTGTCCGCGCATGGCGGCTGGCGCAGGACGGCGGCGGTTTTTTGCGGTCTGAATCCGCCATCCCGAGCTTGTCAGCACCCTTCTTCTCGCGTACCATACTTGCAGAACCATGTTCCACTCTGCAGTACTTCAATCCCTACCAGGCACACAGCAAAGGACCGAATACCGATGGATCTCAATTTCACTGCCGAGGAGCAGTCGTTCCGGGAGGAAGTGCGCAGTTTCCTGCGCGCCGAACTGCCCCCTGAAATCAGCCGCAAAGTGCTCGGTGGCAGGCGTCTGGCGAAGGATGATTTCGTACGTTGGCAAAAGTTGCTCCACGCCCGGGGCTGGGGCGCGTCGGGCTGGCCGGCGACCTTCGGCGGCACCGGCTGGAACGCCGTACAGCAGCACATTTTCGACGAGGAATGCGCCGATGCCGGCGCGCCGATGCAACTGCCCTTCGGCCTCAAGATGGTGGCGCCGGTAATCATGGCCTTCGGCAATTGGGCGCAGCAGCAGCGTTTCCTGCCGCGCATCATCGACGGCAGCGACTGGTGGTGCCAGGGCTATTCCGAGCCGGGCTCGGGTTCCGACCTGGCCTCGCTGAAAATGCGCGCCCAGTTGGTAAAAAGTGCGGACGGCGACCATTACGTGGTCAACGGCCAGAAGACCTGGACTACGCTCGGCCAGTACGCCGACTGGATTTTCTGCCTGGTCCGCACCTCGACCGAAGGACGCCAGCAGGAAGGCATTTCCTTCCTGCTGATCGACATGAAGACGCCCGGCATCGAGGTGCGTCCGATCATCATGTTGGACGGCGAACACGAGATCAACGAAATCTGGTTCGAGGACGTGAAAGTCCCCGTCGAGAACCTGATCGGCGAGGAAAACAAGGGCTGGACCTATGCCAAGTTCCTGCTCGGCCACGAGCGCACGGGAATCGCCGGGGTCGGCCGTTCCAAGCGCGAACTCAAGAAGCTCAAGGAGATCGCCGCGCAGGAAAGCTCCGGCGGCCGTCCGCTGATCGAAGACCAGCGCTTCCGCGACCGCATCGCCCAGGTCGAACTCGAAATCATGGCGCTGGAAATCACCAACCTGCGTGTAATCTCGGCGGAGGGCGAGAAGAAGCGCGCGCCGGGACCGGAGGCCTCGATCCTCAAGGTCAAGGGCTCCGAAATCCAGCAGATGCTGAGCGAACTCAAGATGCAGACGCTGGGCCACTATGCCCTGCCCTGGCTCGACGAAGGCCTGAGCGCCGACTGGAGCGGCGACCCGCAAATGCCAGCCTATGCCGACCACGCACCGCCGCTGTCGGGACAGTATTTCAACGTGCGCAAGACCACGATTTACGGCGGCTCCAACGAAATTCAGAAGAACATCATCTCGCAGATGATCCTGGGACTCTAAGCATGGACTTCAACTACACCGAGGAACAACTTGCCCTGCAGGACACCCTGCGCCGTTTCATTGCCAGGGACTACGCGTTCGAACACCGCCGCGCGCTGGCGAAATCCGCCGACGGCTTCGATCGCAATGCCTGGAAGACCTATGCCGATTTCGGCATCCTCGCCCTGCCCTTCCCCGAGGATTTCGGCGGGCTCAATGGCAACGCCGTCGACAGCATGCTGGTCATGGAAATGCTCAGCCGCGGTCTGGCGCTGGAACCCTATGTGTCGACCGTCGTGCTCTGTGGCGGGCTGATCCGCGACGCCGGCAGCGCCGCACAGAAGGAAGCATTGCTGCCCCTGATCGCCGGCGGCGAGCTGATGCTGGCGCTGGCGCATCACGAACCCGGCGCGCGCTACGCGCTTAATCGAGTCGCCACCACGGCCACGCCTGCCGGCAGCGGCTGGCAGCTCGACGGTGCCAAGGCCGTGGTGCTCGGCGCACCTGCCGCCGACAAACTGATCGTTTCAGCCATGGACGGCAAAGGCATGTCGCTGTTCCTGGTCGACGCCAGAGAGCCCGGCGTCAGCTTGCGCAGCTATCCGACGCAGGACGGCGCCCGCGCCGCCGACGTCAAACTGGCCGGCGTCCAGGTCGGTGCCGACGCGCTGATCGG
>JACPUD010000147.1 GCA_016192435.1 Rhodocyclales bacterium | reverse complement strand
GCCTTCCTGATCGACGCAGATCACCGCGTCCAGGGCCGAATCGAGCAGCAATTGGGCGCGCGCCAGCGAGGCCTTGAGCGATGCTTCGGAAGCGCGCAAATCCAGTTCCATCTGTTTGCGCTCGGTGATGTCGCGGGAAATGCCGAAAATTCCGATGACCTTGCCATCCGCATCGTGCAGCGGACCGCGCGTGGCATGCAGCACTCGGGTACCGTTCGCCTGGGTACGGGTTTCCTCGGTGGTGAGGATGCGGTCTTCGTCCATCACCTGCTGGCCGACGGCGTTCAGCCTGGCCGCCTCCTCGGGCGGGAACAGATCGCTGCAATTGCGCCCCAGCACTTCCTGTGCTGTCTTGCCGATGCGGCGGCAGGCGGCACGGTTGTACATCAAATAGCGGCCTTCTGCATCCTTGACGTAAATGCAGTCGTCGGACCCGTTGACGATGGCGTCGAGGAGTTCCAGCGCGCGCAGCTTCTCGGCCTGCGCTTCGCGCTCGTGTATTGCCCGCAGCAGGTGTCGGCGCTGCTTCAGCAGTACGGCGCCGATGAACAGCATGAACAGGCCGAGCAGGCCCGCGAGGGTGATCCACAGGCTGTCGTATCCAGCGTCGCCGAAGAATTCGGCGCGATCGATCTTGGCAATCAGGAACCAGTCGGTTCCGGCCACAGCGCGGGCCACACCCATGACCGGCACGCCGCGGTAATCCTCGCCGCCAAACAGCCGGTCCGGGACAGCATCGCCGCGCAGTGTCTGCGCCGCCAGCAAACCCGGGGTGGCAAGCGGGGCGTTGAAGCTTGCAGCGGCAGCCGACTGCCGCTTGATGTCGTTGAGATAAAAAACGGTGTCGCCGACGCGACGGAACAACAGGGTTTCGGCACTGGCGCTGGGTATCGGCCAGGACTCCAGGATGGGAAAGACGTAATTGGCGGGATCGGCGCGCAGGATGACGATCGGGCCATTGGCTTCCGCCCGGCTCGGGATCGCGGCGACGAAATCGAGTCGCAATTGGCCGCCGGAGTCGCGGTAGGGCGCCAGCAGGCCAGTCCGCCCGGGAGGCAGCTGCTGTCGCGTGGCGGCCAGAGCTGTGGCGTCCAGCGCGTCCGCCGCCGATGAATGCCAGAGCTGCTGGCCCTGCTCGTCGACCAGGATCGCGCTGAGATAACCCTTGCGGGAGCGGAACTGATCGAGCTGTGTGGTCAATTCCCTATGGCTCGCCAGGTCGCCGCGTTCGCGCCAGCGGCGGTAGTCCTCGGCGAGGCTGCGGTTCCCGGCCAGGAACTCGATATCACCCTGACGTTCCGCGAGCCAGTCGGCGACCTGTCGTGCCTTGACATTCGCGATGGTCTCGATGTGGTCGGCTTTGACGGCGTGGTGATGCTCGAAGCGGAAATGGATGGCCACGCCGGTGATGGTCAGAATCACTCCGGCCGCCAGCGCCAGATGCAGGCGCGAGGAGTCCCATACGGTCGGCACGGAGCGGGGCCGGGCGAACTGGCGTTGCAGCAGCAGGTAGAGCAACAGCGCTGTGACGGCGACGAAAGCCCAACCCTTGATTGTGCCGGCGACCAGCTTGAGCCCCGGATCCTCCAGCAGCGTGTCGACGAACTGGTCGGAAACCAGTATCCACAGGGCGCCGAATGTCGCATAGCCGAGCACCGCCGTCAGGATGGCGGTGTGACTCAGGCTACCCGGGACTTGCGTGAGTTTCATGTCGCCGCATCGCTGTGCTGGGCGGCGATGGCGGTGAATTCGACGAAGTGGGTCAGGAACACCTCGGCCACGTCGGGGTCGAACTGGCGACCGAGTTCGGCGACGATGATTTCGCGCACCTGGCCGATCGGCATGGGTTCCTTGTAGACCCGTTTCGAGATCAGCGCGTCGAAGACGTCGGCGATGGTCATCAGCCGTGCCGAAATCGGGATATCGTCGCCGCACAGTCCGTCGGGGTAACCGCTGCCATCCCAGCGTTCGTGGTGCCAGCGGGCGACTTCTTTGGCCAGGGCGAGGAATTCCACGGGCTTTGCGATGTCGTGTTCCGCCTGTTCGATGGCCTCACTGCCGAGCAGCGAGTGAGTCTTCATGACCTCCCATTCATCGGCGGTGAGCTTGCCCGGCTTCTGCAGGATCGAGTCCGGAATTCCGACCTTGCCGATGTCATGGAGAGGCGCGGAGGCGGCGAGCATCTTGATATAGCTGTCGTCGAGCGTCTCGGCGAAGCGCGGATGATGCCGCAGCCGGGTCGCCAGCAGGCGCACGTAGCCCTGGGTGCGCAGAATGTGATTGCCGGTTTCGGGGTCGCGGGTCTCGGCGAGGTGGGCCAGGGCCCGGATGCTGACGGCCTGGATCAGCTCGTTCTCTTCCATGCGCCGGGTGACTTCGGCTTCGAGCGCCGCATTCTGGTCGCGCAGCCAGTTGCCGGCGATGCGTGCCAGAAGCTGGCTGCGCACCCTGGCGAGGACGACGTCGGGCTTGATCGGCTTGGTGATGTAGTCGGCGGCGCCGTGCTGGAAACCGCGTTCCTCGTCGCGCGCATTGTCGAGCGCGGTGAGGAAGATGATCGGAATGTCGCAGGTGACAGGATCCTTGCGCAGCGCGGCGAGTACCTGGTAGCCATCCATCTCCGGCATCATCACGTCAAGCAGGATCAGGTCCGGCTTGGGGTTCTGGGCGGCATAGCGCAGCGCGGCGCGGCCGGAGGTTGCGGCCTTGACCTGGTAACCGGCGTCGTGCAGCAGGTCGCCGAGAACGCTCAGGTTGGCCGGCACGTCATCGACGATCAGCAGCAGCGAGCCCTTGACGGCATCGGCCGAGGGGCACGGCTGGATCAACGGATTCTCGAATCTATCGTTCATCTCCGCACCCCGTGTCATACCGGCGACGCAGGGCGGCGTGCCGTGTCGCCAGCGTCAACTCTATGACCGTCGATCTTGAAGAACTCCATCAGCGCCTGCAGTTGCGCGGCCTGGCCGCCCATTTCCTCGGCGGTGGCGGCGAGCTCTTCGGAGGCCGCGGCATTCTGCTGCGTGGCCTGGTTCAATTGCCCCATGGCGCCGTTGATCTGACCCACGCCCTGGCTCTGTTCCTGGCTCGTCGCGGCGATCTCCTGCACCAGCTCCGAGGTGGTCTTGATCGATGGCAACATTTCGTCGAGCAGCCGGCCGGCCTGCTCGGCCAGCGTGACGCTGGAGCCGGCCAGCTGGCCGATCTCCTGCGCCGCGACCTGGCTGCGCTCGGCCAGCTTCCTGACTTCGGCGGCGACCACGGCGAAGCCGCGGCCGTGCTCGCCGGCGCGGGCCGCCTCGATCGCGGCATTCAGG
>JACPUD010000144.1 GCA_016192435.1 Rhodocyclales bacterium | reverse complement strand
CTGGAGGTGCGGCCGAGCATTTCGCCGCACCCGGTGGAGACCACGATATTCAATTTCCGCGTGCTCTGGGAAGGCGGCTACCGCACCTATGCCCACCTCGCCGACGTCGCCTCCTTCCGCGTCATCGACGCGATGATCAGCGCCGACGCGACTGCGCCCGGACTGAGCCCGGAGCGTGCGCAGGCGGTCAAGGCTTCCTATCTGGAAGCCGTGGACCTGAAGAAGATCGACATCGGCGGCGGCATGATCCACGGCTGCGCCGAGGATTTCGCGACCGACGCGACGCCGCGCTTGTTGCTTGCGCATACCTCGCGCGACCTGACCCAGGAGGAGCGGCGCATCGGCTCGGGCGCGCCTTTCGGCACCCTGGACGTGATGATTCCGGGGGAGCAGAACTTCCTGCTGCGCGATGCCAGCGAATTTCTCAAGAGCTATTTCCCGACGGTGCCGATGGAACGCCTGCACATGCTGCTGAACAACCGCATCGTCACCTTCAATCCGGAAACCATCATCACCTCGGCGGGGACGGTGCCGCAGGAGATCTACCTGCTGCTGGCCGGCAAGGTCGAGATCCTGACCCAGGACCCGCACAGCGCGCATTTCCTGTTCAGCGGATCGCTGCTGGCCGAATCGGCCGCGATTCATAACCGGGTCAGCGAGGATACCTATCGCTCGGTGGGCTTCGTCCAGGCCCTGCGCCTGCCGGCGGATCTCTACCGCAACTTCGTCGAGCGCTTCTTTTCCAGCGCCGAACTGCTCAAGGTACGCACGGTCGAGGAGCGCCTGCGGCGTACCTTCCTGTTCAGCGATGCGGTAACCAACACCACGCTGTTTTCACTGGCCAAGAATTGCACCATCACGCGCCTGCACGCCGGACGCCATTTCATCGGCGACCCGCATCAACTGCACCTGATCGGCAAGGGGCGGTTGGCCAAAGGCAATGACGAGAAGGCGCCGGTGCTCGGCAAGGGCGAGTTCTGGGGCGCGGACAGCCTGTTTGCCGCGGTGACCAAGAGCGCCGGCGAACAGGCGACGGCCTCCGAGCCGGAACCCAGCCTGGTGGCGCTGGACAGTTGCGAGGTCTATTCGGTGCCGCTGAAACTGGTGTCGCGGATTCCGGTGGTGCGCTGGAAGCTGTTCGAGGCCTTCCGCAACGCCCATCCCTACGCTGCGCCGCGCTATCGCGGCACGGCGCGTTAACGGTCTGCTTCGTTACATGCTGCGACCGGTGTAGGGCCGGCTTCGGCGGCCATGGCGGACTGAAGTCCGCCCTGCGACGGAACCACCATTTCGCGGCACTACGCTAGCCCGCCGGAGCCGGCTCCGCATCCTCGCCGCCGAGGGCTATCAAGACGGCATTGCCGCCGGCGGCCGCGGTGTTGACGCTGACCAGGCGCTCGACCAGCATGCGGTACAGCGGGTACAGCGCGGTTCTTGCGCCGGGCTGGAACACGGGTATCAGGGGGCCCGGCGCATCGGCCAGGCGCGAACGCCGGGTCGCCGCGCCAAGGTCGCGCGCCAGCAGCACTCCCGCCAGGCCTTGGCAGTCGACCTCGGGCAGGAATTCGATCCGCGCCGCTAGTTCTCTGGGCAGCGCGGCCCTGACGCTGCAGGCCGGACCGGCGTCGACCATCACCGCGCTGCCATCGACCGCGAGCACCGCCGCAAACTGTTCGAGCAGCGCGTCTGCATCGGGCGCCAGGCACAGCAGGCGGCCGCGCGGCGCGAAGCTCAGGGTGTTGCGCTCCCCGGTGGGTCCCGGCAGATCGAGCCGGACCCCGCGCAGCGACAGTTCGCCATAGCGCGCACAGCACTGCGCCAGGGCGTCGCGTGCGTTGGCCGCGGCCCATGCCGCGAGCTGGTGCAGCGCGGGCGGCGGATCGGCGGCGGCGCTGCCCAGGTCGGCGGGCGCCACCTGCTCGCTGTCCGCCAGCGCATGCAGATACAGCGGCCCGCCGGACTTCGGCCCGGTGCCGGACAGACCCTCGCCACCGAAGGGCTGGACGCCGACCACGGCGCCGATCATGCTGCGGTTGACGTAGATGTTGCCGACGCGCGCCGCCTTCACCACTTGCCCGACCGTTTCGTCGATGCGGCTGTGCACGCCCAGGGTCAGGCCGTAGCCGGTG
>JACPUD010000142.1 GCA_016192435.1 Rhodocyclales bacterium | reverse complement strand
CGGGAATTCGGCGTCAAGGTTGTACTCGATGTTGAACCTGTCGGTCGCCCCGACCGCCCCGGTAAGGGTCTTGTCGAGCGTGTAGGTCTTCGTCGCGGCGTCGTAGGCGAGGATGCGCGCGCTCGTTCCCTTGTTCGCCCCGCTGGTCAGCGTGACCTGCTTGCCGACCAGGCTGATCGCGTCCTTGTTGGTATCGTGCCGCTGCAGCGAGATATTCAGATTATAGGATTGACCCGCACCGAAGCCCACGTAGCCATCGCTGGCGAAAGGATTCGGTTGCAGGTAATGCCGCAGCGCACCCACTTCGACCGTATAGGTGCCGACAGTGCTCAGTTCATAGGTATGGATCGGGTCGGTCGCGAGCGTGCTGCCGGCGTCCGGCACCGTTGCCGCCGGATTCGCCGCCAAGGGGTTGACCACGACACCGTTCGAATCGCGCAGCGTCAGCACCGGGGTGTCGACATAGGCGTAGTTCTCGACAACGGTCGTCTGATAGGTGTACCACAGCACGGGTCCAAGGAACGGATCGTAGTAGTAGACCGGAACGTCGATCACGGTATCGTAGCTGGCGATGCCGTTCATGACCTTGCCCTGATCAATGTCGAGCACGGCCTTCACCCGGCCGCCGCCCTGCGAGCGGTCCTGGGTGAAGCCGGTGAGCCAGGCGTTCGCCTTGATCACGACCCTGATGTCCGCGCCGGTGCCCGTCGCGGTATAGATCCCGCTGGCGTTGATCGCCGTGCGCATCTTGGTGGCCACGCCGTTGATGTTGTCGGTGGCACCGACCGTCGCGTTGTAGGTGATGCCGTTAAGCTTCACAGACCAGACGTCGTTCGGCGTTACCGTACCCGCCAGCGTGAAGTTGTACTCGGTCAGGCGCTCGGAGGCGGCAAGGCTGCCAACCGCGGGAGCGGTCGTCGATTGCGCGGCAATCCGGTCGATCCAGGTACGCTGGGAGATCGTGACGAAGTCGTAGTTCGTATCGTGGAACTTCGCGACGTTGGTAGTCGTGCCGTCGTCGGCGTAACCCGCGGAACCGGCCAGCGCAGCAGCCACCGTGGCGCTGTCGGCCGTGCTGCCCGACACCGTGTAGTTGTTGAGCCCGTTCGTGCCGTCGAGCAGCACGGTCCAGGAATCGCCCTCGCCGGCGCCGTTGTCCAGCGTGACTTCCTGCGTCCAGGCCACCTTGGCCTCGCCACCCAGCACCGGCCGTACCAGCGGCGCGGCCGCCGTGACGGTCCCGGCCGCAGTGAACGAGGTGCTGGCGCCCTGGGTCGAGACCTCGATCACCCAGGTGCCGCTTGCCACCTGCATCGCAATGGCGTTGTAGCCACTGTCCAAGTTGATCAAGGCCGCCAGCCTCGTCGCCACCGTCTGCGCATCCGCCGCGTCGGTGCCCGTACCGGCCACGTAGCTGAAGGTGGCGGGCGAACCGGAGGTCGGCGTCAGCGTCACGCTCCAGGTCTCGCGCGCCGCGACCGTGCCGCCGATTTCAATCGTTTCTGTGTAGGTCGCGACCGAGCTGCCGACCGCCGCCTGCGTCGTGTTCGCCGTGATGCCTGTCGTGCCTCCCTGCTGCAGGACGTGGATCACCTTGCTGCCCGAGACGCCGGTCACCACCGTCGCGTAGCCGGCGCTCGCGTCGATCAGGTTGGAAAGCGCCGTCGTCACCGAGTCCAGGGTATCGGTCGACGTCGCGGTGTAGTTGAAGTAGCTCGGCGCGCCGGTACCCGTGGCGAGCGAGGTCGTGTAGGTATTGCCGGCCACGACCGTGCCCGTCACCTTGATTTCCTCGGACCAGGCTGCCGCATCGGCTACGTTTGAACCGAGCGTGGTCAGCGCGCTGAAGCTGCTGGTGCTCGTGCCCGTGGTGGGGCTCGCCTCACGCAAGATGGTGATCGTGTCGTTGCCCGATGCGAAGGCGATGTAGTTCGCAGAGCCATTGATCGCTGTCGCCAACTGAGTGGCAACATTGCCGAGTACGGCATCGGCGGCGGCGACGCTGTAGGTCTCGTAATTGGCTGATTGCTTGAGGCCGGCAGCCCAGACGGTCCCGGCGGCTGCAGTGCCCGCAAGCCTGATCGTCTCGCTCCAGCCGGCCGAGGACGTTTCCGCCAGTGGAGCTGCCGTCGGCACCGTGTTCGAAACCGTGAAGCTCGCGCCGTCGTCGCGGATGAAAGTTACCGTGTCGTTGCCGGTCGAAACCGCGCGGTAGCCTGAACCCGTGGCGCTGCCGGCCAGCCCGGTGACAACGTTCGAAATGGTATCGGTGCCTGCCGCCACGAAGTTGAAGCTCCTGTAGCTGCCCAGGTCCGGCGTGAACGCGGTGGCGTTGTTCCGTGTGATCGTGATCGACTTCACGCTGCCGGCATTGTGCGAGGAATCAACAGCGGTGTAGGTGCCCGCGGCGCCGGTATTGATCGCCGCGACCAGGCCCGTCACCGCATCCGCCAGCGAGGTCGTCGTCGAAACGAAACTGTAGTAGCTGGTACTCGTCCCGTTGGTCAGCCCAACCGACCAGACCGTGCCTGCCGCGGACGTGCCCGTCAACCCGACGGACCGGACCGCGTTCGTTGCCGCCGCGATCGTTACATGCCCGGTTCCCGCCTGACGGGTGACCGAGCTGATGTAAGTGGACGAATCCACCGCGGTCGCGCTGAAAACGTTGACAACCGCGGTACCAGACTCGACGTCCGCGTAGAACAGGTGCGACAAGTCGGCATTGATCGAGGCGGCAATCTGGGTCGCGGCCGCTTGCTGCGCCTGCGCCTGGGTTTCGCTTCCGGTGAGGCTGACGGTGGTGGCAATGTCCTTCGTGCTCGAGGTCCCGTAAGCAATCCTGACCGTCACGGTGTCGCCATTGGCTATGGTCGTGCCGTCGTCGCCCACCGTGATCGACGAAGCCCAGTTCGAGATGTCGCTCGTCGCGCCGGGGTTGTCCACCTTGGCGGACATGGTCCAGGCCGTGTTGGCGGCGATAGTGCCGCTTACTTGCACCGTCTCCACCGAGGCCGCCGCGTCGGCGAAGGTCGCGGCCGGCGTCGCCACCGTGACCGGGAATGCCGTGGTAGACAACGCGCCGGTACGCGTGATGGTGATCGACGGAACCGTCGAGCCATTGTGGGTGGAATCGGCGGCGCTGTAGCCGGTTCCCGCATTGATCGCCGCAACCAGGCCCGTCACCACGTCGGCAAGCGACGTTGTCGTCGCCACGAAGCTGTAGTAGTCCGTGGACGCACCGTTCGGCAGGCCGATCGTCCAGACCTTGCCGGCTGCCGCCGTGCCGGTCAGCTCGACATAGCCCTTCTTACTGGCCGTCGCCGCATCGGCGGCTCCGCCGACTGAGGATATCGTGACACCAGTGATCTCATTGGATGCCCCGGAACTCGTGCCGCTGAAGACGGTCAGCGTCGCGCCGTCGGATACGGCGTAGAAACTCGGCGTGCCGTTCTCGTCGCCGTTGGGATCGGCATTGATGACGCCTGCGATCGCCGTGGCGGCGTTGGTGGCCGTGTTGGCGCCCGCAATGGTCATGCCCGTCTTTGTGAACGTGCGCGTCGACGCCGCCCCGTAATTCACGGTAATGGTCCAGTCGTCGTTGTCCGCCAGGTTGGCGCTGCCGACGTCGACAGAATATGCCCAGGAAGCGACGTCCTTCGCGGTTCCCCGATCGAGGCTCATCGTAAGGTTGTTGGCAGTCTTGTTCACGACCGTGAGCGTGTCGCTCGTCGCATCGGCCGTTGCGGCGTAGTTGGTCGTATCGGTGATTGCGGCAGCGAGCCCGGAAAGCACGTCGTCGATCAGCGTCGTGGCCGCGACGAAACTGTAGTAATCGGTCGTCGACACGTTGGCACGCTTGAGTGCGACCGTGAACACGTCGCCGACGGACACCGTGCCGGAGAGTTTCGAGGTATGGGCGATACCGGCCGTCGCGGACACCGATGCGACCGCGCCGCGCGCCGTACCGAGGGTGAACGTCGTCCCTGCGTTGTTCACGACGGTGAGTGTGTCGCGTGCCGCGTTGGCGGTCGCCGTATAGCCCGAGCCGGTGGCGTTCACCGCGCTGGCGAGGCCGCTCAGTACGTCGTCGATCGCCGTGGTGGTCGCCTGGAAGCTGAAGGCCCTGGCCGTGCCGGTGGACGGCACCAGCGTCACGGTGAACACGTCGCCCACCGCGACCGTGCCGGTCAGCTGGTGGGTATGCGCCTGCGCCGCGACGCCGGAAGCGCCTGACAACACGCTCGCCGAGCCGCGGGTCGTCTCCACCGTGAACGCGTTGCCGGCATTGTTCACCAGCACGATCGAGTCGGTCACGTCAGTGCTGACAAAGGCGTCGTAGGTGGAACCGGCATTGACCGCGGCGGCGAGGCCCGTGACCACGTCGCTCGCGTTCGTCGTCGCCGAGTGATAGCTAAACGACTGGATCGTGCCGCTTGTCGTCTCCTTGACCGTCAAGGTGAACACCTGGTCGGCTGTCACCGGGCCGGCGACGCGCACCGTGGCGAAGCCGGTCGTCGAGGCGGCGGTTACGCTACCTTGCGCGAACTGGGCGGTGAAGGCATCCTTGCCTTCGGCCGCGATCGTCAGCACACCTTCATTGCCGGTGCGGGCGCTGTCGACCTCGTAGGTAGCCGCGTAGTGGCTGTCGGCGCTGATCGCCGTGGCGAGCGCGCTCAGTACCTCGGTCGTCGTCGGATCGGCGTCCGCCGTGGCGTTGAAGTGTGCCCGGCCGGCATCGCTGCTCGAGGTGCCGAAAATCTGGCTGGCCCGTGTGCCGGACACGCTCAGGTCGAGGCCCGAGCTGGCGGCGGTGAGGACGATGTGGCCCGAGGCGTCGACGCTTGCAGTCAGTTGCCCGGTGAGCGTCGAGTTTGCAGTGATGGCCGCGTTGAGGTCCGTGACGATCTCCGCCGCATTGGCAGCGGCGCTGAGACTCAGGCTCTGCGAGGCGAGCGAGCCGAGGACGACGTTGAGATTTGCCGTGCCCGTGAGGCTGGTCGGGGTGTTGCTGCCGGTGATCTTGGCGGACCGGTCCAGCGTGACGGTGTAAATCTTCCCGGCGTCTGCCACAGTCGGCGCTGCGAACCCAAGCGTCTTCGTCCAGGCAGAGGCGTCCGCATTGGTGCCAGCCGAGGTGCCGCTCACACCGTAGGAAATCGTCACGCCGTTCGTATCGGCAATGGTCAGCGTAGAGCCGCTGCGGGTCGCCGTGTACGTGTTGCCGGCGGGCGCCTTGTTGTTGATCGCGTCCTTCAACGCTTCTGCCACGCCGGCCAGCGTCGCGGCGTAGGCGGTAGTCGTACCGGTCGTGCCTGCTGTCCCTGCCGCACCCGCGACATAGGTCGCAACGTAGGACGAGGCTCCGCCTGTGTTGACGCTCACCGTATAGGTCTCACCCGCCTTGTAGGTGCCGGTCAGGGCCAGGTTGGCGCTGGTCCACTTGATCTTGGAACTGTCGTCTTGCACCTGGGTGCCGCTGACCGTGCCGGTGCCGCTGCCGCTGCTGCTGATGGCAACGGTGAAATAGTGGTTCGCGCTGCTATCGGCGATGCGCACCGACTGACCGTCCTGGATGGCCGTATAGCCGGCGGATGCGGGCTTGGTGGTATTAACCTTGGCGACCAGGCCTGCGGCCACGTCGGCGAGGTTGGTGGTGGCTGCCGTGAAGGTATATGCCGACGACACACCACCCTGATCCTTGAGCGTCAGCGTCCAGACGTCACTGCTGGCCACCGTGCCGCCAAGGCTGACATTCGCTTGCTCGTAAAGGACGATGCTGTCGGTCTGCACCGCGATGCCGCTGACGGTGCTGCTGCCACTGCCGTTGCTGCCAAGGCTTACGGTGAAATAATGGTTGGTGCCGCTGTCGGCGATGCGCACCACCTCGCCGTACTGCGTCGCCGTGTAGCCGGCCGAGACGGGTTTGGTGGAATTCACCAGGGCCACGAGGCCCGCGGCGACATCGGCGAGGCTGGTGGAAGCTGCTGTAAACGTGTAGGCGGTCGACACACCGCCCTGATCCTTGAGCGTGAGCGTCCACACGTCGCTGACGGCCACCATCCCGCCAAGGCTGACATCGGCCTGCTGGTAGGCCGCACGCATTACCGCATTCGTGATCCTGGCGACACCGTCGGCGGTTTCGCCGCTTTCCTTGACCGCGACGGTGAAGGTCGAGCCGCTGGCGGCGACCAGGTTGACCGTGTTGGACAGAGCCACATGCGTGGCCGTGACGCCCGAGGTCCCCACCGCGGGAATCGCGGCCGCCAATCCCGTCGCCACGGCATCGAGGCTGGTCGAGGCCGCGGTAAAGCTGTAGTCCTTCCCGTTTATCGTCACGGTCCACACATCGCCCACGGCCACGGTGCCCGAGAGCACGAGGTCGGCGCTGGTGAGCGGCAACACGCTGCTGCCATGCACCGCGCCTTCGCGCAGCACCACGGCCGCATCTTCAAGGCGATGGCTCAGGCCGAACCAGAAGCCGTTGGCGTCGCTGAGCTTGATGGTCGCCGAATTGGTGGTCGAGACGGCAGCCGCGTAGGTTGCCCCGGCGGTGATGTCATTGCTGTCGGTGGTGGTCCGGCTGGTGATCTTGCCGACAAGGCCCGAGGCAATGTTCGCCAGGCCGGCGCCCGTCGCCCCCGCTTCCGCGGTTACGTCTGTGGCGCTCACCGTATAGGCGTAGTCCAGGCCGTCGAGGGTCAGGGTCCAGACGTCGCCCGCCTGCACCCGGCCCGACAGCTGGACGTCGGCGCTCGTGTAATAGGTATGGCCCGGCGATTCCGCCTGTGTGGTTCCCGTCGTTCCGCCCGGCTGCGTCAGCATGGCCGCGGTGACTGTGAACGAATAGCTGTCGGTGCTGCCGTCGCCGGAGCCGCTGATCTTCACGTATGGCGTGGTCGATTGAATATCTACGCCATTGCCGACCTTCGGATCGAAGAATGTGTACCAGTTGCTGGCCGCATCCACGCTCTGGACTCCGTCGCCGAGCTTGAGGACCGGCTTCGTTTCGAGGACGAAGTTCGCGGTCTTGTGGCCTTCCATGGAAACGTGCAGGTCATAATCCACCCCGTTCGGCAGGCCGTTTGAATTGCCTGCCAGCGGGATCCAGTTGGTCACCTCGACGTAGTAGTCTCCCGCCACGGTGAAGGTGTAAGCGAGGAAATCATCCAGCCAGGTCGTACTGCCGCCGGCGCCCATTAGCGGATCGTACGGATTCGAGTAGCCCTGGCCACGAGCGATCAGCGAACCGTCGCCCTTGTACAGGTTGAACTGGCTCGCCCAGAAGATGCTGTCGTAGTAATCGAAGCCATGGTCGATGTCGAAGGTCGCATCTACGCCGCCGCCGCCCGTCGTCAGCATGTCGGCAGTGACGCTGAACTTGTAGACGTCCGTCTGCCCGTTGCCGGTGCCATGGATCGTGACGTGTGGCCGCGTGGTCGCCGCGAGGATATCGGCGTTGTCCTGCATGTTCCAGGTATCGATCTCGATCGACTGCGCGGTGTAGATGGAATCGTGCGTGCCAGCCGCCTCGTTCAGCTCGGAGGCGCCGAAGTTGGCGACGAACTGGGTCAGCGCGACGACAGCGACATCGGTTGCTGCCAGCGGCCCGCCGCCGCTGGTAATCAGCTTGGCGGCCAGCGCGTTTGCCACCGTCTGCAGCGTGTCCGAACCGTTCGATGCCGTGGTGTAGCTGTAATTCGTGCTATTCAGCCGGATGGTCCAGACTTCGCTGCTGCCCACCGTGCCGCCGAAGGCAACGGTCGGATTGCGCCAGGCGGAGGCACCGGTGATCTCCGCGTTGCCGCTGATCATCTTGGCGGTAAAGCCGCTGCTCTTCGCGACCGTGACCCCGGTGCCGGATGTCGGGTCGGAGATCGTGTAGCCGAGTGAGCCCAGCTGCGTCGTGAGCGCCGCCTTCAGACCGGCAGCGACCTCGGAGAGGCCGTCGTTGGCGACTGCGGTATACGAGATGTTGGTGCCTTCCACTCGCAGCGTCCAGATGCTGCCTGCCAGGACCGACCCGCTCAAACGGACGTCGGCCTGGGTCCAGACCTGGGTACCGCTGATGGTTCCCTTGCCGCCAGACACGGTCAGGGCGGAAGGGCTCTCGGTAATCGAGAATTCCAGGGTTACGGCATTGGTGGGGGTGGTGATCTGCAGCGCACGGCCCGATCCAGTGGTGCTGGTGACTTCGCCGCCGCCCAGGAAGACCAGGTCGGTGGACTCGGTGACGCGGGTGTCGCCTCCCGACTGCGTCACGAGGATGCCCGGTGCGTCCTTGTCGGTCACGGTGACATCCATAGACGGCAGCGCCGTCATCTCGCCGTTCTTGCCGGCGACATACTTGAAGCTTGACCCGCCGAGGTTGAGCGTCCAGGTGTCGCCCGCGCCCACAGTACCCGCCGGGACCTGCACGGTCACCTTGCCGTAGCTGTCTGACACCGGGGTGCCGGCGATCGTCGCCGACGACGCATTGGACTGAACAAGACGGGCGGTAAACGCCGTGACCGTGCCGTCTCCGGTAAGCCTCAGGAATGGCGTACCGGTAACGTCGGCGACCGCCGTAACGCCGGAAACAGCATTGGCGTCGTAGGCGCTCTTGAGGCCATTCACGACGGCGGCAAGGGTCAGCGCATCGCTATTGGAGCCGGCCACATAGCTGGCCAGCTTGCCATTTACCGAAAGCGTATAGGTGTCGCCCGCAGTAACCGTGCCGGTCGGCGTGACGTTCGCAATGCTGTAGGCGGACTCCGCCCCGGAGATGGACGTGATGCTGCCATCCGGGCTGGTCGCCGTGAATGCCGCCTTGCCGGTAATCGTGATCGTCGATCCGGTGACACTGGCCGTGTACTGGCCGGTCAGGTCGCCCGCCACCTTGGCACGGAGGCCGCTCGCCACGTCGTCCGTGTCGAGGCTGTAGAAGCTGGCGACGCTGGCGTCGGCCACCTTGTGCAGGATGCGCGCGAACTGCGTGCCCTGGAGCGCCGTGCCGGTATCGGCGGCAACCACTTTCACCAAGCGCGGCTTGGACCAGTATGTCGCATCGGCTGAGTTGCCGGTGGTGAAGGTCAGCGAGGAAATCGGCGTGCCGCCGGAGTCCTTCGTCACTACCTGTTCAATACCGTTGTCATCTGGCTGGACGTCGAGTTCGAGGACGATATCCGCGGACGGCTCGCGTGTCAGGGTGACGTAATAGGAATCGGCGTTCGCCCCGAGTGTCACCAGGCCATCCTGATTGACGATCACCTCGCCATTGAGCGCCGGGGTGATCACTACGCCCGCAGCATCGTCGTCGAACACCTCGACTACCGGGGACGGTACCGCCAGTGCGTCGTACTCGCCGCCGTCGGAGATATCGGCGCCCTGCACCACCGTGTGCTGGATGTTGATTATTCGGCGGCCTTCGGCGAGGACGTCGGCGGGTGCCGTGACCGTGATGATCTGCGGAATGAACCAGTTGGTCCGGTCGAAAAGCAGCGTGGTGCCGGCTTCGCTGCCGTTCAGCGCGATGCCCTTGCCGCCCGCCAGCGACTCGGACTGCTTGATTGCGCTCGGCGAGGCGGTTACGCGGACGTCCTCTCGCGGCGAGCGGGTAAGCACCACCGAGTACTGCGACCGCACCAAGGCGTTGGTGGTGTTGCCTTCAAACACGCGCAGCAGCCCTCCCAGCATCGTCAGTGCGATGCCGGCGGACTCGTTATCCATGATGCTGGCGGAAATATCCGGGACAAAGATGTTCTGGTAGCTGGTGTCGGTCGAATTCGCCGTCGGGATGCTCAGGTCGATCATCCCGCTGTGGCCGAGCAGGTCATTGCTCACCACGTCGATCGGCTCGCTCGTCAGGTTGCCCGCGACGTTGAACGTATCGCTGCCCTTGCCGCCGATGGTGCTGACCGTCGCCCCTTCGGGCGTGCTGGCGATGAAGAACTGGTCATTGCCCTCCAGGGCGTCGACCACGATGTTCTCGATCGAGGCATAGGTCACGAACAGGCCCGCGCCATAGACGCCGGTGTCGGTCACCACGAACTTGTCGGCGAATTCCGTACCCACCACGATCAGCGTATCGGAACCGTCGCCGCCGTCGATGTGCACCGGCGCGTTCACCGTATAGGTGATGAGGTCCTTGCCCTTGCCACCATTGATGTTGGTGATCGGCTTGAGCGGGTCGTTCGGGTCCACCGCGACGAAGGCACGCACCGTGAAGGTGTCGTCGTCTTCCTCGCCATAGAGGAAGATATTGGCCTTGTTGTGGTAGATCGTGAAGGTGTCGTTGCCCGCGCCGCCATGCAGGAAAGCGTCGAAGCTGACGCCGTTGCTCAGGTAGCCGCGCGTGGTCAGCGTGGTCGGGAACTGGTCCTCGGTGGCGAGGCCGGCGTTGGCGTCGCGCGGTGCCTTGAAGATCTGTCCGACCTGGAAGGTATCCGCGCCGGCGTCGCCGTAGACGGTGAGCGCGGAACTGGTGTCGTCCATGGCGAAGACATCGTCGCCATCGCGGCCGAAGATCGTGATGCCGCCGCTCACCGTGGTGTAGTCGATCCGCTCGACTCCGCCGCCGGCGACCCGGTTGCCATCGGCATCGGTCTGCAAGGCGATGATCGCATGCGGCCGGAACAGGAACAGGTCGTTCTGGTTCGTGCCGTAAACGTTCATCCGGTCCGACCCGAGATCGGTCGGATACGCGGAGGCGCTGTCGACCTTGATCCGCGACTGAGGCGGATTGGTGGTCGGGGTGGAAAGCTTGCCCGAGAGGCCGATCTCGAGGAGGTCGTCGTCCTCGCCACCGCCGATGGTTAGCAGCGCCGCGATGCCGTTGTCGAAGGTCTGCCTGCCGTCCTGGCCATAATTGACGCGGATGATGTCCTCGCCGCCGAGGCCCTTCTCCGTCAAGGGACTGGTGTCGGTGATCCGGTCACCGTAGATCGAGGTCACGCCAGAAATCGAACCAATATTGATGACATCGTTGCCCAGATAGCCATCGATGACATTGGTCGCGGTGTTCGTGCCCTCGACGAACAGGTTGTCCGCCCCCTTGCCCAGGATGAGATTGAAGTTGTCGATGCCCGTGTAGTTGAGGCCGATTGTCATGCCCAACCCGGCCACGCCAGCCACGTCGGTGGCCAGCCCGGCCGTGTAAATCCGGCCGGTGAGGCCTGCCGTCGCCGCACGGTCGTCGATAGTCAGGGTGTCGCCCGCTTCCGTGCCGCCGGTGATATCGAGCTGTTCGACGATGCCGACGAGGGTATGCGTCGCGTCGCCTACCGTGATGGTATCGCCGGCAAGACCGGCATCAATCGTCGTACGCCCCGCCACCGTCTGGACCAGGATGTTGTCGGCACCATCCTGCGAGCGCAGGTTGGTGCGGTTCGCATGGGTACTCGCAATCGTGAAGCCGTCCACGCCGCCGCCCAGGTCGAGGTTCAGCGTCTCGACGTTGGAATAGGTGATGCCGGCGGTGCCAAGTCCGCCCACCAGGGTCGCCGTCAGCGTCCCGCTGTTGGCCGTGGTGTCGCCCGAGTCGTTGACCCGCAGCACGTCGGTGGTGCCGCCCTGCATATCGAGCACCAGGGCGCCCGAAAGGTCGTTGACCGTGCTGGTCGAGTCGCTGG
Source organism: Rhodocyclales bacterium (assembly GCA_016192435.1). Taxonomy (GTDB): domain Bacteria; phylum Pseudomonadota; class Gammaproteobacteria; order Burkholderiales; family Rhodocyclaceae; genus Sulfuritalea. The sequence goes on along the minus strand of JACPUD010000142.1, from coordinate 14,894 downwards.
TGGTGCTGCCGGCCGTAACCTGATCGATGCCCGAGCCGGTGCGCAGGTTCATCGTCGTGCCCGACTCGGTGCTCTTTATTTGCGCGCTATTGCCGGCGTCGCCCAGGTTGACGTCAAGTGTCTCCAGGTTGCGGTAGAGGATGTTGCCCGCGGCGAGGCCCGTCAGCCGCCCGTAGCTGACCGTAGCGACGGTCTCTCGGTCGGACACCAAGCTGGTGACCGCGGTTTCCGCCGTATCGTCGACGATGACCAGGTCGCTGCCCGCTTCGCCGTCGATTATCAGCTTCTCGGTGATGCCATTCGCATTGCCGCCAGTGTTGCCTGCCGTGGTAGCGTTGCTGCCGACATAAACCTTGTCGGTGCCGTCGCCAGCGTGTATGGACATCGTGCTGCCCGCCTTGCTGGCCGATACCGGGATGACGAACGTGTCGTCCCCGGCGCCGCCGTAGAGGTCGACCTGGCTGGCGTCGATCGAACCGTAGATCTCGACCGAACCGCCGCTATCGCCGCCGCTCGAGCCGCTGTCGTCGGTGTGGATCTCGACGCTGGTGCCGCGCAGCAGCGCCGAGTTGCTCAGCCGGAAGCCGTCGCCGGCGTGCAGCAGCACCCGGCCGGCCACGGACTCCAGCTCGACGCCCGCAACCGCGTTGCCCGACTCGTCGTAGCCGATGTCCATCGTGTCGGTACCGCCAGCGCCGTCGTTCGACGTCAGGTTGATGTCGCCCTGGGACTTGATCTTGGTCTTGACCTTAAGCGGGCTCATGGTGGTGATGTTCACCGCGCCATTGACGTCGATGCCGACCGCTGCGCCCGTGACGCCGCCGACGGTCATCGCGCCGGTGTTGGTGATGTAGGCATTGCCGTTGGTCGACTGGCCCTCGATGTTGCCGACCTCGGTGAAGAAGGCCTTGGTCGAGGTGCCGATGTCGCTCTTGGCGAAGAGATAAGCCTTGCCTGAGAGCACGTTGCTGCCGCTCGAGCGGCCGTTAAGGATGCGGCCATCCGGAGCCGCGATGAAGGCGGTGTAGGCCGAGCCGGCCGTGATGCGGTCGATGCTGAGGTCGCCCGCAACTTCGATGATGTTGGCGCCGAGGAAGCTGGTGATGGTCAGGTTGCCCGAGCCGCCGCGTGCGCTGTCGATGTCGAGGTCGTTGCCCGAGATGCCGATCGCGCCGACGTCGGCGGTCAGCGTAACGTTGTTGTTGGCGAGGATGTCGGCGCCCGGCTTGGCGGTCGATTCGCCGGTCGCGGTCGACGCGTCGACGACCGACAGGTGAGAGCGCAAGTTGACGTCGCCGCCCGTCGACGTGATGCGATCGACGTTCATGTTGCCGTCGACCTCGCGCAGCCAGATGCTGCCGGCAGCGGTCGCATGCAGCGTGCCGGAGATGGTGTGGTCGGACTCCAGCCAGTTGGTCGCAGAACCGATGGCCGCACCGGCCGTGAGGTCGATCACGTTGCCGGCAAGCTTCGGTGCTTCGCTGTTCAGTCCGTCGAGAATCGAACCGGTCGTCGTGAGATGGATGCCCGCGTTCTGTGACTGCACGCCGGCGATCTTCAGATCGCCGCTGCTCGAAATGTAGACGTCGTTGAGCGCCCGCGCGGTGAGCGTGCCCTGCAGGCCGCCCGAGACAGAGAGCAGGACACTGAAATTCTTCGCCGAGGTACCGATGCCGCCCTGGCCGGACTCCAGAATCAGGTCGCTGCTGGTGATGTTGGTGCCCGAGGACGCAGCGTTGACGATGTCGTTCTTCGCCTTGATGCGCACTGCGTCGACGGCGGTGACAGCCTGGATGTTGAAGCCGCCGAGCGTACCCAAATAGATGTTGGCGCCCGCCGTGACATTGAGATTGCCGGAGACGTCGGCGTTCACGTCGTCGCGCTGGTCGATGCCGATCTTCAGGACGCTCGCAAACTGGCCGGTCGGATCGGCGATCACCGGGGAGAGGACCGCGACCATCGAGGTCTCGGTGGCTGCCAGTCGCACATCGGACTTCAGAGTGATCGTGCCCGCAGTGACCGAAGCCACCTCGTAGAAAACGCCCTTCGCCGTGGCATTGAGCGAGACGCCTTCGACATAAACCTTGCGCCCGACCGAGAAGCCGTCGGTGATGAAGCTGCCACCGTCGAGCCGGGTGATGGTGTCTGAGGTCCCCTGCGTGAAGTTGAAGGTCACCGGGGAGGCGCTGCTGCCCACGATGTTGCCGACGATGTAGGTGATGTCCGGACGATCGGCGGCGGAGAAGGCGATGCGCTCGTCGGAACTCAGGCCGTAGGGCTTGCCAGTCGAGGAATCGATGGCCTTTACGTGCGCGATGTCGATCACCACCTTGCCGGTCGTGTTGCCGATACCCCTGTTGGCGATGATGGTGACGTCCGTGCCCTTGATATTCGGATCCTCAAGAACCGAGACCGTGTCCGCTGTCGCCTTGAGTACGCCGCCACTCATCGAGAACAACAGCTCCTCCGGCGTCCAGATCTTGATGCTGCCGCGCAGCGCGGTGTCCTCGGCCGTCGTCAGCGTATAGCTGAACGTTGCGTTATACGTGTCGCCGTAACTGCCGTAGCGCGTATGCAGCTCGTGGTACTCCTGGGTCAGCTTGTTCACGAGCGTGGTGATGGCCGCGTTGTCGTAGCCGAGCACATTGCGGTAGTAGGCCTCGTCGTCGGCGGCGAGCTGCACCACGAAGTTGGACTGGTAGGTCGACGGGTCCGTCTGCGAGTTGCGGTATTTCCAGTAGCTCCGGTACTCCTGCTCCTTGGTCGTTTTAAAGCCCGCGATCGCATCCAGTACCTTCTGGTTGGCGCCGGTATCGGCGGTCAGGCCGAGGTCGCTCCACAGGCCGCCCTCCAACTGGGAGCGAATGCGCTCGTCTACCGTCTGCGAATTGTTGGCGTCGATCAGGCCGCCGGCGGCGACGTTCACCCACACCGTACCGCCGCTGGCGTTGATCTGCTTGAGGTGCAGGTCACCCGTCTTCTCTTTCAGGAACACATTGCCATTGGCATTGACGGTGACCGTGTCTTTCAGCAGATTGCCCGACTCGACCACAATTGGCGCGGCCGTGCTGTTGCCCACGCCGCCGCCCTGGCTGGTGGTGCCGCCCGAGGTGTCGATGTTGATGCGGCTGCCCTGCACCAGGCCCGCGTCGAGGGGCACGGCGAGGTCGCTGCCGGTCGCGGCAAACAGGTTCTGCGGCACGACGATGTTGACGTTGCCGCCTGCAGTCGCCTTGATCTGGTCTACCGAGAGATCACCCGAGCGCTCGACGATGTTCACGTTGCCGTTGGTCGTGACCGCGTACAGGCTCGAGCTGGCAGTATCGGTGACGTTGGTCGTGACGGCGCGCTGGTCCGTGCCGATGCCGGACGCGGCGGTGAGTACGACGCGGCGGCCGCCGATCGCGCCGTCGGTGCCGGCCATGCGGATGGCGCCGCCCGAGGTGATGGTGGTCGTGCCGCTCGTGTTCAGAATATTGCCGATTACCACGTCGCCGCTGCTGGTGGAGGAAACGTTGACAGTCGCCTCGGCGCCGCCGAAGAACTCGATCGCGATGTCGCGGTGCGCGCTGATGTCGTGGTGCGCGACATTCTTGGTGTCGACCCGCTTCTGGTAATCGGTGATGTAGGTCTTCTTGCCGTACCAGGATGACCGGACCTCGTGGTACGTCTCGCGCCACTGCGCCTCAGGATCGGTGGAATTGGTCTGGACCGAGGTCAGGCTGTAGTTGTAGGGGTCGCTCTGCAGCGACGAGTTCGTCTCGTTGTAGTAGAAGCCCGCGCCGCCTTCCAGCGTCGGCGCGCCGATGTTTTCCACCGTCTTGCCGGACTCGTCGAACGAGCCGAGGTTGATGAGGCCGAGCCAGTTGCTGCTCTCGCGATGGATCTTTTCAACGGTCCGCGTGCCCCAGGACACCGCCCAGCCATAGCGCATCTCGGCAGACGGCGAGTAGGTATGGTTGCCCGTAGGGTCCAAGCCGATCGGATTGTTATTCTCGTCGAGCGCCCGCGTCCATATCGTCGAGGTCGGGTTGCCGCCCGACAACTTCGCCTTGTCGATGATCACCAGCGTGCCGCCACCGCGCTGCGATGCATCGAGCTTGCTGACCTGAACCCCGAAGGTCGTGGTGTTGAGGACGTTGATCTGGCCGTACCCGGACAGGACGCGGATCTTGCCGTTGCCGGTGTTGACTATCTTGCCTTCGAGCTGGACGTTGCCGCCGGCGACGGTCACGTCCCGCACCTCGAAGCTCTGCGTGGCCGTGTTGAACCAGACGTTGAAGTCGCCGCCGGTCGCTGCCGAGACCTGGTTGAGCTTGAAGGTCCCGCCGAAGCCCTGGTTGATCTTCGTGCGCACCTCGTCGGCCGCGGTGGAGTCAAGATTGAGCGTGTAGTTGTCCTTGCCGCTCTGGATCAGGCCGTTGACGTTGATGATGTTGGCGCGGATGAATATCTGCCGCGCAATCATGCTGCCGGTCGCGGTCGGTCCCTGGGCGAGCAGGTTGGCAATCTTGGTCGGGTCGCCGGTCTCTGCCGATATGACGCCGTTCGCGGTGATGCCGTCGGACGTGGTGCCGTGGGTCACGCCACCCCAGACCGACGCAGGTTCGCCCTGGGCAAATTGCGCCACGCCGTCGATATAGACGTTGCCGGTACCAGTGACGGTCAGGTTCTTGGCCGTGACAGACCCCTGGGCGACGAAGGCCCCGCTGCCGAAATTGATGAACACCTTGCCGCTCAGGTTGCTGATGCCGACGCCGCCCTGGCTCGGGCCGAGCACTGTGATGTTGGGTGGAACGTAGGTGTTGCCGTCGGTCACGTCATCCACGTCGAGCGCGTTCGTCACCGTGATGGTCGGCTCGGCAAACCCGCTCGTGGCGTCGGTCGGCAGCAGGGTGAATGTCGGTGTTCCGAGGGTCTGCGCGGTGGTGTCCGCGTAAGTGGAGGTGCGCGAGTTGTCGTCGTTTACGTTGCGCGTGTTCTCCGCGGTGATCGAGGTATTGGTGCCGACCAGCCCGCCGTTGAAGAACAGGCGGCCGACCTCGTCCGGGATCGTGATGCCCTTCAGGTTAACGAACGCCGGCGTGTTGTTGGTGATCGTCACGCTCGCGTCGGTCGGCGCGATCCAGCGGCCGCCACCCAGTAGCTGGTCGCCGCGCACGTCGATGCGCCCGGCCTGCGCCCTGATCGGGTCCACCGTCACGGTCATGACGTAGCTCGTGACCGGCGTGAAGGTGACGCCGTCGCTCTCGAAATAGCCCAGGCCCTTGTCGATCATCTCCTGCTGGATGCGGGTCACCTCGCTCGAGTAGAACGCCCGCAGCTTCGCGTCGATCGAACCGTACCTGGCGAGCAGATCCTTCGCATTTCTCAGATCGATGCCGAGCGTGCTGCTCTGGATCTCCTGGGACGTCGTAAAGGTGACGCCGTCACTGCCCGTGCCGCTCACGGTGCCAGCCTGCACATTCCAGGAATTCAGCGACAGAGACACATTGCGGGTCAGGCCCGTTTCCACCAGACCGTTGTTGGTGATCGTGCCATGCGCCTCCTGCAGCAGGTGGCCGTTGTACTGGTCGGCGCCGCCGCCGGTGAGCGCCAGCAGCCCGTCGCCGATCGCACTCGTCCAGCTCGTAATCTTCGCCTTGGCCGTGAGATCGTTGATGCTGTCACGCTCGGCATGCAGCTTCGCCTGGCCCGCAGCCTTCAGGTGAGCATTGAGCCCGATGTTGATCCGGTTCTCCTGGATCAGGAAAGCCTTGGCGTCGACGCTGTCGATCGGCACCAGGCTGCCCGCCAGGCCGTCGTAGCGCGACTCGAGCGTGTAGCGGTCGGAATTGAAGTCGGTGTCGCGGCCCGCGGAAATCTTCAGGTCGCCGTAGGCGGTGATCGCGGCGCTGCCGATGGTCACCTCGTTCAGCGGATTGACGTCGATGCGCGACTCGCCGACGACGAGCGTACCCAGGCCAAACACGTCGACGCTGATCTTCTGCACCACGTTGCCCGTGCCGCGCGCCGAGAGCTCGAGCGCGCCCTTGCTGACCAGCGTTGCGCCGTCGCCGCTCGTGACCCGCGCGACGTCGGCCAGCGTGCGGATCTTGGCGTTGGCTCCGGCGCCCGCGAGCGCGCCGCCGGATACGAACGACACTTTGTCCTGCGCGACGATGTTGTTGTACGCGCGCATCCTGATCAAGGACTGGTCGGTGATCACCCCGACCGTCTGCACGTTGGCCGATGCGCCGACGGTGACATTGGTATTGAGGGTGATGCGGAAGTCACTCGAGATGCCCGCAGCGCTCGCGAGGCCCCCGGTCGAGCCCTTGACGTTGGGCGTGGAGACTGTCGGGATCAGAAGCGCAAGGAGTGGATTCGGGTTCGGAACATCCGCGAAGGTCGGCTTGTCGACGTTGCTCGTCGCGGAGAGATCGATTTCGCGTGCGAGAACCGTAGCGGACGCCCCGATAGTGGCATCAACTGTGGCGATCACTTCGTTGTCCACGGTCACGCCGGCGCCCGCAATCACTCCACCCGCGTCGGTCTTCTCGCGCGTGTTGAGGGCCGCCGTGTGGTCGGCCGACAGGCTCAGTTCGCCTGTCCCACGCAAGGAGAGGTTGACGTTGCTGCTGGCGCCGATCGAGGCAAGCGTGGCGCTCGTGCCGGAGGTAGCGGCCTTGGCCGAGGCCCCTGCGGCGACGCCGCCGCTGCCGGCCGTGGTCGTCGCATAATTGGCGTCGCGTCCGACGGCGCCGACGCTCAGATTGCTCGCGGTCAGCGTCACGTTCGCGCCCAGGGTGGCGCGGTTCGACGTGTTCGAGGAGGACTTCGAGTCGGCGACACCGGCGGCGAGTATGCCGCCCGCGGCAGCGGTTGCCTCGGCGTCCTGCCGCGTGTTGTTGCTGGCCGCCACGCTGACGTTGCCGGCGATGTTCAGGGTCGAACTGTCGGCGATTGCCGCCGCCACCTGGGCGTTGTTGGATGCTCTTGCGATCGTGGCGGAAACGCCGATCAGCAATCCACCGGTGCTGGCCCCGGCAAATGCGTTCGCGGATTTGCCGCTCGTTGGCAGCAGATGACTCGCCGAGACGCTGAGGCTGTTGGCGGTCATCGTGCCGCCGGCGGTGGCCGTCACAACGGGGGCGAGCGTGACGTCCGCCCTGGAAACGCCCACGGAGACTCCGGTGCTGACGGTCAAGCCCGTGGCAGTGACATCCGCTTTCGGTTGCGCGCTCGCGCTGACGGTCACGTTGTTCGCGGTGACGGTGGAGCCCGTGACATGGGCGTCTACCGTCGGGTTGACGGTGGCGCTTACAACCGACCCCGAGGCGGCCGCCGCGATCAGTCCAACGCTGGAGGACGTCGCGCTGACCAGAGAGGTGGCTGTGGATATATCTCTCGCGTTGACGACGAGATCGGCATTGAGCGTCAGGGTGCTCGTTTCCACGAACGCCCTGGTGGTCGTCAGCACGGTGGCATCGGCAGACGCGCCGCCGCCCGCAAGCGAGACGCCAAGGCTCACGCTGGCGGCAACGGCGGCCGCTTGCGCAGTGGCCGATACCGTCGCGGTCTCCAGCGCCTGGATGTTTACCCCGCCCGCGCTGGACGATACCGTCGCCGAACGGATGAAGGCTTCGACGTCATTTGCGATGAGGTTGCTCGACAGACCCACCCCGATGGCGACCGACCCCGAGATCAGGCCGGCAGAGCCGGCCACCGATGCGGCGGTGGAACTCGCCGTAATTGTCGATGTATCCGTCGCGGAAAGCGCGACGCCTGTGGCGGCCGAGACACCGCCGCCACGCGCACTGTTGCCATCGATGTACGCATACACCTTGGTGCTTACCTTGTTCCTCACGTCCGCACCGGCGCCTGCACCGGCAGCCGCCACCGCGCCGCCGGCGATCGCCACGGAGCCCGCGGCAACATTGGCTGTCACGGTTGCGCTCGAGGTCGCGGTCTGGGTCAGCGAACCGCCGGCGACAATGCGTGAATTCTTCACATATGCCTGCACCTCGGCCGGCGTCTGCACACCCGCGAGCGTGTAGCCGATCAGGTTGCTGGCCGTGGACGAACCGACCGACACGGCCCCCGCAACTAGGCCACCGCTGGCGGCCGCGGAAAGGGACAGGACCTGCGCCGTAATGGCGGCAGTATCGGAAGCCAGCAGGACGGTGTGCCGACCGCTGGACAGATCGCTGCCTTCCACATATGCGTTGGTCTTGGTGAGAATAACGTTCTTCGCGTCCGCGCCCGCCCCGCTGAAGCTCAGGCCGACGATGCCGCCGCCAAGCGCGGCACTGGCCGCCACCGCCGTAGCTGTCACGGTGGCACTTTCGACGGCCTCGATCGTGATGTCGCCACCGGAACGCGTGGTCACGCCGGCATCGGTTGTCAGGCTGCTGTTGCCTTCGGCATTCTTGATGTACGCCTCGACGACATTGCTGATTTCGTTGTTCGCCAAGCCCAGTCCAACCGATACCGACACGCCGACCGCACCGAACGCCGCAGCCATCGACGCGGATCCAGCCGTTGCAGTAATGGTGGAAGTATCGTCTGCCCTGAGGCTGACGTTGTTGGCCAGAATCCCGGTAGCGCCATCGCCTTCGATGTAGGCTGCGACCAGGGTGGATATCTTGTTTTCGGTGCTGGAGCCTGCGCCGCTCGCGGCTACGCCGACCGTGCCGCCCGCAGCCGCGACCGAACCGGACAAAACCGTGGCGGTAATGGTTGCGCTGGCTGTCGCGGTCTGCGTCAGGTCGCCACCCGAAGTGATGCTCGAGTCCAGCACATACGCCTGGACCTGCGCCTGCTGCTTGGTGCCATCGAGCTTCCAGCCGATCAGGTTGCGTGCGCGCGAAGCGCCTATGGATGCGCCGATGCCGGCCGTGCCACTCACCGCAATCGATGCCGAAGCAGCCACCACCTGTGCCAGGATGGTCGAGGTGTCCGACGCACCGATCACCACGTTGCCGGCGCTCGTGACATTGCTGGAATCGATATGCGCGGTGGTCTGGTTGAGGATGACGTTGATCGCGTCGGCGCCCGCACCGCTGATCGCGATGCCCGCCACGCCGCCCACTGCGGCGCCAAGCGCCGCCGCCGCAGAGGTCGCGGTGATGGTCGCGGTCTCGAGGGCGTCAAGCGTGATCGCGCCGGAGCTTGTGGTGACACCGGTGTCCGCGTTCTTGATGGCGGCCTCGACCTGGTTGGCGATGGTGTTCTTCGCCAGACCAACCCCGACCGCGGCGGAAACGCCGGCGACACCGCCAACGGAAGCCGCGATCGACGCAGCGCCGACGGTCGAACTGATCGTCGAAGTGTCGTGCGCGCTTAGGGTGACGCTGGTAGCCGAGATTCCGGTCGACCCGTCGCCGTCGACATAAGCCCTGACCTTTACCGCGATGTCGTTCGTCGCGCTGGCGCCGGCGCCGGCGAGCGCGCCACCGAACACGCCGCCACCGGCTAGGGCGACCGATCCGGCCAGCACATTGGTCCTGATGGTCTGGTTGGAGATCGCCGTCAAGGCGAGACTGCCCCCGGCATTGACACTCGAATTCGAAATGTAGGACTGCACTTCGGCGGGGGCGCTGGTGCCGTCCAGCTGCTTGCCAATGTAGTTGCGCGCCAGTGCGACGCCGATCGAGGCGCCGACACCCGCCGTACCGCCAATCGCGGCCGAGAAGGATGCACTGACGACCGCGGCGTTGATGGTCGCCGTATTGGCGGCGTTGAGGGCGACGTTGCCCGTGCTGGAGAGCGCGCTGTCTTGGACGTAGGCGTTGGTCTTGGTCAGGATGACGTTGGCCGCGTCGGCGCCCGCGCCGCTGACTGCGATGCCGGCTGTGCCGCCAATGCCGGCCGCAAGCGAGGCCGCCGCGGAGATTGAATTGATGGTCGCTGTTTCAGTTGCCGAAAGGCTGATTCCGCCCGCAGTCGCCGTCACGCCATAGTCGGTTGTACTGGCCGAAGTAGCGTCCGCGCTCTTGATATAGGCCTCGACGTTGCTGGTGATGGTGTTGCGCGCCAGCGAGACGCCGACCGATACCGATACACCCGCGGTGCCGCCGAGCGAAGCCGCCAGCGACGCAGCACCGGCCAAGGCGTTGATGGTGGACGTATCCGCAGCAGAAAGGCTAATGCTGTCGGCGGAAACGCCGGTGGTCACCGTACTGCGATCGCCGTCGACGTAGGCCTTCACGTCCACGCCGATCTTGTTTTCGGCCCAGACGCCCGCACCGCTGACGCCTACGCCCGCGGTACCGCCAGCCGCGATTGCGGCAGAGCCCGCCAGTACCGCGGAATTGATGGTCTGGCTGGCCACCGCCGTCTGGGTCAGGTTGCCGTCGGCCTGTACGCTCGTGTCGCGGAGGTATGCCTGCACCTGGGCCGGGGTCGAGACGCTCGCGCCTGGCGTCCAGCCGATGAAGTTCTGCGCCACTGATACGCCGATCGACGCACCGACGCCCGTTGACCCGCCGCCGCCTATGGCGAGCGAGGCGGCGACCACCGCAGAGGAAATCGTGGAAGTACTGGCCGCGCTCAGCGCGACGTCGTCGGCGCTGTCGATGATGCTGTTCTGGCCATAGGCATTGGTCTTGGTGAGAACGACGTTCTGCGCCACGGCGCCCGCGCCGCTGATGGCGACCCCCGTGGAGCCACCGAAGCCCGCCGCCAGCGAAGCCGCCGCGGAAACGACGTTGATCGTGTTCTTCGAGACCTTGAGGGTGGTGCCGCTCGCTTCAAGCACATACGACGTGCCATCAGGCGAAAGCAGTGCCCAGGTCTTGCCTTCCACCAGTGTCGAAAGCTTCAGTTTGTCGACCTGCAGCCAGTTGGCAGTATTCGCGAAATTCTGCGTACCAAGGTTGACCGCGTCCGCATTGGCGCCGATATACCGGTATACGCGCCCCGCCAGGCCGCCGCCTGCATAATCCGCCGCGAGCTTGACGCTGGTGCCTTCGCGCAGGTCTCGCGACCCGTCTCCGGTGGTATACATGGCCGCGGTGGCGACCGTATCGGCGATCGCAAGTGAAGCCTTGCCCTGTGTGTTCAGCGCGGAATTCAGCGCGGTGCGCAACTGACCGAGGAAGACCATGTCCGCGCTCACGTCCGTTGTCGCTTCGTTGGCGCCCGTCGTATCCGGATTGTCCTGGTCGGCCTTGGCGGCATCGTCCAGATTGGCCGTGGTCAGGCTGCCGCCCAGCGTGAGGTCGAACAAATGCTGGCCCTGCGACGTGGCCGTTATCGTGACATCGCCGCTGCTGGTCGACAGGCCCTGATCGGCGTTGAGCACGTAGGCCTCGACCTCGTTGCTGACTTCGTTGAACGCAACCGACAGGCCGATCGACACTGCGGCGCCCGTGCTCCCGCCAATGGCGGCCGCCACCGAGGCGGCGCCCGCGATCGCATCGATGCCTGAGGCATCATCTGCGGTGAGGCTGGCGCTGGCGGCACCGATGCCGGCGGAACCATCGCCGTCGATGTAGGCCTTGACGTAGGTCTTGATGCGGTTTTCCGCATACACACCCGCGCCGGACAGCGCGAGGCCGGTGCTGCCGCCGCCAGCCAACGCCCCGGATCCGGCAACCACGATCGCGCCAATGCTTGCAGTGGAATCGGCGTCCAGCGTCAGTGCGCCGGATGCCGTAACGCTCGAATTCTTGATATACGCCTGTGCTTCCAGCGCCGACGCATTGACGTTGATCTGCTTCCAGGCGCTCTTGTCCTGGTAGTTCTGGGTGGTCAGATCGACCGTCTGGGTCCCCGTCGTGTTCGGGTCGCCGTCGGTCAGCGTTGACCCGACGTATTCGTAGATATCGCCCGCCCGGGCGCCGTCGAGGATCTTGACGGTCTGGCCGGCCGTGAGCGTGGTCGGCCGCTGAGCCGAGGTGTAGGTCGTGGTGACCGAAGCGCCGCCGCTCGAATCCCAGCCGATGAAGTTGCGCGCCAGCGCAAAGCCTATGGATGCTGCCGGCGAGGACCCGGCGCCCGCGGCAGCGGCCACGGATATCGCCGCCACTTTCGCGTCGATGCTGGAGGCATTATCGCTGGTCACCGTGACGGCGCCCGCTCCGGTACCGGTTGCGGAAACGGTACTGCCTTCGATGTAGGCGTTCGACTTGCCGCGGATGTAGTTGACCGCCGTCGCCCCGCCGCCGCCAAATGACTTGCCGCCGCTGGCGCTCAACGCGATGGTAACGGAGGAAGCCGTCGACGTTGCGTCGATGTCGGCGTTTTCCGTCGCACCTATCGTGACGCTGCCGTTGGTTGCGGTGGCCAGTCCGACATTGCGCATGAATGCGGTCATGTCGTTCTTGATTTCGTTGCGAGCCAGGCTGAGTCCGACCGATACCGACAAGGCCGACGAGGTTGACGCCGATACCGACAGCGATGCCGCTGTTACGACGGAGTGGATGGCGGAGGTGTCCTGCGCCTGAATATTGATGTCGCCGCTGCCCGCGGTGACAGTCGCGCCGCCATCGACGTAGGCCTGGACCAGCGTGTTGACCTTGTTCATGCCGATCACGGCGCCGACGCTGACCGCGTTGGAGCTGGCAAGGGTGGCCTTGATCGCGGTCGAGGTCGCTCCCATGTTCGCCTCGATCGCCGCGTCTGAAGTTGCGGTGATGCTCAGGCCGCCTGCAGCGTCGACATTCGAGTTGGCGATATAGGCACGCACTTCTGCCGGCACGGAGGCTGCGATATCCGATCCGGCGATGGTGTCGGCCAGGTTGTACAGTACATTCTGGCTCGCCCAGCCGATGGTATTGAAGGCGAGGATTACACCAACCGAAACCCCGCGCGATTCCGTCGTCGCATCGATGTCCGCTTCGATGGTCGAGGTATTCTGCGCATCGAGGATCACGTCTCCGGCATTGGTGGTCGTGATGCTGCTGGCGGTGATGTAGGCATTGGCCTTGCTCAAGACCAGGTTGGTGGCGATCGTCCCGTTGATCGCGGACGAACCTCCGCCGACCAGCACGCTGCCGCCGACCGACGTCACCGTGCTGGAATCGACCGCGCGTATCGTCGCTGTCTCGAGCGCGGTCAGCGTCAGGCTGCCGGCGGCGTCCAGATCGATGTTGTTGATGTAGCTTTCAACGCCGCCCCTAACGTCGTTGCGCACGATCAGGCCGCCGACCGCAGTCGAGTCGGAAGTGCTTACGTTAAGGCCGAGGTTGCCAATGAAATCCAGCGCATCGTTGATCAGTATGCGTTGCCAGGTCGCGGTTGCGGTGGTGTAGGGGACAGTCGCCAGATTCAGGTTCTGGCCAGCGGTCGTGGTGCCTTTGTACTGATAGATATCGCCGTTATCCAGGCGTACCAGATCTCCCGTTTGCACGTTCTGCGTACCGGAATGAACCGTGAACCGGTAGTCCGTCAGCATGGTGGAAACCAGTGCGCCGGCGATGCTCAGTCCGCCGTCACTCGATGTCTTGGACATCGATGCAAGCGTGCTGTCAGCATTGATCGTCGCCGCGTCTTCACCGCTGATCGTTACCGCACCGCCGGCTGTCACTACCGAAACCGCGCCCGCCGTGTCGTCGATGTAGGCCTTCGCCGTGCTGCTGACCATGTTGCTCGCCAGAACAACGCCCACGCTCATGCCCGATGCGTTGACCAGCCCTGACGCAGCCGAGCTTGCTTCGTTGCTGATCTCGGCGTTGATGGTCGCTTCCGAGAGTGCCGTGAGCGTGAGGTCACCGCCGGCCGTGATCGTCGAGTTCTTGATGTAGGCGCGGACCCCGGAGGATTCCTCCACGCCTATGCTGGTGCCCAGTAGCGCATCAATGGTGTTGTAGAGAACGTTCTGAGATTTCCAGCCAATCGTGTTGAATGCGAGCGTGACGCCAACCGCGGTATCGCCGCTGGTGGTCGACGCCAGCGTCTTCGCATCGATCTGCGAGGTGTTTTGCGCATCCAGAACGATGTCACCCGTCGTCGTCGTCGTGACGCTCGAGCCCTCGATATACGCGTTCGCCTGCGAGAGCACCAGGTTCGTCGCGATCGTCCCGTTCACCGCCAGCGTCGAGCCGGTACCGTAGGCGCTGCCACCCTGTGCTTCGGCCGAACTGTCCGCGACGGCGCGTATCACCGCGTCTTCCAGCGCGCTGACCGTGAGACTGCCGCCCGTGACGGTGGCGTTCAGAATGTGCGCGTCAACGTCGCTCCTGACGTCGTTTCTGACCACCAGGCCACCCAGCGCCATGGCGTTGGAATCGCTGATGTTGTTGCCCTGGGGAATCAACTGCGTTTCAGTGACCGGCTTCCAGAAACGGAGATCCGTGTAGTCCTGGCTGGACAGGTTCAGCGCCTGCGTCGTGCCCATGTACTGGTACACCGCACCGGGGGTTCCCGCGAGCTTCTTCCATCTGGTCGTGTCGCTGTAATCCTGCAGCCCCAGGTCCAGGCTGGCAGTCGTCCCGATATAGCGGTACGCCTCGCCGGCCTCGCCGCCGATCAGCTTCCACTTGCTGGTGTCGGTATAGTCCTGCGCGCCGAGATCGAGGCGCCCTTTGGTGCCGAGATATTGGTAGACCCTGCCTTCAACGCCCTTCGTGGCGTCATGTCCGTCGGCAACCAGTACGTTGTCGCCGGCCTGCAACAGCCGCCTGCCCGAGTCGGTGGTGAAGTCCTCCACCGCATAATCGTCGGCCAGGCGCACGATGTCGCCAGTTGTCGCATTGCCGATGACTGCGGCACCCGGTGTGCCATCGCCCGTGTTGTACGTGTCGGTGACGAAGTCCTTGGCCAGGCGTACTTTCTCGCCGAAGCTGATGGTGCGCGTGCCCTCCGACGTGCTGTAATCCGCCGGGATCAGCGTGTTCACCACGCCTTGCAACAAGGACGCACCACCGTCGCTGGTGGTGATCGAGGACGAGACGATCTTGCTGTTGGCG
>JACPUD010000141.1 GCA_016192435.1 Rhodocyclales bacterium | reverse complement strand
CTGTTCGCCGCGCGCGGCAACAAGCGCCTGGTGGACATGGAGGACTTCGAGCGCGCCAAGGACAAGATCATGATGGGCGCCGAGCGCCGCTCCATGGTCATGCCCGAGGAAGAGCGCAAGAACACCGCCTATCACGAGTCGGGCCATGCCGTGGTGGCCAAGCTGCTGCCGAAGACCGACCCGGTGCACAAGGTCACCATCATCCCGCGCGGCCGCGCCCTGGGCCTGACCATGCAGTTGCCCGACCAGGAACGCTACAGCCAGGACCGCGAGCGTCTGCTCAGCACCATCACCGTGCTGTTCGGCGGGCGCATCGCGGAAGAACTATTCATGCAGCAGATGACCACCGGCGCTTCCAACGACTTCCAGCGCGCCACCGATCTGGCGCGGCGCATGGTGACGCAGTGGGGCATGTCGGAAAGCCTGGGCATCATGGTCTATGGCGAAGAGGAGGGCGAGATCTTCCTCGGCCGTTCCGTCACCACGCACAAGAACGTCTCGGAATCCACCATGCAGAAGGTGGACGACGAGATTCGCCGCATCCTCGACGAGCAGTACGCGCGGGCGCGCAAGCTGCTGGAAGACAACCGCGACAAGGTCGAGGCCATGACCGCGGCGCTGCTGGAAATGGAGACCATCGACGCCGACCAGATCAACGACATCATGGCCGGCCTGCCGCCGCGTCCGCCCAAGCCTTCCAGCGCGCCGCCGGCCCCGCGCGGCGACAGCGCGCCGGGGCCCGAGCCGACCGCGCCGGCACCGGCCTGATCGCCACCACAGCCTGGATGGGCCGCCGAAGCAGATCCGATTCGGCGGCCCGCGTTTTTTCATGACACAGAATTTTCATTGCGGCCGCTTCGTGCTCAATGCCGAGCGCCCGCTGATCATGGGCATCGTCAACCTGACCGACGATTCCTTTTCCGGCGATGGGCTGCACGGCGATGCCGCGGCGGCCACTGCACTGGGCTTGCGCCTGATCGAAGAGGGCGCCCAGATCCTCGACCTCGGCGCCGAATCGACGCGACCGGGGGCGCCTCCGGTGGCGGCACAGCAGGAAATTGATCGCCTGCTGCCGGTGATCGAAGGCTTGCACGGCAGCGGCGTTGCACTGTCGGTCGATACCTTCAAACCCGAAGTGATGCGCGCCGCGCTGGCGGCCGGCGCCGACATGATCAACGACATCAATGCGCTGCGCGCACCGGGTGCACTAAAGATTGTCGCCCCCAGCAACGCCGCCGTCTGCCTGATGCACATGCAGGGCACCCCGGACACCATGCAGGACGACCCGCACTACAGCGACATCGTCGGCGAGGTCGCCAGCTTTCTCGGCGAGCGTGTGGCCGCTGCCGAAGCAGCGGGCATCGCCCTGAACCGGATCGCGGTCGATCCGGGTTTTGGCTTCGGCAAGACCCTGGCGCACAATATCGCGCTGTTGCGCCACCTGGAGGAACTGCTGGTTCCTGGGCTGCCGCTGCTGGTCGGCATGTCGCGCAAGTCGATGCTGGGCCTGCTCACCGGGCGCCCCGCTGCGCAACGGGTCCATGCCGGCGTCGCCGCGCATGTGCTGGCGGTACTCAGCGGCGCACGCATTGTGCGCGTGCATGACGTCGCGGCGACGCGCGATGCGCTCGCCGTATTGCAAGCTGTGGAGGATTATTGAATGGGACGCAAGTATTTCGGTACGGACGGTGTTCGCGGTCGCGTCGGACAGTTGCCGATCACGCCGGATCTGATCATGCGCCTGGGCTTTGCCGCCGGCAAGGCGCTGGTGGCGCGCGACGGGCTGGGCGCCGAGCGGCCCGCCGTGCTGATCGGCAAGGACACGCGGATTTCCGGCTACATGCTGGAAGCCGCCCTGGAAGCCGGGTTCTCCGCGGCGGGCGTGGACGTGATGCTGTGTGGGCCGATGCCGACCCCGGCCGTGGCTTACCTGACGCGCGCGCTGCGGCTGCAGGCGGGCGTGGTGATTTCCGCCTCGCACAATCCCTACGACGACAACGGCATCAAGTTCTTTTCGGCGCAGGGCACCAAGCTGCCGGATGCGGTCGAGCGCGACATCGAGGCGCGGCTCGAGCAGCCGCTGGTCTGCATGGAATCGGCCAAACTCGGCAAGGCGCGCCGCGTCGATGACGCCGGCGGGCGCTATATCGAATTCTGCAAGAGCACCTTTCCCAACGACCTCGACCTGCGCGGCCTCAAGATCGTGGTCGACAGCGCGCATGGTGCGGCCTATCACGTCGCACCCAGCGTGTTCCATGAACTCGGCGCCGAGATAGTTGGCGTTGGTGACACGCCGAACGGCCTCAACATCAACCTGAATGTCGGCGCCACGGCCCCCGCGGCCTTGCGCGCGGCCGTGCTCGAACATCGCGCCGACTGCGGCATCGCGCTCGACGGCGACGGCGACCGGCTGGTCATGGTCGATGCCGCGGGCGCCCTCTACGACGGCGACCAGCTGCTCTACGTGATTGCCCGCCATCGTGCGCGCAGCCTGCCGGTCTCCGGCGTGGCCGGTACGCAGATGAGCAACCTCGGCTTCGAGCATGCGCTGAGCCGGCTCGGCATCGCCCTCGGCCGCGCCCGGGTGGGCGACCGCTACGTGCTGGAAATGATGCAGGAGCAGGGCTGGCTGCTGGGCGGCGAGAATTCGGGCCACATCATCTGCCTCGACCGCCACACCACGGGCGACGGCATCATCGCCGCGCTGCAGGTGCTGGCCGCCTTGCGCGCGGGCGGCGAGACCCTGGCCGCGGCCTGTGCCGATCTCACGCTGTATCCGCAGAAGCTGATCAACGTGCGCATGCCGGCCGGTTTCGACTGGGCCGCCAATCCAGGCATCGATTCCGCGGTGAAGGCGGCGGAAGTCACGCTCGACGGCAGCGGGCGGGTGCTACTGCGACCCTCGGGCACCGAGCCGCTGCTGCGGGTCATGGTCGAGGGGCGCGAAGATGCCGTCGTCTCCGGCCAGGCCGAGGCGATCGCCGGCGCGGTGCGGCAGGCCTTCGGCGAGTAGGCACCGCAACAATAGTCAGGCAATTTCACGGCTCTGTAACATTGGCTGTCTAGACTCCGTTTCATCCAATCGCACAAAGGAGTCTGTTCATGAAGTCCCTGAAAATTGCTGCTGTTGTTGCCGCTGCTTTTGCCTCGGCGTCGGTGTATGCCCAGGCGCTGATCAAGATCGACGGCTCCTCGACCGTGTTCCCCGTGACCGAGGCGGTGGCCGAGGATTTCCAGAAGGCCAAGAAGGGCAACGTCCGCGTCACCGTGGGCATTTCCGGCACCGGCGGCGGCTTCAAGAAATTCTGCCGCGGCGAGACCGACATCTCCGATGCCTCGCGCCCGATCCTGAAGAAGGAAATGGAAGACTGCGCCAAGGCCGGCATCAAGTACGTCGAACTGCCGGTGGCCTTCGATGCATTGACGGTCGTGGTCAATCCGAAGAACAGCTTCATCAAGCAACTGACCGTGGCCGAACTCAAGAAGATGTGGGAGCCGGGCGCCCAGGGCAAGATCACCAAGTGGAATCAGGTCAATCCGGCCTGGCCCGATGCCCCGCTGAAGCTCTTTGGCCCCGGCGCCGATTCCGGCACCTTCGACTACTTCACCGAAGCCGTCAACGGCAAATCCAAGTCCAGCCGCGGCGATTTCACCGCCTCGGAAGACGACAACGTGCTGGTGCAGGGCGTTTCGCGCGACAACAACGCGCTGGGCTTCTTCGGCTTCGCCTACTACGACGAGAACAAGGGCAAGCTCAAGGCCGTGCCGATCGTCAATCCCAAGGGCAAGGCCGTGATGCCTTCAATTGACGCCGTGATGGCCGGCGAATACGAGCCGCTGGCGCGCCCGATCTTCATCTACGTCAGCGCCAAGTCCATGGACAGGCCCGAGGTCAGGGAATTCGTCGAGTTCTACCTGAAGGAGGGCGGCAAGCTGGCCAAGGAAGTCAAGTACGTACCGCTGGGTGCCGCCGACTACAAGCATGCGCTCGACAACTTCAGCAAGAAGAAGACCGGCACGGCCTTCGGCGGCGAGGCCGAGGTCGGCGTCAAGGTGGCCGACCTGCTCAAGCGCAACCCCAAGGAGTAAGCCGCTTCACTGGCGGAGCGGGCGTTGCCGGCAAGGCGGCGCCCGCCCTGATCATGATTACCGCGCGCCTCTATAATCGCGCACTGTAATAGAACCCTCCCGGATCCCTGTAATGACCGCCAGCGCAGTCCTGCCTTCCCGCCCGGTGCCGTCCGCGTCCCTTGGTCGCGGCGTCAGCGACCGGCTGCGCAAGAAGGCTTCGCGCCACGTCAAGGAACGCATCATCGAGGCGCTGCTGTTCAGTGCGGCAGCCTTCTCGGTGTTCGTCACGGTTGCCATCGTCTACGTACTGGTCAAGGAATCCTGGGTGTTCTTCGAGACCGTGCCGCTGTCGGATTTCCTGTTCGACACGCAATGGACGCCGCTGTTCGACGATGCCCACTACGGCATCATGGTGCTGCTCTCGGGCACCCTGACCAGTTCCGGCGTGGCCCTGCTGGTGGCGATTCCGCTGGGTACCGTCATCGCCATCTATCTTTCCGAATTCGCCGGCTTCAAGGTGCGCGAGATCGCCAAGCCCTTTCTCGAATTGCTGGGCGGCGTGCCGACCATCGTCTATGGCTATTTCGCGCTGACCTTCCTGACGCCGCTGCTGCAGAAGATCTACCCCGACCTGCCCGGTTTCAACCTGCTCTCGGCCGGTTTGGTGATGGGCATCATGATCATTCCCTACGTCGCCTCGCTCTCCGAAGACGCCATGCGCGCGGTGCCGATGGCGCTGCGCGAGGGTTCCTACGCGATGGGCGCGACGCGGCTGCAGACGGCGCTCTGGGTGGTGACGCCGGCGGCGATTTCGGGCATCGCCTCGGCCTACATCCTCGGCATTTCGCGCGCGGTGGGTGAGACCATGATCCTCGCCGTGGCGGCCGGCATGCAGCCCAACCTGACCTTCAACCCCACCGAGCCGGGCGCCACCATCACTTCCTACATCGTGCAGGTGGCGCTGGGCGACCTGCCGCACGGCTCGATCGGCTACCAGACCATCTTCGCCGCCGGCCTCACCCTGCTCCTGATGACGCTGGCCTTCAACCTGCTCGGCTACTGGCTGAAGAAGCGCTTCCGCGAGGTGTATTGAAATGGTCAATGCTGCCGATCCCAATGCCATTCGCGCCGTGCGCGCGATCATCGCGCGGGCCAAGCGCTGGGATCTGTTCTTCGCCCTGCTCGGCATCCTCTCCCTGATGGTCGGCGTGCTGACCTTCAGCGTGCTGTTTCTCGACATGGCGATCCAGGGCGTGCCGCGCCTGGACCTGGAATTCTTCACCTCCTTTCCCTCGCGCCGCGCGGCCAATGCCGGCATTCTCTCGGCCTGGGTCGGCACCGTGCTGGTGATGCTGGTCACGGCCCTGGCTGCCGTGCCGCTGGGCGTCGCCGCCGGCGTCTATCTTGAGGAGTACGCGCCGAAGAACTGGATCACCGACATCATCGAAATCAACATCAGCAACCTGGCCGGCATTCCGTCCATCGTCTATGGCCTGCTGGCGCTGGGCTTGTTCGTGTATTACTTCGGCTTCGGCCAGAGCATCCTCTCCGCCGGCCTGACGCTGGCGCTGTTGATCCTGCCGGTGATCATCGTCGCCACGCGCGAGGCGATCCGCGCCATTCCGCAATCGATCCACGAGGGCTCCTACGCCTGCGGCGCGACCACCTGGCAGACGGTGCGCGACCACATCCTGCCGTATTCCTCGGCCGGCATCCTGACCGGCGTGATCATCGGCATGGCGCGCGCCATCGGCGAGACGGCGCCGATCATCACCATCGGCGCGCTGACCTTCATTGCCTTCCTGCCCACGGCGCCCTTCAGCGGCGAGCCGCCGGCCGGTCTGTTCGACTGGATCTTCGCGCCCTTCACGGTGATGCCGATCCAAATGTTCAACTGGACCTCGCGCCCCGAGGCGGCCTTCACCGTGAATGCCGCGGCGGCCGGCTTCGTCCTGGTCTTCATGACCCTGGCCATGAACGGCCTGGCCATCTACGTGCGCTATCGCCTGCGCAAGAACATCAAGTGGTAAATCCCATGCAAATTCCCACCGGAACGCAACCCGGCGTCGAAGGTGCCGTGCTCAAGGCCGACGTGCGCGAACTCGACTTCTATTACGGCGCCTTCCATGCCCTGAAACGGGTCTCGATGCCGATCCACGACCATATGGTCACCTCGCTGATCGGGCCCTCGGGTTGCGGCAAGTCGACGCTGCTGCGCTGCTTCAACCGAATGCACGACCTGTATCCGGGCAACCGTTATGCCGGCGGCGGCATCGTGCTCTACCCGGACGACACCAATCTGCTGGCGCCCGAGGTCGACCCGATCGAAGTGCGCATGCGCATCAGCATGGTGTTCCAGAAGCCGAATCCCTTTCCCAAGTCGATCTACGAGAACGTCGCCTACAGCCTGCGCGTGCGCGGCATGCGCAACAAGAACGAACTCGACGACCGCGTCGAATCGGCGCTGAAGGGTGCCGCGCTGTGGAGCGAGGTCAGCAACCGGCTCAAGGAACTCGGCGCCAACCTGTCCGGTGGCCAGCAGCAGCGCCTGTGCATCGCGCGCGCCCTGGCCTCCGATCCGGAGATCATCCTGTTCGACGAGCCGACTTCGGCGCTCGACCCGATCGCCACGGCGAGCATCGAGGAACTGATCATCGAACTGAAGGAAAAGGTCACCATCCTCATCGTCACCCACAACATGCAGCAGGCGGCGCGCATCTCGGATTTCACCGCCTACATGTATTTGGGCGAGATGGTCGAATTCGGCGTCACCGACCAGCTGTTCATCAAGCCGCAGAAGAAGGCGACCGAGGACTACATCACCGGCCGCTTCGGCTAGCGTAGTTTCCACGCAGGGCGAACCGCAAGACGAACCGTAGGGCGGACCGTAGGGCGGACCGTAGGGCGGACTTCAGTCCGCCATCTCCCTCCACCCGGCCACCCGCCACCCCGCCATCCCCCAGCAACCCACCAAAACTCAGCGTTCGCGGCAGGTCGGCACCGCAGGCGGCGCGATCGGCGCCGGCGGCGCAGCGTCCGGCGACAGCGACTCCAGGAAGGCCACCAGATCGTCGATTTCCGCCTCGGCCAGATGCAGCGGCTTCAGAATCCGCTCGCCGTCGGCATGCAGCCGGTCCTCATCGAGTTCGGAATAGTGCTTCACCACTTCGCGCAACGTGACGATGCTGCCGTTGTGCATGTAGGGAGCGGTCAGCGTGAGATTTCGCAGCGTCGGCACCTTGAATTCGCCGAAGTTGCGATGCTCGGCACGCAGGAATTTCGTGCCCGTCGCGTTGCTCCGCGTGGGATCGTCGCGCATTCGATCGTCATTGTGGGCGCCGAGCAGGTTGTAAGGACTGGCCAGCAGGCGCTTGATGCCGCCCTGGCGGCCCGGATCGACCGCGTCCGGCGCGATGAAGAAGGGCATGCCGATGTCGCCGAATTCGCCATTGCTGAACAGCGGGCCGGCATGGCAGGTGGTGCATTGGCCGCGGCCCAGAAACAGTCCCAGGCCGCGCTGCGCCGCCGCCGGGTAGGCCGCGGCCGCCTCTGCGTCGCCGCGCTGCAGCGCATTGCGGAATTCGTCGAAAGCTGTGGCCGGCGAGACCAGCGTCTCCTGCCAGGCGGCGATGGCCTTGGCGACATTCACCAGCAGTTCGGGGTCGCCGGCATCGGGCCGTTTGCCGAAGGCCGCGGTGTAGTGGCAATCGAGAGCCGACTTGCCGCGCAGCGCGCGCGCCACGCGCGCGGCCTTGCCGCCCATCTCGCGCGGATCGAGGATCGGGCGCAGGCTCGCCGACCACAGGTTGTCGTGGGCGCCGTCCCAGCCGAACCAGCGCTGATGGCGCACATTGAACAGGCCGGGCGTGTTGCGCGTGCCGGCGACCAGGCCGCGCGCGGTGGCGCGGCCATCCTGGAAGCCGCGCGCCGGGTCGTGGCAGGAGGCGCAGGCGACGCGCCGGTTGGCCGACAGGCGCGGCTCGAAGAACAGCGCATGACCGAGCCGGATCGCCGCGGCATCGCCCGAGACCCGATTGCCGGGATCCGCAGTCCACGGCAGTGGCCACGGCCCATGCGCGGCGATGCGGCCGAGTTCGGCGGCGGTGAATTGCGGCGGGTCCGCGCCGGCGCAGGTCGTTGCCGCGAAGGCGAGCAGGGCGGCGAGACCCAGGCGCATCGGCACGGCTTCAATCGATCTGTACGTCATGGGCGAGTGGGATCGTCTGCCCGCCGGCCTGCACCTCGAAGCTCAGCCGCCAATGCCCTGCCATGTGCAACATCATGCCTTCGACGCGGAAGCGCCCGCCGCCCAGCGCCGTGATCGCCGGCCGGTAGTTAATGCCGTGCCGGTGCTCGGGCATCGTCGCATCGGCTTTGTGCAGGCGGGCGGCGGAAATTCCGCCCTGGTCGCACAACTGCACTTCGAGCGCGAAGTGCTGCGCCATCGGGATGCGGTCGGGCTTGCCCTTCAGCAGCGGCCGGTAGGCGAGAACCAGGTCGCCTGACTTGAGCACCGTGCCGTCGGCCGCAGCGGGCGGGCAGGCGGCGTTCGCCGCCGCGGTCAGGCCGAGGATCGACGCCGCCAGCACGCAGCGCCAGCAACCGTCGCGTCGGACTCTGTCTGCCGGGGATTCCGCTTCGCGGGCCGGCAAGCGCCAACTCTTCACCGCCGCTGCGCCATCATCGAAGCGAACAGGGTTTCGCCATTGCGCCAGCCGATGCGCTCGGCGATGTCCGGCGGCAGATCGGCCAGCCATTCGCGCGACCAGTCGGCGTGCTCGGCGATGTAATGCCAGCGCTCGGGGGTGAAGGTGTCGGTGCCGACCAGGAAGCGGTCGGGAAATTCGAGGAAGGCCTCGCGCCAGGCCGGATCGACCTTGCCGTTGCTGGCGTGGTCGTTGCGGAAGGCCAGGTCGGCGTAAAGCCGGCGGTGCTTCTTCAGCATCGCGCGCACCGCCGCAGGTCCGTCGAAACCGGAATGCGCCCAGAGGATGCGCGCCTCGGGGTCCTGCGCCAGCACGCGCTCGATGGCGTCGCTGTCGCCATGCAGGTGCAGCCAGAGCTTGTGCTGCTTCGCCAGTTGCACCGTGCGCCGCACCACCGGCAGGTCGGCGTCGGCGCCATAGACATGGAACTCGCCGATCGCCGCGTAGCGATGCTTCTTCAGACGCTCTTCGAGATGCGGAATCACCGTCTCGTCGCGCACCCAGGTCGATATCTCGCCGCGCTTGCGGTAGGGCCGCAGCGACGGCACCACCAGGTCCGGCGCCTCGGCGTAGAGCTTCTGTGTGCCGTCGTCGCTGGAACTCGACACCATCGCCCGCTTCAGCCCCGCCTTGCGCAGGATCGCGATGGCGGCCTTGGGCGGCGTGCTGTCCCAGGCGTCATGGCTGTAGTGGATGTGGGCGTCGAAGATCGGCAGCTTGGCCTCGGCGGCGAATGCCGCGGGCAGCATGCAAGCGATGGCCGGGAGGGCGACGCAGCGGATCAGGCCGCGCAGCAGTTTGAGTCGTGTCCGGATTGCCGCGGTGATTGGGGTATTCATGCGCCACTCCTTGTTGCGATGCATCCGCGTGGTTGCAGGCTCGGCGGTGCTTCGAGAGTATGTCCATGCTTCGCTACGGACGTCAATCGACGCTTGGCCGGCCCGGCAGGAGCGCGAGGCGCGAAAGTTGGCGCTGGCGGTACGGCGCCCGTCCGCACCGGTGAGGATTCCGATGATTGCATTGAGGCTATCGGATGGCGGGACTTGGGCACTCCGCTGGCTTCCGACAGTTGGATTGTCCGCCTAGTCGGCAGTCAGCCTTCATCCGGTGTGACGATGCGTATCGGGCGAGTCCCGATCTTTGCCCCGGTGACTTCATCCACCGCCACCGCCTTGATTTCCGTTCCCTTTTCGGCGTCCAAAAAGCGAACCAACTTGCCGCCGCCGCGGTATTTGCGTCCCCAGGCACCGATCATGAAGAGTACAGGCAGAAAATCGTGACCGGCGGCGGTCAGTAGATACTCGTCTCGCGGCGGGCGCTCCGAGTAGCGGCATTTCTCCAGCAATCCCTCCTCGGTCAGCGTCGCCAGCCGCCGGGTCAGGATCGTCGGTGCGATGCCCAGGCTTTTCCGGAATTGGTCAAAGCGCGTAAGGCCGGCATGGGCATCGCGCAGGATCAGGATGCTCCACGCGTCGCCGACGAAAGCCAGGCTGCGGGCAATTGGGCACGGGTCATTGAAATAATTGTCGTCTTCCATACTATTTCGATAGTGACTTACTTTCAAATTAGTAGTATCGTTACTTTCATTTTGATAGTAACACGTCGGCGGCGGGCAATCCACCCCCCAATCCACCCTAGCTGGAAATTCGATTCATGAGCAATAACACAAAGCGTATCGCCCTCGTCACAGGGGCGTCATCCGGCATCGGCGCAGCCACGGCGGAACGGCTGGCGCAGGCAGGCTACACGGTATTCGGCACCAGCCGACGCGCCGCCCCGGCGGCTCAGCGACCGTTCGAGATGCTGACGCTGGACGTGACCAACGATGTCTCGGTCGACGTGCTGGTCAAGGAGGTGATACGGCGCGTCGGCCGCATCGACCTGCTGGTGAATAACGCCGGCTTTGGCGTCGCCCCCGCCGGCGCGGAAGAAAGTTCGATCGAGCAGGCCCAGGCCATCTTCGATACGAATTTCTTCGGCGTGATCCGCATGACTCGCGCTGTCGTTCCGCACATGCGGCGGCAGGGCGAGGGGCGCATCATCAACATCGGCTCGGTGCTCGGCTTCCTGCCGATGCCCTACGGGGCGCTTTACTCAGCCACCAAGCACGCGATCGAGGGCTATTCCGAATCGCTGGATCACGAATTGCGCACCCGTGGCATCCGCGTCTCCGTCATCGAGCCGGCTTACACGAACACGCCCTTCGATGTGAACTTGCTGGAGGCAGACGCCAAACTGGATGAATATCACGAGGTCCGCAGCGCCGTATACCAGCGGGGAAAGGAGCTCATGGCCAACGCCCAGGGGCCGGCGGTGGTGGCCGATACCGTGTTGAAAGCCGCGCTTGCGGCCCGGCCGAAACTCCGTTACACGCCGAGCGGGCTCGCCAGTCGACTCCGGCTCCTGCGCCGCTTCGCACCCAGCGGCCTGGTGGACGCCGCACTTCGTAAAGACCTGCGGCTCGATGCCGTACCGATGTCGCTGCCGCGCGCTTCGGCGTTGGAAAAGTCGGCGGCCCAACTCTCATGAAGGCATTCATTGTCGAGCGTTATGGAAAAAAGGGCGGCATGCGCCTTGGTGAAGTGCCCGAGCCTGAACTGCGCGATGACGAAGTGCTGGTCAAAGTGCACGCGGCGGGTGTGAATCCGCTGGATTCCAAGATCAGGAGCGGCGAGTTCAAGCTCGTCCTGCCCTACCGCTTGCCCCTCATCCTGGGCCACGACGCTGCCGGGGTGGTGGTCCGGGTCGGGCCGCGCGTGCGCCAATTCAAGCCGGGTGACGAGGTTTATTCCCGGCCCGATGATTTTCGCATCGGTTCGTTCGCTGAATTCATTGCCATCAAGGAAGCTTCCCTTGCGCTCAAGCCTAAAGCGCTCACCATGGCGGAGGCTGCGTCGATCCCCCTGGTCGGTTTGACTGCCTGGCAAGCGCTGGTCGAAAAGGCGAATCTGAAACAGGGGCAGAAGGTCTTCATTCAGGCCGGCTCCGGTGGTGTCGGAACATTTGCCATCCAGCTGGCGAAACATCTCGGAGCGTTTGTGGCGACGACGACGGGCACGGCCAATGTGGATTGGGTGAAGCGCCTCGGTGCCGATATCGTCATCGACTACAAGAAAGATGACTTCGAAACCATCCTGCATGACTACGATGTCGTCCTGAATAGTCAGGATGGCGCGACGCTCGCCAAATCCCTGAGGGTACTGAAGCCTGGCGGGAAACTCATCTCGGTCTCGGGACCGCCCGATCCGGCTTTCGGCGCAGACATCAGGGCGCCCTGGTTTGTGAAATCGGTCATGCGCCTGTTGAGCTTCGGCATCAGGAGAAAGGCCAAACGCAACAAGGTCAGCTATTCATTCCTCTTCATGAAAGCAAACGGCAGCCAGCTACGCGAGATCGGCGCACTCATCGATTCCGGGGCGATCCGCCCGGTCGTGGATCAGGTATTCCCGTTCGAAGCGACCCGGCAGGCAATGGATTACGTCGAATCAGGACGCGCCAAAGGAAAGGTCGTCGTCACGATGTGAAGAAAAGAGACTTGCGTCGCAGCAATCAGAGTCCGGCGGCCGGTTCCTGAACGCTTCCCTGCCGTTGGCGAGCCATGATTTTTCACCGCCGAAATTAGTCATCCTGGCCAGGTGATGCAGATCACGAACGGCTGCTTGGTGGCGGTGAAACGCGTGAAACTGCTTCTTTTGCGCACGATTGCTTTGTAGCAAGTCGGAGGACAGGTTTGGGGCGCGAGTACGTACCCGAAAAATTCAAAACAGACATACACGGGAATTTTCAGGTCGGCAAGAGCGAACGATCTGAACCGCTGATTGCTAGCTGCCCGGTTCGGCGGTTCGAATGAAAGTTGGCGCTGGCGCTACGGCGGTCCGATCAGGGCGGCAGTCGGCAGTGCGGAGTATTTCGAGGTAGTGGCGCGCAACGGCCAGATCGTGCTGACGCCGGTGCGCATCCAGCGCGGCGATGCGCTACGCGCCAAGCTGGCGGAACTGGATTTGCAGGAGCAGGACATTGCCGACGCCGTGGCCTGGGCGCGGCAGGCGCCGGCCGACAGGGCATCGCGCAAGAAATGAAGCGCCTTGTGCGCGTGCCGCGCGTTATCTGCCGTGCTGCAAGACAGTCAGGATTCCCGTTCCGCCGCCGCCAACGCCGGCCCGCCGCGATCGCTTCGATGTGCTCTTCCTGCAACTCGCGCTGGCGGGCAAGGCCGATGCGCTGATCACGGGCGACAGGGACTTGCTCAGTCTCGCTGGCGTGTTTGCCTGCCCCATCGTGAGCACGGAGCAATTCATCAAGTCCCTGGCCGCCAGAGCGCAGGTACGCTCACATCTGCGTATCGGGCGACTTGGGCCGGAATGCCTCCGCCGCGATTTCGTTCGCCAGGGTCCGTGCCACGCGGGTCATGACATTGAGCAATTCCTGGCCGATCAGTTCGCGCAGCGGCACCAGCGGCATGGGCAGGCGTACCGAGCGGCTCAGCGAGCGCGTTTCTTCGGCATACAGGCGGAACAGTTCGTAGAGCAGTTGCGCGAATTCCTCGCGCGAGTAGCTGGTATGCACCGCGCGGCCCATGTGGCGCTGCGAGTCGCGCGCGGCGAGTATCTTCGTGGCCGCTTCGTGCAGCAGCTTGATGCGCCGGGCGCGAATCGGCGCGATGTCCTCGTAGCGCACCACGATCTCGACCGGAAATCTGCCGACGCGGGCCAGGAAGCGGCGATCGATGTCCTTGGTGGTCTGCAGCAGTTGCGCCAGGACGTCGTTCCGGTCGGCCGTGTCGGCGCCCGCCGCTTCGCGGGCGCGACGGATCACGAGAGTGTCCTTTTCGACTTCCTTGCCGACGTTCAGCGCCAGCACCGATTCCAGATGCGGCAGTGCGAGGCGCAAGGGCAGAACGGCTCGCAGTGCGGCAATGGTGCGCTGGCTGTAGGTATGCAGTATCCGGCCGTTGAGCCGGGCCAGCGAACGCGCGTGCCTCACGTCTTCAGGCTTGCGGCCCGGGTTTGGTCGCGCGGTGGAAGCCGAGCATGCCGTGGAACACGGTATCCACCTTGACCTCGACGTAGCCCAGCTCGCGCAGCAGGATCGACAGTTCCTCGGCGGTGTAGAACAGCTCCAGCGCGTCGAGGAAATACTGCTTGGCCTTGACCGCCGCCGGGCCGCTGCCGACGATCAGGCCGGTGATGCCGAGGCAGCCGCGCAGGTAGGTGTAATAGAGGTTCTTCACGATCGGGTTGCGCGGCCGCAGCATGTCGGAATGGTGGAAGTGACCTCCGGGTTTGAGCACGCGCAGGATCTCGGTGAACACTTCGCGCACGCGCAGATGGCGCGAGGCGAACTGCAGCGTGACGACGTCGAAGTGGTTGTCGGGAAAGGGCAGCGTGTGCACGTCGCCGATGGTGCTCTTGATCTGGAAACCCTGGGCGGCGGCGCGCTGCTGGCCGACGGTCTGCATGGCGACGCTGCGGTCCATGGCATGCACGTCCAGCGTCGGTTCGCGCTTGAGCAGGGCGATGCCGATGGCGTTGGTGCCGGCGCAGACGTCGAGCACCTTCTGCTGCGGCTGCAAATCGACCAGTTGCATGAAGCGCCGCAGGAAATTGCCGAACTGACCGAGCGCGGCGATGTTGTTGGCACGGTCGTAATAGGGGGCGACGTCGGCGAAGACGTCGTTCAGTTCATTGCTCCAGACGTCGCCGAGACGTTCCTCGCGAACAGCCTCCCGCGAGGCCAGTGGGGGTGGTGCCATTGGTCTTGTACTTTCCCTGAGAAGTGGTTGATGGGTCTAGATGCGGGCCAGAAACACCGCCGAGGCAATGCTGCCGAATATCGCTGCGGCATAGAGCACGGTGGCGGCCAGCGTGTCGGCGCGCAGGCCGAAGTCGTAGCAGGTGCAGCGCAGGCGATGCGCCGAACTCCACAGCGACAGGGCCACGACGCCGAAAATAACCAGCTTGCCGAGGCCGCTGCGGGCGAAGACGTGCATGTTCTGGTAATCGAGTCCGGCCGGGACATGGCCCAGCGCGGCGAGGAAGGTCAGCAGGAGGATCACCGGGATGCAGAACGCGATCACCGTGCCGCCGGCGGCGAAGGGGAACCAGACTACGGGTTTATGCGACTTGGCCATCTCAGAACACTCCCGCAAGATAGAGCACGACGCAGGACAGCACCGCCCATGCCGCATAGTGCGCGCCCGAAATCAGGTTGCCGGGCACGAAGCTTTCGCCGATCTGCAGCGGCATGGCCTTCTGCGTGGCGTTGAACCAGGTGGCGGCGTGATACACCGCGGCGACCAGGGCGAGGAAGTGAAACACGATCGATGCCGGGCTCTTCAGCGCCAGCAGGAAGCCTTCCCAGGCGGTCGGGCCGTCGGCCAGGCGTTGCAGCCCGACCACCAGCAGCACGCAGTAGGCGCCGACGAAAATGCTGGTGATTTCGCGCGACATGTAGCGCAAGTAGCGCGGCTGGCGGAAATACCAGGTGGTCGGCGGACATTCGCGAACCAGGGGTTTGCGGCTCATGATTTATCTACTGCATCCTCGCGGGAGGCGGCATCCCCGGCGGATCTTCCTCCCGGAATCAGGTGCTCGACGATCCAGTCGAGCGAACTGGTGATCTTCATCTGCTGCAAGGCGCTGGCCGGGTCGACCTGGGCCGGGCAGACCTCGGAGCAGGCGCCGACGAAGGTGCATTCCCAGACGCCTTCGTGGGTGGCGACCACTTCCTGGCGGGCCATTCGTCCGCCGTCGCGCGAATCCTGGTTGTAGCGATGGGCCAGGGTCAGCGCCGCCGGGCCGATGAAGCTGGGCGTCAGGCCGTATTGGGGGCAGGCCGCGTAGCACAGCATGCAGTTGATGCACATCGAGTACTGGCGAAACTTCATCAGTTGCGCCGGCGTCTGCTTGTACTCGCCCTCGCTGATCGGCTTCTTTTCCTTGGGGATGACGTAGGGCTTGACGCGCTTGAGCTTTTCCATGAAGTCGTCGGGCGCGGTGACCAGATCGCGTTCGACCGGGAAATGCGCCAGCGGCTCGACCCGGATCACGCCTTCGTAGTCGCGCAGGAAAGCGTGGCAGGAGAGCTTGGGTTCGCCGTTGATCATCATGCCGCAACTGCCGCAGACCGCCATGTGGCAGGACCAGCGGTAGTTGAGGGTGGGATCGATGTCGGCCTTGATCTTGTTCAGGGCATCGAGCACCACCCATTCTTCCTGGCAGACCACTTCATAGCGCTGGAAGTGCGCCTCGGTGTCGGTATCCGGGTTGTAGCGCAGGACTTCGAGCTGGACGGTGCGCTCTTTCATTTGTGGTCTCCCGAGTAATCGCGTACCCCCGGCGGCGATTTGGTGATGACCACATCGAGGTAGTCGACGCGCGGCGAATCCATGCCCTGGTGATGGACCATGGTGTGGCGCAGGTAATTCCTGTCGTCGCGTTCGATGTAATCGAGACGCTGGTGCGCGCCGCGCGATTCCTTGCGCGCCAGGGCGCCGACCGTCACGGCTTCGGCACAGTCGAGCATGGAGCCGAGTTCGAGCGCCTGGAACAGGTCGGTGTTGAAGACGCTGGACTTGTCGGTGAGCTTGATCCGGCGGTAGCGCTGACGCAACTCGTGGATCTTGTTCACCCCCTCCTGCAAACCGGCTTCGGTGCGGTAGATGCCGACGTTTTTTTCCATGGTCTCCTGCATCTCCTTGCGCAGGCCCGACATCGATTCCTTGCCGTCCGTGCGCGAGAACAGTTCGCTGATGCGCTGCTGCGTCTTTTCGGCCTGGGTATTCAGCGCGGCGGTATCGGGGGCGGGCAGGCCCTGCACGTGCTCGGCGGCGGAGAGTGCGGCGCGGCGGCCGAAGACCAGCAGTTCGACCAGCGAGTTCGAGCCCAGCCGGTTGGCACCGTTGAGGCTGACGCAGGCGCACTCGCCGGCGGCGAACAGGCCGGGCAGGGGAGTGGCGGCTGCCGTATTGGTGGAAATCCCGCCCATCATGTAATGCACCACGGGGCGGATCGGCACCGCCTCCTTGACGATATCGACACCGAGGTAAGCCTCGGCCAGTTCCTTGACCAGGGGCAGGCGCTCGTTGATTTTCTTTTCGCCGAGGTGGCGCATGTCGAGCAGCACGCATTCGCCCCATTGCGTGGTGATCGTGTTGCCCTTCTGCAGTTCGTGCCAGTAGGCCTGGCTGACGCGATCGCGCGGCCCCAGTTCCATGGTTTTCAGTTGCGGCTTGCCCAGCGGCGTTTCCGGGCCCATGCCGTAGTCCGCCAGGTAGCGGCGGCCGTGCTTGTTCACCAGGACGCCGCCCTCGCCGCGGCAGGCCTCGGTGAGCAGGCTGCCGGTGTTGGGCAGTCCGGTCGGGTGGTACTGGACGAACTCCATGTCCTTCAGCGGTGCGCCGGCGCGGTAGGCCATGGCCATGCCGTCGCCGGTCTTGATCGCGCCGTTGGTGGAGAAGGGGAACATGCGGCCGGCGCCACCGCCGGCGATGATCACCGCCTTGGCGTGGAACTGGCGCAATTCGCCGCTGCGCATTTCCAGCGCGGTGACGCCCTGGCAACGGCCGTCATCGACCAGCAGGTCGAGCGCGTAATACTCGTCGTAGCGCGTGATGCTCGGAAACTGCAGCGAGGTCTGGAACAGGGTGTGCAGGATGTGGAAGCCCGACTTGTCGGCGGCGAACCAGGTGCGTTGCTTCTTCATGCCGCCGAAGGGCCGCACCGCCACCGAACCGTCGGCTTCGCGGTTCCAGGGGCAGCCCCAGTGTTCCAGTTGCATCAATTCCTTCGGTGCTTCGTGGATGAAGTATTCGACGCAGTCCTGGTCCGACAGCCAGTCGCCGCCGCCCACGGTGTCGTCGAAGTGCATGTCGAAGCTGTCGTCGGGCTTGATCACGCCGGCGGCGCCGCCTTCCGCAGCGCAGGTGTGGCTGCGCATCGGATACACCTTGGAGATCAGCGCGATGCGCAGTTTCGGATTGGATTCGGCGAGGGCGATTGCGGCACGCAGGCCGGCACCTCCTGCACCCATGATTGCAACGTCGGTCGATACGGTTTCCATTGGGCCACCCACGGGGTATTCGTTGTTCTTGGGGCGATAGTATCGGCTCTTTGCTCTTGGCGCAGTTGATTTGTGTCAACCGGCCCCGGCTGGACGCGGGCTCGCCGTATCATTCGCCGGCCGCGCGCATGTCCGACGTGCGGACGCTGTTCCCGGTCTGGCATTCGCACAGCGCAGCCGCTATAATCGCGGGCTTCGTGTAGCCCTAATCTTGTCATCATGCGCGTCAAACTTGTTGCCGGAAACTGGAAAATGCATGGCAGCCTCGCCACCAATGCGGGACTGCTGCAAGCGGTACGTGACGGCGTCAAAGGCCGCGCCGAAGTGGCTGTCTGCGTGCCTTATCCCTATCTGGCCCAGGCACAGACCGCGCTCGCCGGCAGCAGCGTGGGCTGGGGCGCCCAGGATGTCTCCGAACATGCCCAGGGCGCCTGGACCGGCGAGGTGAGCGGGGCGATGCTGGCGGATTTTGCCTGCCGTTATGTTCTCGTCGGGCATTCCGAACGCCGGTCGTTTTACGGCGACACCGATGCCGTGGTGGCGGCCAAGTTCGCCGCGGCGCTGAAGGCCGGACTGACGCCGGTGCTGTGCGTCGGCGAATCGCTGGCGGAGCGCGAGGCCGGCATCACCGGCGAGGTGGTGACACGGCAGATCGACGCGGTCATTGGAACGAACGGCATTGAAGCCTTTGCCCGCGCCGTCGTCGCCTATGAGCCGGTATGGGCGATCGGCACCGGGCGCACTGCATCACCGGAGCAGGCGCAGCAGGTTCATGCCCAGATTCGTGCACGCTTCGCACGCGACAGCAAGGATGTCGCCGCCGGTCTGCGCATCCTCTATGGCGGCAGCGTCAAGGCCAACAACGCGGCCGAGCTCTTCGGCCAGGCCGATATCGATGGTGGCCTCATCGGCGGCGCATCCCTGGTGGCAGCGGATTTCCTCGCCATTTGCGACGCTGCCTGAACGTAATTTAGAGATTTGAAGAGGTTCACATGGACTTGATGCATACCGTGATTCTGACCGTGCATATCATCGCCGGCCTGAGTGTCATCGGCTTCGTGCTGCTGCAGCACGGCAAGGGCGCCGACATGGGCGCGGCTTTCGGCAGCGGTGCCTCGGGCAGCCTGTTCGGCGCCACGGGCTCGGCGAATTTCCTGTCGCGCGTGACCGCCGCACTTGCTGTCGTGTTCTTCCTGACCAGTCTGGCGCTTTCCTACATCGCCACCTCGCGCCCCACAGTGTCGGGTAGCGTGATGGATTCGGCTCCTGCCGCACAGACCGCTCCCGCGACTCCGGCGCAGGCGCCGGCGGCTGCGGACTCGAAGGCAAAGGACATTCCGAAATAAGCTTCAGGCCTCAACGGCCATAGATTTTTTTGTTGCGGCGCACGAATTGGTCAATGGCTTGTTATATAATTCGCGCCGCTCGCGGAGTAGCGAAAAGCCGACGTGGTGAAATTGGTAGACACGCTATCTTGAGGGGGTAGTGGCGCAAGCTGTGTGAGTTCGAGTCTCACCGTCGGCACCAATCAAAAAGCAGCAAGCAAGGCAGCAAAAAAGTAGTCGTGCGTTGGTTTTCCTGCAAGTGATCGCAGGTTGGCCGCCCGAAACCAACAAGTGAAGTGGCCGTCCCACCAAAATGCTGGATAATTACTTCCCGATCCTTGTCTTTATCTTGGTGGGCCTCGCTTTCGGTTGCGCACCCATCCTCCTCGGTTGGCTGATTGCACCCAATCGTCCGGACAGCGAGAAGCTTTCCGCCTTCGAATGCGGTTTCGCTCCCTTCGAAGATGCGCGCATGAAGTTCGATGTGCGCTACTACCTGATCGCCATCCTCTTCATCCTCTTCGATCTCGAAATCGCTTTCCTTTTCCCGTGGGCAACGATCTTCAAGGAGATCGTCAATACCGACGCGATGAAGCTGTTTGGGTTCGTCGAGATGTTCGTGTTTATCGGTATCCTCGTCGTTGGCTACGTCTATGCGTGGGCCAAGGGAGCGCTGGATTGGGAATGAACGGGATCAAGGACTTCAGCGCATGAGCATCGAAGGCGTTCTGCAGGAAGGCTTCGTCACCACGTCGCTGGACAAGATCATCAACTGGACGCGCACCGGTTCGATGTGGCCGATGACTTTCGGCCTGGCCTGTTGTGCGATTGAAATGATCCACGCCGGTTGTTCGCGCTACGACCTCGATCGCTTCGGCATCGTGTTCCGCCCGAGTCCGAGGCAAAGCGACGTGATGATCGTCGCCGGCACGCTGACCAACAAGATGGCGCCGGCACTGCGCAAGGTTTACGACCAAATGGCCGAGCCGCGCTGGGTGCTCTCGATGGGCTCCTGCGCCAATGGCGGCGGCTACTACCATTATTCGTATTCGGTGGTGCGCGGGGTGGACCGCATCGTGCCCGTCGATGTCTATGTGCCGGGTTGTCCGCCGACGGCGGAGGCGCTGCTGTACGGCCTGATCCAGCTGCAGAGCAAGATCCGCCGCACCACCACCATCGCCCGCTGACCTGAGCCTACCCCATGAGTGTCAAACTGGAACGACTTTGCAGGCAACTTAAAGAAAGCTTCGGTGATCGGATCGGCGAACCGGTCCTGGCGTTGGGTGAATTGACCGTGGTGGTGCCGGCCGGGAATTATCTCGACGTGATGCGCCAACTGCGTGACGACCCGGCCTTCCGCTTCGAGCAATTGATGGATCTCAGCGGCATCGATTACTCCGCCTACGCGGGCTATCAGGGCAAGCGCTTCGCGGCAGTCAGCCAGTTGCTGTCGATCACCCACAACTGGCGCCTGCGCGTCAGGGTGTTCGCGCCGGACGACGAATTTCCGGTGGTGCAGTCCGTCATGGACATCTGGAACAGCGCCAACTGGTACGAGCGCGAGGCCTTCGATCTGTTCGGCATCCATTTTGAGGGTCATGTCGACCTGCGCCGCATCCTCACCGACTACGGCTTTGTCGGCCATCCTTTCCGCAAGGATTTTCCGATTTCAGGTTATGTCGAAATGCGTTACGACCCGGAGCAGAAGCGCGTGATCTATCAGCCGGTGACGATCGAGCCGCGCGAAGTAACGCCGCGCATCGTGCGCGAGGAAACCTACGGAAAAGGTGGCGGCCGTGGCTGACATCAAGAACTACACCCTGAACTTCGGGCCCCAGCATCCGGCGGCCCACGGCGTGCTGCGCCTGGTGCTGGAACTCGACGGCGAAGTGGTGGTGCGCGCCGATCCGCACATCGGCCTGCTGCATCGTGGCACCGAGAAGCTGGCGGAAACCCGCACCTGGCTGCAGACCCTGCCTTATCTGGATCGCCTCGACTACACCTCGATGATTCCCAGCGAGCATGCCTACTGCCTCGCGGTCGAGCGCCTGCTGGGCATCGAGGTGCCGATCCGCGCCCAGTACATCCGCGTCATGTTCGACGAGATCGCGCGGATCAAGAATCACCTGCTCAACATCGGCACCCATGCGCTCGACATCGGCGCCATGACCATGGTGCTGTACACCTTCCGCGAGCGCGAGGATCTGTTCGACGTGCTCGAAGCCACCTGCGGCATTCGCATGCACCAGGCCTATTACCGGCCCGGCGGTGTCTATCGCGATCTTCCCGACCAGATGCCGAAGTATCAGGAAAACCGCTTCAAGAATGCGCAGACGGTCAAGGAACTCAACGAGGCGCGCAGCGGTTCGCTGCTCGATTTCCTTGAGGACTTCACCAACCGCTTCCCGGTTTATCTCGGCGAGTACCACACCCTGCTGACCGACAACCGCATCTGGAAGCAGCGTACCGTCGGCATCGGCGTCGTCAGCCCGGAGCGTGCCCTGCAACTCGGCTTCAGCGGCGCGATGCTGCGCGGTTCGGGCATCGAATGGGATCTGCGCAAGAAGCAGCCCTACGAGGTGTATGACCGCATGGATTTCGACATTCCGGTCGGCGTCAATGGCGATACCTACGATCGCTACTTGGTGCGCATGGAGGAGATGTTCCAGGCCAACCGCATCATCAAGCAGTGTATCGACTGGCTGCGCAAGAATCCGGGCCCGGTCATCACCGATGACCACAAGGTGGCGCCGCCGCCGCGGGAAAAGATGAAGGGCAGCATGGAAGAACTGATCCATCACTTCAAGCTGTTTTCCGAAGGCATGCACGTGCCGGCCGGCGAGGCCTACGTGGCGATCGAGCACCCCAAGGGCGAGATGGGCGTCTGGGCAGTCTCGGACGGTGCCAACAAGCCTTACCGCATCAAGCTGCACACCGCAGGAATTCCCCACCTGGCCGCCACGGATGAAATGTGCCGCGGCCACATGCTGGCCGATGCCACAGCCGTGATCGGCACCATCGACCTGGTTCTTGGCGACGTTGACAGATAGACCGCATGAATACCCAGAACACCCTGTTGTGTCCCGAATTGAGCGCTGAGTCTCTGCTGAAGATCGATCGGGAAGTGGCCAAGTACCCGGCAGACCAGAAGCAGTCCGCAGTGATGGCGGCGCTGGTGATTGCCCAGGACGAAAAGGGCTGGCTGTCCAAGGAAACCATCGCCGCCGTCGCCGGCTATCTGGGCATGCCGCCGATAGCCGCTTACGAGGTGGCGAGCTTCTACAACATGTACGACCTGCACCCGGTCGGCAAGTACAAGCTGACGGTGTGCACCAATCTGCCCTGCGCCTTGTCCGGTGGCGTCCATGCCGCCGATTACGTCAAGGAAAAGCTCGGCATCGATTTCAACGAGACCACCGCGGACGGCAAATTCACCCTCAAGGAAGGCGAGTGCATGGGCGCCTGCGGCGATGCGCCGGTGATGCTGGTGAACAACAAGCGCATGTGCAGTTTCATGTTGCCGGAACAGATCGACGCGCTGTTGGCGGAGTGCAAATAAGATGGCCTTGATCGACACCATCAATCCGCTGCTGACCACCGGTTGGGCCAAGGGTGATGCCGGCTGGAGCCTCAAGGATTACGAAGCGCGCGGCGGCTACAAGCAACTGCGGCGCGTGCTGGAAAGCAAGATGACGCAGGACGACCTGATCGCCGAGGTCAAGAAATCCGTGCTGCGCGGCCGCGGCGGTGCGGGCTTCCCGACCGGCCTCAAGTGGAGCTTCATGCCCAAGGCGGCGCCGGAGAAGTATGTCGTCTGCAACACCGACGAAGGCGAGCCGGGCACCTTCAAGGACCGCGACCTGCTGCGCTTCGATCCGCATTCGACCATCGAAGGCATGATCATCGCCGGCTATGCGGTGGGCGCCAAGCGCGGTTACAACTACATCCACGGCGAGATTTTCGAAATCTACCAGCGTTTCGAGGAAGCTCTCGACCAGGCGCGTGCCGCCGGCTATCTGGGCAACAACATTCTCGGTTCGGATTTCAGTTTCGACCTCTTTGCGCATCACGGCTGGGGCGCCTACATCTGCGGCGAGGAGACCGGCCTGCTCGAATCGATCGAGGGCAAGAAGGGTCAGCCGCGCTACAAGCCGCCGTTTCCGGCGAACTTCGGCCTCTACGGCAAGCCGACCACGATCAACAACACCGAGACCTTTGCCGCGATTCCCTTCATTCTTGGCATGGGTGCCGAGGCCTACCTCAACCTCGGCAAACCCAACAACGGCGGCACCAAGCTGTTCTCGGTGTCGGGCCACGTCAATCGCCCGGGCAACTATGAAGTCCCCATGGGCACGCCCTTCGCCAAGCTGCTCGAAATGGCCGGCGGCATGCGCGGCGGACGCAAGCTCAAGGCGGTGATTCCCGGTGGCTCCTCGGCCCCGGTGTTGCCCGCCGAGGTGATGATGGACTGCACCATGGATTACGACTCGATCGCCAAGGCCGGTTCGATGCTCGGCTCCGGCGCGGTGATCGTGATGGACGAGACGGTGTGCATGGTCAAGGCGCTGGAGCGCCTGTCCTATTTCTACTACGAAGAATCCTGCGGCCAATGCACGCCCTGCCGCGAGGGCAGCGGCTGGCTCTACCGCGTCGTGCATCGCATCGAGCACGGCCAGGGCCGTCCCGAAGATCTGGATTTGCTGAACCGCGTGACCGACAACATGATGGGCAAGACTATTTGTGCGCTGGCCGATGCCGCCGCTTTCCCGGTGCGCAGCTTCATCAAGCATTTCAAGAGCGAATTCGAGTATCACATCGAAAACAAGAAGTGCCTGGTCGATCCTGAAATCCAGCGCATGGGCAGCGGTTTCTTCAAGGCAGGGGCGGCGTAATGGTCGAAATCGAAATCGACGGCAAGACGCTGCAGGTCGCCGAGGGCAGCACCATCATCGAGGCGGCCCACCAACTCGGTACCTACATTCCGCATTTCTGTTATCACAAGAAACTGTCGATCGCGGCCAACTGCCGCATGTGCCTGGTGCAGGTGGAAAAGGCGCCGAAGCCGATGCCGGCCTGCGCCACGCCGGTCACCAACGGCATGAAGGTGTTCACGCACTCGGATCTGGCGGTCAAGGCGCAGAAGGCGGTGATGGAATTCCTGCTGATCAACCACCCGCTGGATTGCCCGATCTGCGATCAGGGCGGCGAGTG
>JACPUD010000140.1 GCA_016192435.1 Rhodocyclales bacterium | reverse complement strand
AGCCAAAACCGTCAGCTCATGAGAGGCCAGCAAGTATGAAAGCGCTCGTTCTGCCGATTTCGGCGCAGGCTAACGTTAGCGCAGCGAACGTTAAGGTGCGCAGCGCCGGCCGTAGCCAAAACCGTCAGCTCATGCGGGGTCAACAAATATGACCAAGACCCTGCTCGTCATGGCCGGCGGTACGGGTGGGCACATCATGCCCGGGCTTGCCGTGGCCGAACATCTGCGCGCGCAGGGCTGGCGCATCGCCTGGATGGGCAATCCGAACGGCATGGAGGCGAAGCTCACCGCCGGGCGCGGCTACGAGATGGCCTGGGTGCAGTTTTCGGCGCTGCGCGGCAAGGGCCTGTTGCGCAAGCTGCTGCTGCCCTTCAACCTGCTGCGCGGTTTCGGCCAGGCCTGGTCGCAGCTCGGCCGCATCCGCCCCGACGTGGTGCTGGGCATGGGCGGCTATGTGAGCTTTCCCGGCGGCATGATGGCCTCCCTGCGCGGCATTCCGCTGCTGCTGCATGAACAGAATTCCGTGGCGGGTCTGGCCAACCGCGTGCTGGCCTGGGTGGCCGATCGCATTTTCAGCGGCTTTCCCGATGTGCTGAGGAAAGGCACCTGGGTCGGCAATCCGGTGCGCCCGGAGATTGCCGCCTTGCCGGCGCCTGCCCTGCGCTATGCGCAGCACCAGGGGCCGTTGCGGATATTGGTGGTGGGCGGCAGCCTGGGCGCGCAGGCGCTGAACGAGGTCCTGCCCAAGGCGCTGGCGCTGATCCCGGAACAAGAGCGTCCGCAAGTGGTGCATCAGGCCGGCGAGAAGCATCTGCCGCTGCTGCAAAGTCTTTACGTTTCGGCAGGGGTCAAGGCCGATTGCGTGGCCTTCATCAACGACATGGCCGGCGCCTACGACTGGGCCGATCTGGTGATCTGCCGCGCCGGCGCGCTGACCGTGGCGGAACTCGCGGCGGCCGGCGTGGCCAGCCTGCTGGTGCCCTATCCGCATGCGGTGGACGATCACCAGACGGCCAATGCGCGCTTCCTCAGCACCGCAGGCGCGGCGATCC
Organism: Rhodocyclales bacterium; assembly: GCA_016192435.1. Classification (GTDB taxonomy): domain Bacteria; phylum Pseudomonadota; class Gammaproteobacteria; order Burkholderiales; family Rhodocyclaceae; genus Sulfuritalea. Next base: position 23,988 of record JACPUD010000140.1, on the reverse strand, counting down.
TGCTGCCGCAGGATCAGCTGACGGCGGAGCGTCTGGCCGAGATGCGCAACCTGTCGCGCGGCCAGTTGGCGCAAATGGCGGAGAAGGCGCGCGAACTGGCGCGGCCCGAGGCCACGGCGGTCGTGGCGCAGGCCTGCGCGCAATTGGCGCGGAAAGGAAGACCGGAATGAAACACAAAGTCAAACGCATCCACTTCGTCGGCATCGGCGGTTCCGGCATGTCCGGCATCGCCGAGGTGCTGGCCAACCAGGGTTTCGAGGTCAGCGGTTCCGACCTCGCCGAGAGCGCGACGACGCGCCGCCTGGCGCAGCAGGGCATCCGCATCGCCCTCGGCCACGATGCGGCCAACGCCGCGACCGCCGATGCGGTGGTGGTGTCCACCGCGGTGCGCGACGACAATCCGGAAGTGCTCATGGCGCGCGAGCGCCGCGTGCCGGTGGTGCCGCGCGCGCAAATGCTGGCCGAACTCATGCGCATCAAGCAGGGCGTCGCGATCGCCGGCACCCACGGCAAGACCACCACCACCAGCCTGGTCGCCAGTTGCCTGGCCGAGGGCGGGCTGGATCCGACCTTCGTCATCGGCGGCCGGCTGAACTCGGCCGGGGCCAACGCCAAGCTGGGCAGCGGCGAGTTCCTCGTCGCCGAGGCCGACGAATCCGATGCCTCCTTCCTGTTCCTCTCGCCGGTGGTCTCGGTGGTCACCAACATCGACGCCGATCACATGGAAACCTATGGCCATGATTTCGGCCGCCTCAAGCAGGCCTTCGTCGATTTCCTGCACCGCCTGCCCTTCTATGGCGTCGCCGTGGTCTGCGGCGACGATCCCAACGTGCGCGAAATCATGCCGCGCGTGGCCAAGCAGATCGTCAGTTACGGCATCGACAGCGAGGCCAATTTCCGCGCCGAAGACGTGGTGGCCGACGGCGGCACCATGCGCTTCACCTGCGTACGCACCAATGGCGGCGTCACGCGCCTGCCCATCGTGCTCAATTTGCCGGGACGCCACAACGTGTTGAATGCGCTGGCGGCGATTGCGGTGGCCACGGAAGTTGGCGTTGGCGACACGGCGATCGTCCGCGCCCTGGCCGAGTTTCGCGGCGTCGGCCGGCGCTTCCAGCGTTACGGCGAGATTGCGTGCCCGGCCGGGGGAACATTCACGCTGGTCGATGACTACGGCCACCATCCGGTGGAAATGGCCGCGACCCTGGCCGCGGCGCGCGGCGCCTTTCCCGGCCGCCGGCTGCTGCTGGCCTTCCAGCCGCACCGCTACACGCGCACGCGCGACTGCTTCGAGGATTTCGTCAAGGTCCTGTCCGGCGTCGACGGCCTCCTGCTGGCCGAGGTCTATGCCGCCGGCGAGGCGCCGATCGTTGCCGCCGACAGCCGCACGCTGATGCGCGCGGTGCGCTTGGCGGGCAAGGTCGAACCGGTATTCGTCGAAGACATCTTGGCAATGCCCGAGGCCATACTCGGCGCGGCGCGCGACGGCGACGTGGTGATCACCATGGGCGCCGGTTCGATCGGCGGCGTGGCGGGGAAACTTGTCGGTGACTGAGTTGCCAAAAAATATCGAGCGCAGCGAGCGCGAGAACTCCCCTCCCGCGAGGGGCGAGGACGGGAATTCGCCGAGTACTGCTCTGTGCAGTCCGAGCGAGCTGGCTGTGCAAAGCCAGCGCCGGGGCGGGCCGGGGGTGGGCGGGCCATTCAGGGGAGCATTGCGCAGCAACGAGCCGATGCACGCGCATGTGTCGTGGCGCGCCGGCGGCGCCGTGGCGCGAGCGTTTTTTCCGGCCGACCTGGCCGACCTGACCGCGTTTCTGGGCAATGTGCGCTACGACGAACCCTTGCTGCTGGTCGGCCTCGGCAGCAACCTGCTGGTGCGCGACGGCGGTTTCGACGGCACCGCGATTTTCACCCATGGCGCCCTCAACACCCTGCGCCGCGAGCCGGACGGCAGCTTCTATGCCGAGGCCGGCGTCGCCTCGCCCAAGCTGGCGCGCTTCGTCGGCAGGCAGGCTTGTGCCGAAGCCGAATTCCTGGCCGGGATTCCCGGCACCGTGGGCGGCGCGCTGACCATGAACGCCGGCTGCCACGGCGGTGAGACCTGGCGCTACGTCGAGAAGGTGCTGATGCTGAACCGCAGCGGCGAACAGGTGCTGCGCGGCCCCGAGGATTTCGCCATCGGCTATCGCCATGCCGGACTCAAGAGCGCCAGCGACGAAATCTTCGCTGCCGCCTGGTTCCGCTTTCCGCCCGGGGATGCCGAGGCGGCGCAGGAGCGCATGAAGCAACTGCTGGAGCGGCGCGTGGCGACGCAGCCGCTGCAATTGCCGAACGCCGGCTCGGTGTTCAGAAATCCGCCGGGCGACCACGCCGCGCGGCTGATCGAGGCCGCCGGACTCAAGGGGACACAGATCGGTGGCGCGCAGGTTTCCGAAAAGCATGCGAATTTCATCGTTAATCGCGAGGGCGAGGCGACAGCGAGTGCGATAGAAATGCTAATCGGCCGGATTCAGGCGGAAGTCGCGGAAAAGTTTGGTATCGCCCTGATACGCGAGGTGCGCATCGTCGGCGCCATGGCGTATCCATCCGGGCACGATCGAGAAGGAGTTTGATGGATTTCGGCAAGGTGGCGGTGATGATGGGCGGCAAGTCGGCCGAGCGCGAGGTCTCGCTGAAAAGCGGGGCCGCGGTGCTGGCCGCACTGCGCTCATGCGGCGTCGATGCACACAGTTTCGATCCGCAGGACAAGGCGCTCGAGGCGCTGCATGCGGAAGGCTTTCAGCGCGTGTTCATCGCGCTGCATGGCCGCGGTGGCGAAGACGGCACGCTGCAGGGCGCGCTCGACCTGCTGGAGATTCCCTACACCGGCAGCGGCGTGCTGGCCTCCGCGCTGGCGATGGACAAATGGCGCTCGAAGCTGGTCTGGCAGGCCAGCGGTTTGCCGGTGCCGGACTACGTCGTGCTCGATGCGGCCGACGATTTCGCCGCGGTCGAGGCGCGGCTGGGCCTGCCGCTGTTCGTCAAGCCGGCCAATGAAGGCTCCAGCATCGGTATCAGCAAGGTCAAGCAGGCCGGCGGCCTGCGTGCCGCCTTTGAACTGGCGGCGCGCTACGACGCCTGCGTGATCGCCGAACGCTATCTGGCCGGCGGCGAATTCACCGTCGGCATTCTCAATGGACGGGCTTTGCCGGTGATCCGCATCGTGCCGGCGACCGAGTTCTACGATTACGACGCCAAGTATTTGCGCGACGACACCGAGTACCGGATTCCCAGCGGCCTGGGCGAACAGCGCGAAACCGAAATGCGCGACCTGGCCTTGCGCGCCTTCGCCGTGCTCGGCGGGCGCGGCTGGGGGCGCGTCGATTTCATGCTCGACGCCGCGGGACGCATTTATTGCCTGGAAGCCAACACCTCGCCCGGCATGACCGATCATTCGCTGGTGCCGATGGCGGCGCGTGCGGCCGGCATCGCGTTTCCGCAACTGGTGCTGGACCTGCTCGCGGAGGCGCGCTGTGGCTAGGATGCGCGCCAATTCCAAGCATGGGCATGCGCGCGATCAGCGCGGCGGCGGTTTCTGGGATCGGCCGTTGCTGATCAACCTGCTGGCCGACGTGCTGCTGCTGGCCGGTGGTGTGCTGCTGGCCTGGGCTGCGACCATGGCCTTGCAGCGCCTGCCGGTGCTGCCGCTGAAGCAACTGCTGGTGGCGACGCCGCTGGATCATGTCTCGCGCGCGCAGATTGAACATACGGCGCGCGATGCGCTGTCCGGTAATTTCTTCACGGTGAATCTGGAAACCGCGCGCCACGCTTTCGAGCGCATGCCCTGGGTGCGTTCGGCCACGCTGCGCCGCGTCTGGCCGGACGGCATAGAACTGACGCTCGAAGAGCATCGCGCCGCGGCGCGCTGGACTCCGCTGGAAGGCGAGGCGCGCCTGGTCAATCAGCGCGGCGAGGTGTTCTTCGCCACCAGCGGCGAAGCGCTGCCGGTGTTTGCCGGCCCCGAGGGCTCGGCAGCCCGCGTGCTGGAGCGCTACCGCGAGTTCGGCGCAGGCCTGGCCGCCAGCGGACGCCGGCCGGTGGCGATCCACCTGTCGGCACGCGAGGCCTGGCAACTCAAGCTCGACGACGGCGTGGTGCTGGAACTGGGCCGCGATGAGCCCAAGCATCCGCTGGCCGAGCGCGTGCATCGCTTCGCCAGTCACTATGCCGCCGCGAGCAGCGCGGCCGCAGCTCGTCTGCCCGGCATCGCCGTGGTGGATATGCGCTACCCCAATGGATTCGCCCTCAGGGGGAAAGCTGCGCTATCCCCCAGGGGGAATGTTGGCCCCCCACCCCCCGATTCACGGCCGGCTCTGCATAGCCGGCCGGCTTCGGCGGCGCGAAGCAGTGCTTCGCGAAACCCCGCCTACGCCCCCCGCCCCAGGGTGGAGGTGACTACGGTTCAGCCGCTGGTGCGGCTTCCGGGTTCTGATTCGCAGCCCCCTCGGGACGGGCTGGCGGAGGCTGCATGAGCAAAGAAACAAAACGCGACCTGATCGTCGGCCTCGACATCGGCACCTCCAAGATCGTCGCCATCGTCGGCGAGCTGGATGCGGAGGGCCGGCTTGGCGTGCTCGGTCTCGGCACCCAGGAATCGACCGGCTTGAAGCGCGGCATGGTGATCAACATCGAGGCGACGGTGAATTCGATTTCGCGGGCCATCGCCGAGGTCGAGATGATGGCCGGCTGCAAGGTGCGCGAGGTATATACGGGCATCGCCGGCAGCCACATCAAGAGCAAGGATTCCACGGGCATGGCCGTGGTGCGCGACAAGGAAGTCACCCAGTTCGACGTCGAGCGCGCGATCGAGGCCGCCAACGCGACCTCGATCTCGGCCGACGATCAGATCCTGCACACGCTGGTGCAGGAATTTACCGTCGATGGCCAGGACGGCGTCAAGGAGCCGATCGGCATGGATGCGCGGCGCCTCGACGTCAAGGTGCATCTGGTCACCGGCGCGGTCACCGCGGTGCAGAACATCGTCAAGTGCGTGCACCGCTGCGGCCTCGAAGTGGTCGATCTGGTGCTGCAGCCCCTGGCTTCGGGCTACGCGGTGCTGACCGAGGACGAGAAGGACGTAGGCGTCTGCCTGGTCGACATCGGCGGCGGCACCACCGATGTCGCGGTCTTCGTCCATGGCGCGATCCGCCATACGGCGGTGATCCCGATCGCCGGCGACCAGCTCACCAACGACATTGCGATCGCCCTGCGCACCTCGACCCAGGACGCCGAGGACATCAAGATCCGCTACGGCGTGGCGCTGCAGCAGCTGGCCCATCCCGAGGACATGATCGAGGTGCCCGGCGTCGGCGACCGCCCGTCGACCCAGCTGTCGCGCCAGACCCTGGCCGGCTTCATCCAGCCGCGGGTCGAGGAGATTTTCCAGAAGGTGCAGGAGGAATTGCAGCGTAGCGGCAAGGAACGCCTGCTGCGCGCCGGCATCGTGCTGACCGGCGGCGCGGCGCAGATGCCGGGCATGGCGGAGCTGGGCGAGGAGATTTTTCACAATACCGTGAAGCTGGCGATGCCGCATTACGAGGGCAATTTGCGCGATTACGTGCGCAATCCGCGCTACTCCACGGCGATGGGTTTGTTGCTGGAAGGCGTGGCGCAGCGCCAGCGCGGCATGAAGGCGCAAAGCCCGAGAAGCTTCGGGCAGGTTCTGGCGCGAATGAGGGCGTGGTTCACCAGAAATTTTTGATGCAGTTGGTCTTTTCAGGAGGCGAAAATGTTTGAACTCGAGGAAGTAGGAACACCGGAGGCTGAGGCGAGCTCGACGGTGATCAAGGTCGTCGGCGTCGGCGGCGCGGGCGGCAATGCGGTCGAGCACATGATCCGCGAAGGCGTCGGCGGCGTCGAATTCATCTGCTGCAACACCGACGCGCAGGCGTTGAAGAAAAGCACCGCCCATGTGAAATTGCAGCTCGGCCCGGGTCTCGGCGCCGGCGGCAAGCCGGAGAAGGCCAGGGAACTGGCGGTGCTCGACCGCGGCCGGATCGCCGAAGCCCTGGACGGCGCGCACATGGTGTTCATCACCGCCGGCATGGGCGGCGGCACCGGCACCGGCGCCGGACCGGTGATTGCCGAGGTCGCGCGCGAACTGGGCATCCTCACCGTGGCCGTGGTGACCAAGCCCTTCGAGTACGAGGGCAAGCGCAAGCGCCTGGCCGAGGAAGGCGTGGCCGAACTGGCGCGCCACGTCGATTCGCTGATCATCATTCTCAACGAGAAGCTCGAAGAGGTTCTGGGCGACGAGGTCAGCATGCTGGAAGCCTTCCAGGCGGCGGACAACGTGTTGCGCAATGCGGTCGGCGGCATCGCCGAGATCATCAATGTGCCGGGCCTGGTCAACGTCGACTTCGAGGACGTGCGCACCGTGATGGGCGAAATGGGCAAGGCGATGATGGGTTCCGCCGTCGCCGCCGGGGTCGATCGCGCCCGCGTCGCGGCCGAGGAGGCGGTGGCCAGTCCGCTACTGGAAGGCATCGAGCTTTCCGGCGCACGCGGCGTGCTGGTGAACATCACGGCCAGCAGCACCCTTGGACTCAAGGAGTACAAGGAAGTGATGAAGACCATCCGCCAATACACCGCACCGGAAGCCACCGTAATCTGCGGCGCCGTGTTCGACGAAACCATGGAAGACCAGTTGCGCGTAACGGTGGTCGCGACCGGTCTCGGCATCGTCGGCGCACGCGAAGCCGCCAAGCCCGCCATGCGCGTGGTCGAAACCGTCGGGCTGCGCACCGGCACCGACAACCTGCAGGTGTTCGATGTCGGCATGAGCCAGGGTCCGATCGACCTTTCCAGCGTCACCAGCAGCGCGCGCGGCGCCCCGCGCAATGCGCAGGCGGATGCCATGGCCGCATCCGGCGTGGATAAGTACGATATCCCGGCATTTTTGCGTCGCCAGTCGGACTGAAGCCCGGTCCGGCCACCGGTCCGGCGGGCGCCTCCTCCCGCCGGACCGGCCGGCCATGCTAACGCTCATGCCGCCAATGACTGCACCCCTGACGATGAAACAACGCAAGAGCGAATTGAACCCCCGCCCCCCTTTTGGTCCACGGCAGGCTTTGCACAGCCTGCCGGCTGCGGCGGCGCGAAGCAGTGCTTCGCGAAACCCCGCCTTCGCCCCCTCGCGGGGGGTTCCTGGTTAGCTCGCTGCGCTCGAATGTCACAGGGCGCACTCATTTGTGTATTTCACGTTAATATTGCGGCTCTGCACCATTCCATCCGAATGACCGTCCGATGCTTCGTCAGCGCACCCTGAAATCAGTCGTCAAGGCCACCGGCGTGGGCCTCCACTCCGGCGTCAAGGTCGCGCTCGCGCTGCGCCCGGCTCAGCCGGATACCGGAGTGGTATTCCGTCGCGTCGATCTGAACCCTCCGGTAGACCTGCGCGCCGATCCCTTCGGCGTCGGCGATACGCGGCTGGCGTCCTGCCTGGAACGGGACGGCGTCAAGGTCGCCACGGTCGAGCACCTGATGTCGGCGCTGGCCGGGCTCGGCATCGACAACATCTATGTAGACGTCGACGCGGCCGAACTGCCGATCATGGACGGCTCCGCGGCGCCCTTCGTCTTCCTGCTCCAATCGGCCGGCATCGAGGAGCAGAAGGCGGCGAAGAAATTCCTGCGGGTGAAGAAAGTCGTCGAAGTCAAGGACGGCGACAAGTGGGCCAGGCTGTCCCCCTACGACGGCTTCAGCCTCGACTTCTCGATCGTCTTCAACCACCCGGCCATGGATCGTGCGGCATCGCGCGCCCACATCGATTTCGCCGACCAGTCCTACTTGCGGGAAGTTGCCCGTGCCCGCACCTTCGGCTTCATGCAGGACGTCGAATCCCTGCGCGATCAGGGCCTGGCGCTCGGCGGCAGCATGGAAAACGCCATCGTGATGGATGAGTACCGAATACTCAACAGCGACGGTCTGCGTTACGCCGACGAGTTCGTCAAGCACAAGATTCTCGACGCCGTCGGCGACCTCTACCTCGCCGGACATCCCCTGCTCGCGGCATTCGCGGCCCACAAGTCGGGCCACGCGCTGAACAACCTGCTGTTGCGCGCCTTGCTGGCGGATGCCTCCGCCTGGGAACTGGTCAGCTTCCAGCGCGCCGAAGAAGCGCCGGGCAGCATCGCCCGGCTCTACCCCAAGCTCGCCTAGAGACCGGTCCGCCATGCTCCTGCTCAGGATCATCGGCATACTGACGGCGATCACCATCGGCAGCGGCGTCGTGGCCTGGCTGTTTACCCGCGATCGACGCTACCTGGTTCTGTCGGGCCGTGTCGCCCTGGGCGCGCTGATCCTCGCCCTGGCGATCCTGGTGCTGATGGCCGCCGAACGCCTGATCATTCTTTAACGCTGCGCAACAGGCGCTCCAAGGCTTGCTTGAGGGGGGATTCCCCGGGCAGACGCGCGGCCAGCGCAGTCAGTTCCTGCTTCTGTTTGGGGCCCGGCAGGGCGGGTCTTTGGTGTGGCTGCTGTGGCGTCGGCGGGTTGCGGGCTTGCACTCGAACCTCGATTTGGGTAACCTTCGCCTCCTTATTCGACAAATCGACGGCGAGACTTGGTCCGAATTGACGGATTTTCGCCGCGACCGCGCCGTTGGCGGCGTGGATAAAAAGTTTCCCCAGCCGGAAGTTGGCAACCCGGACATGAGGCCGCAGAGCCTCCGGCAGTGCGGCTTCCAGAAGTCGCTGGAATTGGAGCAGGCGTTGGGCGTGGGCTGCAAGCCGCGCCATGCTGTCACCGGATGCAAGGTGTTCCTGGAGACTGCGCGCTGTCATCGGAAATGGAGTTTTTCAGTGTAGGCCGGGGCCGGCATTATCGGCGTTAATACCGCGGACCGCGCTGAAACGAACCTGAAGGGAGGGAAGGGATGCATATTATTCTCGTCTCCGACCGGCTGGCAACTGCCAGAAGCATCAGGCTGACCTGGCATCATGCGATTCTTTTCGCGGGCGCCATGTTTGCCACGGTCCTCGTGCTGTCGTCGCTGTTTTCCTATGTCACCGTCCGCCACGCGGCAGAAATCCGCCTGCCTTTCCTGCAGGATATGCTGCGCGCCATAAATGCCGAAGATAGCCAGCGTTCGAAGGACTTTGTCCGCGAAAACCTCAACGCCATGGCGGTCAAGCTCGGCGAGATGCAGGCGCAATTGTTGCGGCTGGACACCATAGGCGAACGGCTCGCCGGCATGGCGGGGGTCAAGCCTCAGGACCTGAAGGCATTCGACGCCAGGCCCGATGGCCGTGGCGGGCCGCTGCTGCTGCCCGCGGCGATGTCGCCGACGGAATTGCAGCGTGCGGTCGACGCACTGGCGCACCAGGTCGAGGCGAAGTCGGATGCGATTTCCATGATCGAATCGCAGATGCTGGAAGACCGTATCCGCAAGAGCCTGCTGCCCACCAGCCTGCCGGTCGCGGCGCAATGGAATGCTTCGGCCTACGGCTGGCGCGTCGATCCCTTCACCGGCGAACGGGCGATGCACGAAGGTGTGGATTTCGTGGCGGCCCCGGGGACCGGCATCAGTGCGGCCGCCGCGGGCGTGGTGGTGACCGCGGAGCGTCATCCGCAATACGGCAATCTGGTGGAAATCGATCACGGCAAGGATTTGATCACGCGCTACGCCCACGCGTCGAAGATTCTGGTCCAGGCCGGGCAACTGGTGAAGCGCGGCCAGAAGATCGCCGAGGTGGGGTCCACCGGGCGGTCCACCGGACCGCATCTGCATTTCGAAGTTCGCATCCGCGGCTTGGCGCAGAACCCGGATCGCTTCCTGCGCATGGCGCAGACGACACAGAAGCAGGTCGCGCATCGCCACTGAGTTGCGGGGGGCAGGCTCTCCCCGCATGCTAAAATCAGCGCTTTGCTTTTCCCGGCCAATGTGTGGCCGCGCACCCCATGATCTCCGGCCTACTCAAGAAGATTTTCGGCAGCCGCAATGACCGGCTGATCAAGCAGTATTCCCAATCCGTGGCCCGCATCAACGGGCTGGAAGCCGCCACCCAGCAGCTTTCCGACGAGGCCTTGCGCGCCAGGACGGATGAGTTCCGCGCCCGCCATGCCAAGGGTGAGTCGCTCGATGCCCTGTTGCCGGAAGCCTTTGCCGTGGTGCGCGAGGCCAGCCGCCGGGTGCTCGGCTTGCGCCACTTCGACATGCAGTTGATCGGCGGCATGGTGCTGCATTACGGCAAGATCGCCGAGATGCGCACCGGCGAAGGCAAGACGCTGACTGCAACGCTGGCCGTGTATCTGAATGCGATTCCGGGCAAGGGCGTGCATCTGATCACGGTCAATGATTACCTGGCGAAACGCGACGCCGAGTGGATGGGGCGCATTTACCGTTTTCTCGGACTTAGCGTCGGCATCAATCTTTCGCAAATGCCGCACGACGAAAAGCAGGCCGCCTACGCCGCCGACATCACCTACGGCACCAACAACGAATTCGGCTTCGACTACCTGCGCGACAACATGGTGTACTCGGCCGACGAGCGGGTGCAACGCGGCCTCAATTACGCCATCGTCGATGAGGTGGACTCGATCCTGATCGACGAGGCGCGCACGCCGCTGATCATTTCCGGCCAGGCCGAGGATCACACCGAGCTGTACGTGCGCATGAATGCGGTGCCGCCGATGCTGGAAAAAGGCGAGGCAGCCAAGGGCGAGGGCGAGGTCGATAGAGGCGACTACACGGTCGACCTCAAGTCGCACCAGGTGCTGCTGACCGAGGCCGGTCACGAGAAGGCCGAGGAGATACTCGCGCGCCTGGGGCTGCTGGCCGAAGGCAGCAGCCTCTATGAACCGGCCAACATCCTGCTGATCCATCATCTGTATGCCGCGCTGCGCGCGCACAACCTCTATCACCGCGATCAGCAGTACGTGGTGCAGGACGGCGAGGTGGTCATCGTCGACGAGTTCACCGGCCGCCTGATGGCCGGCCGCCGCTGGTCGGACGGCCTGCACCAGGCCGTCGAGGCCAAGGAAGGCGTGGCGATTCAGGCCGAGAACCAGACGCTGGCCTCGATCACCTTCCAGAACTATTTCCGCATGTACGCCAAGCTCGCCGGCATGACCGGCACGGCCGATACCGAAGCCTACGAGTTTCACCAGATCTACGGCCTTGAGACCGTGGTGGTTCCGACCAACCGGCCGATGATCCGCAAGGACGAGAACGACCAGATCTATCGCACCGCGCCCGAGAAATACGCGGCGATCATCGCCGACATCCGCGCCTGTCATGGGCGGGGCCAGCCGGTGCTGGTGGGCACCACCTCGATCGAGAACTCGGAACTGCTCTCGGGCCTGCTCGACAAGGAGAAGCTGCCGCACCAGGTGCTCAACGCCAAGCAGCACGCGCGCGAAGCCGAGATCGTGGCCGAGGCCGGCCGCCCCGGCATGATCACCATCGCCACCAACATGGCCGGCCGCGGCACCGACATCGTGCTCGGCGGCAACATCGAAAAGCCGACTTCCGCGATCCGCGACGACGAGACCTTGAGTGCGGAGCAGAAGGAGCAGCGCATCGCCGAACTCAAGGCCGCCTGGCAGAAGGTGCATGACCAGGTGCTGGCCGCCGGCGGCCTGCACATCATCGGTTCCGAACGCCACGAATCGCGCCGCATCGACAACCAGTTGCGCGGCCGTTCCGGGCGCCAGGGCGATCCGGGTTCCTCGCGCTTCTACCTGGCGCTGGACGATTCGCTGCTCAAGATTTTCGCCGGCGAGCGCCTCAACACCATCATGGTGCGCCTCAAGATGCCCGAGGGCGAGGCCATCGAGCATCCGCTGGTCAGCCGTTCGCTGGAGTCCGCGCAGCGCAAGGTCGAGCAGCGCAACTTCGACATCCGCAAGCAACTGCTCGAATACGACGACGTCTCCAACGACCAGCGCAAGGTGATCTACCAGCAGAGGAACGAACTGCTCGACAGCGAGGACATCGCCGAGACCATTGCGGCCATGCGCCAGGGGCAGATCCACGATACCTTCCGCCTCTACATCCCGGCCGAAAGCGTCGAGGAACAGTGGGATGTCGCGGGTCTGGAAACCGCTCTGGCGGCCGAACTGCAGCTCAAGCTTGCGGTCGCCGAGTGGATCAGGACCGAGCCGCAGCTCGGCGACGACGATATCCTCAAGCGCCTGCTCGATGCCGGCGACGCGGCGTATGCCGAGAAGATCGCCAAAGTCGATGCCGCCGCCTGGTCCGGCTTCGAGCGCAACGTCATGCTGCAAAGCCTGGATACGCACTGGCGCGAGCACCTGTCGGCGCTCGATCACCTGCGCCAGGGCATTCATCTGCGCGGCTATGCGCAGAAGAACCCGAAACAGGAATACAAGCGCGAGGCTTTCGAGCTGTTCGAAGGCCTGCTGCAAACCGTGCGCAGCGAAGTCTCCAAGCTGCTGATGACGGTCGAGGTGCGCAGCGAGGAACAGATCGAAGAGGTCGAGGCGCCGCCGCAACTCGAGAACGTGCAGTACCACCACGCTGACTATGACGAAGCGCTCGGCGCCGCGGCGGCCAAGCCGGTGCTGCCGGTGGAGCGGCATGCGCCCAAGGTCGGCCGCAACGACCCCTGTCCCTGCGGCAGCGGCAAGAAGTACAAGCACTGCCACGGCAAGCTGAATTGACCCGGGAACGGCATCCGACCCTGATTGAGGACGCGAGTGGTCGCAATGCGTCCGTCCTGATCCTCGACCAGACGCGCTTGCCGCGCGAGGCGGTCATGCTGCGACTGACGTCGCTGGAGGATGCCGCCCAGGCCATCCGCGTCATGCAGGTGCGCGGCGCGCCGCTGATCGGCGCCACCGCCGCCTACGGCGTCGCGCTCGGACTGGCGGAAGACGCCGGCGATGCGCGCCTCGCTTACGTGATCGATACCCTCGTCGCGACGCGGCCGACGGCGGTCAATCTGCACTGGGCTCTGGCGCGCATGCGGCGCGTGCTGCAAGAGTTGGCGCCGGCGATACGGCGACAAACCGCCTGGGACGAGGCGCGCGCCATCGCCGCGGAAGACGAAGCCGCCAACGCAGCGATCGGCCGCCATGGGTTGCCGCTGATCGAGCGCATCTGCAACGCGAACCACCGGTTCAATTTCCCCCTGCCGCAGGAAGGGCTGACTGCATCGCCTCCCCCGCTGGGCGGGGGAGGACGGGAGGGGGTGCGCGCCAACTGTGACATTGACGCAGTCAATGTCATGACCCACTGCAATGCCGGACGCCTCGCTACGGTGGAACACGGCACGGCACTGGCGCCGGTGTATGCGGCGCACGCCGCGGGCCTGCCGGTGCATGTCTGGGTCTCCGAAACCCGGCCGCGCAACCAGGGCCTGCTGACCGCCTGGGAACTCGCCGAGGCTGGTGTGGCGCATACCCTGATTGCCGACAATGCCGCCGGCCTGCTGCTGATGCAGGGCAAGGTCGACCTGGTGATCGTCGGCGCCGACCGCATCGCGGCCAACGGCGATACGGCGAACAAGATCGGCACCTATCTCAAGGCGCTCGCCGCGCGCGAACACGGCGTGCCGTTTTACGTCGCGGCGCCGCTGTCGACCATCGACTTCGCCTGCCCCTCGGGCGCGCAGATCCCGATCGAGGAGCGTGCCGCCGACGAACTCGGCGCCGGCGCCGTGCCGGTGGTCAACCCGGCCTTCGACGTGACGCCGGCGGCGCTGATCGGCGGCATCATTTCCGAGCGCGGCATCGCCGCCGCGGATGCACTGGGACAGTGGCGGCCATGAGCGCGGGCAACATCGATCTCGCGGAGAAAGTGCTCGCCACGGCGCGGGCGATGAACGCATCGGGCATCAATCGCGGCAGCGCCGGCAACGTCAGCGCCCGCGGCGCCGACGGATTCGTCATCACGCCGACCGGCATGGCCTACGACGCCTGCGGGCCGGCCGACATGGTGGGAGTTGGCGCTGACGGTACGGTGCATGCGGCAAGCCGGCGCAAACCTTCATCCGAATGGCGTTTTCATCGCGACATCTACGCCGCGCGGCCCGAGGCGGGTGCCGTGGTGCATACGCATTCGCCGTTTGCCACGGCGCTGGCCTGCCAGCAGCAGGGCGTGCCGGCCTTCCATTACATGGTGGCGCGCTTCGGCGGCGCCGACGTGCGCTGCGCGGCTTACGCCACCTTCGGCAGCCAGGAGTTGTCCGACGCCATCATCGCCGCCCTCGACGGTCGCTGCGCCTGCCTGATGGCGCATCACGGCATGGTGGTGTTCGGCCGCGACTGCGATCAGGCCCTGGCCTTGGCAGTGGAACTCGAAACGCTGTGCGAGCAGTACTGGCGCGTGCTGCAGCTCGGTGCGCCACAGCTGTTGCCGGCCGACGAAATGACGCGCGTGCTGGCGAAGTTCGCGACTTACGGCCAGCAGGACTGACGCAATGCCGCTCAGGCGGCGTGGTAGGACGTCACCCGCTCGACTTCATTCTTCGAACCGAGGATCACCGGCACGCGCTGGTGCAGCTTCTGCGGCTGGATGTCGAGGATGCGCTGCCGGCCGTCGGTGGCCGCACCGCCGGCCTGCTCGACGATCATGGCCATCGGATTGGCTTCGTACATCAGGCGCAGCTTGCCGCCCTGGGCGCGCGTCTTGCTGTCGATCGGGTACATGAAGATGCCGCCGCGGCTCAGGATGCGATGCACATCGGCCACCATCGAGGCCACCCAGCGCATGTTGAAGTCCTGGCCGCGCGGACCGTCCTTGCCTGCCAGCAGTTCGTCGACATAGCGCTTGACCGGGGTATCCCAGTAGCGCGCGTTGGACGCGTTGATGGCGAATTCGCGCGTCTCCTCGGGAATCTTCACATCGGCCTGGGTCAGCACGAAGCGGCCGAATTCGCGATCGAGCGTGAACACATTGACGCCATCGCCCAGGGTCAGCACCAGCAGCGTGGTCGGTCCATACACGGCATAGCCGGCGCAGACCTGGCGCGTGCCGGGCTGCAGGAAGGCCTGTTCGGTCGGGTCCATGCCCTCGGGACATTGCAGCACCGAAAAAATGGTGCCGACCGAGACATTCACGTCGATGTTCGACGAGCCGTCGAGCGGATCGAACAGCAGCAGGTATTCGCCTTTCGGATAGCGATTGGGGATGGCGTGCGGCAGTTCCATTTCCTCCGAGGCCATGCCCGCCAGGTGGCCGCCCCATTCGTTGGCGTCGAGCAGGATTTCATTGGAAATCACGTCGAGCTTTTTCTGCACCTCGCCCTGCACGTTGTCGCTGCCGGCGCTGCCCAGCACGCCGGCCATGCCGCCCTTGCCGATGGCGATGGAAATCGCCTTGCAGGCGCGCGAAACCACCTCGACCAGCAGTCGCAAATCGGGAGAAATCACGTTCTTGTCACGTTGCTCCTCGATCAGGAAGCGGGAAAGGGTCATATGGCGCATGGTTTTCCGAAGCCGATGGATATAAAGAGCCGCGAATTATACCGAGGCACCGCCGGTCCCCGGCATGTCCGCCGGCGACCCGCGCCGGGCTCATGGAGAGGTATGTCTTTGGTGATATTCTGCATGTTTTGGACATAGTTGCCTGCCGCAGTGAACGCCGTTTTTCTCGAATCGATACTTACTGCCGACGTAGTGACCTGCCAGGCGGCGACAACGCTGGGCGAGGTGCTGCGCAGCATGGAGCGCGAGCGCATCAGTTGCATTGTGGTGGTCGATGAAGAGCGGCGCCCCTGCGGCATATTCACCGAGCGTGACGCCGTGGCCCTGCTCGCCGAAGGGGCGATCGTCCCGGCAATCCCCGTGGCCGAGGTGATGAGCAGTCCGGTGGTGACGCTGCCGGCCTCGGCCGATTGCCACGATGCGCACCTGCACATGCTGGAGCATGGCGTGCGCCATCTGGTTGCGGTGGATGGCCAAGGCCGCGTGGCGGGCGTGATATCCGAAGCGGATTTCCTGGCCCATCTCGACGACGAGTACTTCCTGGAGCTGAAGACCGTCGCCACGGCAATGACGCAGGACCTCAGGGTCCTGGACCTCGGCGCCACGCTGGGCGAAGCCCTGCGCCTGATGCACCGGCGGCGCAGCGATCACGTGGTGGTGACCGAGGCCGGCGCGGCGGTGGGCATCCTGACCGATCGCGACGTGGTGCGTTGCGCCGGCGGCGGCCAGCACCTGGGGATGCCGCTGGCCGAACTGATGACGCGCGGCGTGCATACCATCGCGCCGACCCGGCCGCTGCAGCAGGCAGTGCAACTGATGGCGGAACTCGGCGTGCGCCGGCTCCTGGTGGTCGAGCATGGGCGCATGCTGGGGGTGGTGACGCGCCATGAAATAGTCCGCGCCATGCAGGGGCGCCACGTCGAGTTCCTGCGCAACACCATCGTCCGTCTGCGCAGCAAGCTGCTCAAGTCCGGCGGACGTTACGCCGAGATCGGCCGCCACATGATTCTCGGCAGCGTGTTCGATCGCATCGGCGACGGCGTGTTCCTTGCCGACGTGGCCAGCGGCGTGTATGTGGACCTCAACGACCGCGCGGTCGAGATGCTCGGCTATGGGCGCCGCGAGGTGATCGGCCGCCACGTCTGGGAGATCCTGACCGGCTTCGCCGACGTCGCCGCCTGGCGCGCCTGGAATGCCGGTCTGAGCGACCAGGTGCGCGTGGTCAACACCGACTTTCGTCGCCGCGACGGCAGCCTGCTGCCGGTCGAGGTGCGCGTCTATCAGGTGCACGACGGCGAGCGTTTGTTGCACGTAGCGATTTTTCGCGACACCTCCGCCACGCTGAAAATCGAGGCCGCCCTGCGCGAGGGCGAGCGCTATTACCGGCATGTGATCGACAGCGCCACCGACGGCTATTTCGCGATCGACCACGAACGCCGCTTCATCGAGGTCAACGACACGTTGTGCCAGCTGTTCGGCTACCCCGCAACCGAGTGGTTGGGCAAGACTCCCTTCGATTTCATCACCGAGGCGAGCCAGGCCGATCTGGCGGCGCAGATCCGGCGCATCGACTCCACCGATCGGCGCCGGTTTCAACTGATCGCCCGGCGCAAGGACGGCAGCACCTTTCCGATCCTGCTCAACAACTCGACGCATCGCAACGAGAAAGGCGAGGTGGTCGGCTCCTTCGGCTTCATCACCGATCTCAGCCCGATCATCGAGGCGCAACGCGCGGTGGCCGAATCCGAGCGCGAACTGCGCGGCATCCTCGACGACCTGCAGGACACCTATTACCGCACCGACCGGGAAGGCCGCATCGTGCGCGCCTCGCGCTCCGTCGAGCAACTGCTGGGCTATACGGCCGAGGAGGTGCTGGGCCGCAATCTGGCCGATCTGTATTGCTCGCAAGCCGACCGCGAGGAATTCCTTGCCCGCATGAAAGCCAATGGCGGGCGCATCGTCGGCGGCGAGTCGCGCCTGCGGCATAAGGACGGCCATGAATTGTGGGTACTGACCACGGCGCATTTCATTCATGATGCCGACGGCAATATCGCCGGCGTCGAGGGCACCACCCGCGACAATACCCGGCAGCGTCACGCCGAAGAGGAACTGCGCCTGGCGGCCAAGGTGTTCGAGAGCAGCGGCGAGGCGATCATGATCACCGATGCCGGCGGCCGCATGATTTCGGTCAACCAGGCATTTACCCGGGTCACCGGTTATGCCGCGGCCGAGGCCATCGGCCGCAACGCGAGCCTGCTCGCCTCCGGCAAGCACAACCGCGAGTTTTTCGGCGACATGTGGCGCGCCCTGATCGCCACCGGTTACTGGCAGGGCGAGATCTGGAACCAGCGCCGCAACGGCGAGGTGTTCCCGGAGTGGCTGGGCATTTCGTCGGTACGCGACGGCGAGGGCTGCATCACCCATTTCGTGGGCATATTTTCCGATATCAGCGAGCGCAAGGCGACCGAGGCGAAGATCGAGTTTCTCGCCCACCACGATCCGCTGACCGGCCTGCCCAACCGCCTGCTGCTCAAGGACCGCATGGAGCAGGCGATCGCCCATGGCGAACGCGCCGGCCGGAAGGTGGCCCTGCTGTTCGTGGATCTCGATCGCTTCAAGACCGTCAACGACTCCTACGGACACCCGGTGGGCGACGTGCTGCTGCGCGATGCGGCACAGCGCCTGCTGGCCTGCGTGCGCGAGTCGGACACGATCAGCCGCCATGGCGGCGATGAATTCCTCGTGGTCCTGACCGACCTGCACAGTTCCGAAGTGCCGGCCCAGATCGCGGCGAAAATGATGACGGTGCTGGGCGAACCCTTCCACATCGAGGCGCACGAAGCGAGGATTTCGGCATCGGTCGGCATCGCCGTCTATCCGGAGGACGGCGCCGGTTTCGACATGCTGCTGAGGAAGGCCGATACGGCCATGTACCACGCCAAGGCGGCCGGCCGCAATGCCTTCCGCTTCTATACCGAACGCATGAATGCCGACGCGCAGGAAAGGCTGGACCTGCACAACAACCTGCGCCGCGCCCTGGAGCGCGACGAATTCGTGCTGTACTACCAGCCGCTGGTCGACCTGACGAGCGGCCGCATCGTCGGCGGCGAAGCCTTGTTGCGCTGGCAGAGTCCGCAGCAGGGCCTGGTCGCGCCGGGGAATTTCATTGCCGCGGCGGAACACAGCGGCCTGATCGTGCCGCTCGGCGCATGGGTGCTGCAGGAAGCCTGTCGCGAGCTGGCGCACTGGCACGCCGCGGGGCACGCGCAGCTTTCGATGGCGGTGAATATCTCGTCCATCCAGTTCCGCCGCGGCGATGTCGAGGAGACGGTGCTGCGCGCGCTGGCCGCCGCCGGCGCGAAACCCTCGGCGCTGGAACTGGAGCTCACCGAGTCGATCCTGATCGACGGCGCCGAATCGGTGCTGGCGACCATGGGGCGCCTGCAGGCGCTGGGCGTGCGCCTGGCGATCGACGATTTCGGCACCGGCTATTCGAGCCTGGCCTACCTCAAGCGCTTCGCCGTGGACAAGCTGAAGATCGACCAGTCCTTCGTCCGCGACATCGTCGCCGACCCGGAGGATGCGGCAATCGTGCGCGCGGTGATCCAGATGGCCCGCAGCCTCGGCCTGCGCGTGATTGCCGAGGGCGTCGAGACGGAAGCCGTGGCCGCCGAACTGCGCGCCATGGAGTGCGATCTGGTGCAGGGCTACTTCTTCGGCCGGCCCATGCCCGCGGCGGAATTCCGCCGCCTGATCGGCGTGGAATCGGACTAGAGCCGAGCCTTCCGCGGGTATCGGCGGCCTCTGGCCGGACCATGCCAAAGGCAAGTGGGGAGTAGAATTGTCGCCTGTCCTGAAAGGCAAGGCATGGCAACCCTGATTCCCGGTATCGGCAGTTGCACCTTCGACACGGGCGGCGAACGTCGCCTGGCCGAACGCCTGGAAGCTAAGCTGGAAGACGATTACCTGTGCTGGTACAACGTCCCGGTCGGGCAGAGCAGCATGCATCCGGACTTCGTCATCCTGCATCCCCGGCGCGGGTTGCTGGTGCTGGAAGTCAAGGACTGGCGACGCGACACGCTGATCACCATCGACCCGACCAGTGCCGTGATCCACGCCGACGGCAAGGCCAAGACCGTGCTCAACCCGCTGGAGCAGGCCCGGCATTACGCCCAGGCGCTCGCCGGCGCGCTGGAAAAGGATCCGCAACTGGTCTTCTCCTCCGGATGCGAGGCCGGCAGGCTGCGCTTTCCGTGGAGTTACGGCGTGGTGCTCGCCAACATCACGCGCAAGGCCTTCGATGAAGGCGGGTTGGGCGAAGCGATGCCTTCGCAGCGGGTAATCTGCCAGGACGAAATGCTGGAGAGCGTAGATGTTGAGGCCTTCCAGCGCCGCCTGTGGCAGATGTTCAAGGTGCGCTTCCAGAGCGCGCTGAGCCTGCCGCAGATCGACCGCGTGCGCTGGCACTTGTTTCCCGAAGTGCGCATTCCGCCGCGCCAGGGAACACTGTTCGGCGCAGGGGATGAAACCGGCCACATGGATCTGATGCAAGTCATGGATCTGCACCAGGAGCAGCTCGCGCGCAGCCTCGGCGACGGCCACCGAGTCATCCACGGCGTCGCCGGCTCGGGCAAGACGCTGATCCTCGGCTATCGTGCCGAGCACCTGGCGCGGGCTGCGGTCAAGCCTATCCTCGTGCTCTGCTACAACGAATCCTTGGCGAAGCGGCTGGCGCGCAGCATGGCCGACAAGGGGCTGGGGGCCAAGGTGCGCACTCATCACTTCCACCAGTGGTGTCGCGCGCAACTCGTCGCCTACAACGCCGGTCTGCCAGCCACCAACGACGACAAAGATGCCTTTTTCGAGGAGATGGTAGAGCGGGTGATTCGCAGTGTCGAGCGCGGTCTCATCCCCGCCGCCCAGTACGACGCCATCCTGATCGACGAAGGCCACGACTTCAGACCCGAGTGGTTCAAGCTGGTGGTGCAGATGGTGGACCCAAAATCCAACAGCCTGCTGGTGCTCTACGACGACGCGCAATCGATCTACGGCGATGCCAGGCGCAAGAAATTCAGCTTCAAGCGCGTCGGTATCCAGGCCCAGGGGCGCACCACGATACTCAAGGTGAATTACCGCAACACCGACGAAATCCTGCGCTTCGCCCGCGACGTGGCGCAAGGCATCCTCAAGGCGCAGGATGCCGACGACGACGGCGTGCCCCTGATCCGTCCCCAATCTGCCGGCCGCGCCGGCCCGCCGCCGCAAGTGGTCAGGCTGCCTACGCTGAAGGACGAAGCCGGATTCATCGTCCAGTGCCTGAAAGATGCCCATCGCAACGGCACACCCTGGCGCGACATGGCGGTGATCTACCGCCACTACAACCCGGTGGGCAAGACGGTGCTGGCAACCCTGCGCAGCTTCGGCGTGCCGGTGACCTATTTCAAGGATGCCACCTTCGCGCCCGCCGAGGATGCCGTGCTCGCCGTCACCATGCACTCGTGCAAGGGACTGGAGTTCCCGCTTGTGTTAATTCCAGGCGCCGACCGTATTCAGGGCGCCGCCGACCTGCCGCCGGAAGAAGCAAAACTGCTTTACGTGGCGATGACAAGGGCGACGCGAGAGTTGGTGGTGAGCGGGGTTGCTGACAGCGACGGTGTCGCGTGACTATGCCGGTCGAGGAGGAGTGAAATGAAGGCGATATTGGGGTTAATTGTTGCACTGGGAATACCTGCTGCATTCTGGAACTATTTCCTGAGGGAGGCGCCTGACGTTCAGTATTCACTTTCTGCGGCAATTCCTCTTGGGTTTCAGGATCGTGCAGCCGGAGCCTCAAGTGCAGAGACCGACGGAGAGTTTGTTCAGCAGATTGAGGTAGCAAATCCCGGAAAACTGGAAGCAAAAAAGATCGTCATCAAAGTACCCAAGGCGGTTAGTCATTACAAATTGGTGAAACATGCAAGCAGTGAGCACGAAGAAGCTTTCAGTACTCCGACTAGCTTTGAAGTGATCTATCCAAGCCTTCCTCCGTCGGGGAAGTTTCAGATCACGTTGAAGACGATTGGAACCCCACTTTCCGAAAGTTCGTTGGAAGTGTCTCACCAAGGGGGAAAGGCAAAAGCGGTTTCCCCTGGGTCGAAATCTAATGATGCATCGCTAGTTAGTCTAGTTCTGAGTGTAGGAACTATGCTCTTGTACGTAGGTTTGATCTACGGCTCTACGCGTGACTGGCTCAAGTATCAGTTTCTGTTTCGAAACTATTGGATCAACATTGAGCCGATGCTATCTAAGAGCAGACCATGGTATATACGTCAAAGCGATTGGCCAGAGCTATTCTCCGACTTGGTAAGTCGGGCACTTTCTAAATCGCCTGAGTACTATTGCTCAATTAGTGATAGCTCTGCGTACATGCTGCTTAGTAGTAGCTGTCCCGAATCGCTACCATCTGACGCTTGGGATCGACTTAAAAAACAAGCAAGTTCCTCTTTGATCGACTTTGTGGTGGGCAAGGCGAAAAAGACGACGAGAGAACCTGAATTGCGTGATTTATTGAGTATTCGCTGGCCGATCGGTATGTCGGAAACCGCCAAGTCCGAAATAAACAATGAACTAGTGTCGCGTTATTGTGAATACATCCGCGACAAGGCGAAGACGGCCTACAAGGAATCTGAGCTAATCGATTTGCTTAGTATTCACATGCCCGACGAAATACCGGAAGGCACCAAGGTGAAACTGACTAAGGAACTTTCGGCAATCTATGTTGAGAACATCTTAAGAAATTGGACGACTGAAAGCTTGGTCAACTTTGTTGCGCAAGATCAAAAACCAACTTGGTTATCCGTTACTGCATGGGATGTGCTTGGAAGGGAAGTTAAGAAAATGGCCTCGACGGAACTGACAACTCGATTGCTGACAAAAGACTCTATCGAAGAAGTTAGCGCTTCTCGGGAGTGGTCGCTATTGGGCTATTGGGAGAGAGATCAGCTGACAAAGCTCCGCGATAAGTTGGTAATCGCAAACGAAGCAAGTGCGAAGCTACAGGAGGCAGTCGATCTTCGCCGGTCGGTAGCAGATCGAGAGCGCGATTTGTCACGGAGAGAATCTGAAATAGCATCTGTTGAATCCATAGCGTCAACTTCTCGCGAGAAGGCTGTAAGGCAACTAGACGTGATCGAGAGAGTGTTGGCCGACAAATCCTATCTTGAGAGAGTTGAGCCAGACGACAACACCTTTGTTGAGGGTAACTGGGCGCTCTTGCGAAGACTAGTTAGCGCAGAGAAGGCATAGCACTCGCCATGAAAGACGCATTGCGGAATCTATGATTAGCGCTGGCCAATGACGACTCTGAATCTATTTTCCTCCAGTCCTCCGATCCACCCCGCCTCCGCCTGGTATCTCGCCGATCTCGGCGAATTCCGCGGCAAGCAGGAGCTTTACACGCGCCAGTCGCCGCAGCGGCTCAAGGTCCTGCGCGAGCATGCGCTGATCGAGAGCGCGTTGTCGTCGAACCGCATCGAAGGAGTGGCGGTGGAGCCTTCGCGTGTGCGCGATGTGCTGGTGGCGCCCAAGCCCCTGTTTCGCGACCGCGACGAGGAAGAAGTGCGCGGTTACCGCGACGCGCTGGACTGGATTCACCGTGATGCTTCGGGCATCGCCGTGAGCGAGGAGAACATCCGCCGCCTGCACGCCATGGCGCGCGGCCAGATTTGGGATGCGGGGCAGTACAAGGAAAGGGACGGCCACATCATCGAGCGTTACGCGGACGGCCGCGAGCGGGTACGGTTCCGGCCGGTGGCGGCCACGCGCACGGGTGAGGCCATGGCGTCTCTGGTGGCCGACTGGCAACGCTGCCTGGATGAAGCCTGGGTACATCCGCTGATTGCGTTGGCGGCCTTCAACCTCGATTTTCTCTGCATCCATCCGTTCCGCGACGGCAATGGCCGCGTCTCGCGCTTGCTGTGGCTGCTGCAGTGCCATCGACTCGGCTACGAGGTCGGGCGCTACATCAGTCTGGAGCGGTTGGTGGAGGAGAACAAGGCGCGCTATTACGAGACGCTGGAACTGAGTTCCCAAGGCTGGCACGAGGCCAAGCACGATCCCTGGCCCTACATCAACTTCGTGCTCTACATCCTCAAGGCTGCCTACAAGGAGTTCGCCGAGCGGGTCGGCGAGATCGCCGCACCGCGTGGGTCCAAGCGCGAGTTGGTGCTGGCGGCATTGGGTCGCGTTCCTGCGGAGTTCGCCATTGCGGAACTTGAACGAGCCTGTCCCGGCGTGAGCCGGGACATGATTCGCACGGTGCTGCGGGAGCAGCAGGCCGCGGGCAGCCTGAATTGCGTGGGACGCGGACCGGCGGCGCGTTGGGTGAGGAAGAGGTAATTACCTTCTAGTAGAGGTAAGAAAGAGGGTAATGTCTTACGCCGCCGCTACCGCCAGCGGTTGATCGCGTCCCGCGTTTCCAGCGCCACCTGACGCGCCGCGGCGGCGTAGTCTTCACCCTTGCCAGCGTAGAGGATGGCGCGCGAGGAGTTGATCATCAGGCCGCTGCCGGCAGTCGTT
>JACPUD010000138.1 GCA_016192435.1 Rhodocyclales bacterium | reverse complement strand
CAGCGCCTGGTAGATCATCAGCAGCGACAGCTCCTTGCGCAGCACGCCGAACAGCAGCGGCACGCCCAGCGCCAGCGGCAGACCCAGCCACCAGACCGTGACCGGGTTCAGCAGCGTATTGATCAGGCTGTCGGCGCCGACGTGGTTGAGCAGCGCCAGCACCACGCTGCCGCCCACCAGCAGCGGCGTGACGATGGTCAGGATGTCGCTGGTGCGCTCCCAGGTCTCGGCCAGCAGTTTGCGCGCGGACGGCAGCGCATAGGTCGGGATTTCCTGCACCTGGCCGGGGCCCAGTTCGCGGTCGCGGCGCGACAGCAGGCGCCCCATCACGGCGATGACGATCAGGGTCAGCGCGAATATGCCGAGCACGCCCGCCGCACCGAGATACTTGCCGGCGAGCGCGAGAATGATCGCCGACCGCGCCGAACAGGGCACGAAGGTGATCAGCACCGAGGCGATCACGCGCTCGCGGCCGCTGCTCACCCGCGCCGCGCCGGAGATGGCCGGCACGTTGCAGCCCAGGCCGAGCAGGAAGGGCACGGCGACGCCGCCATGCAGGCCGATCTGGTGGAAGCCGCGGTCGACGACGAAGGCGATGCGCTGCATCAGCCCGGCTTCTTCCAGCGCCACCAGCAGCATCACCAGCGGAATCATGTAAGGCACCACGATGCCGGTGAGGCCGATCAGGCCGTCCGTCACGGCACGCCCGACCACGCCGGCGGTGCCCTGCGGCTGCCAGCCGGCCAGGCCCTCGGCCAGGCGCACCGTGGTCATCGAATCGATCCAGCCGCTGATCTCGAAGACGACGAACAGTACCGCGCCGAACACCGCGAGGCTGCCGATCAGGCCCCATTGCGGATGCAGGAACAGCTCGTCGAGCCAGTAGCGCCAGTCGCGCGCAGCGTAAGCCTCCGCCGGAGATCCCATGCGCAGCGCCGCCTCGACCACGCTGGCGGCGCGATGGTGGCGGTCGGCATGCAGTTCCTCGGCCAGCGGCCGCGGCAGGCTCGACCCGGCGGCGTCGCGCAGCGTCTGCAATTCGGGCAGCAGTTGCGGAAAATGCTGCGCCAACTCGTCTTCGATGAAGCCGTCGGCCGCGGCGAACTGCAGCAGCAGCAAGGGGTGCGGCAGGCGGAACGCGGCATGGATCTCGGGATGATTCAGCGCCGTGCTGAGCGGCTGCAGGCTCTCGGCGATATGCCGGCTGGGCGGCTGCGGCAGCGGGCAGATGGCATCGCGCGCGGCGTTCACGGCGGCATCGAACAACTGCGCCAGGCCCTGCCCCATCAGCGCCACGGTCGGCACCACGGGCATGCCCAGCAGTTGTTCGAGGGACTTGATGTTGATGTAGAGACCCTTGTTCGCCGCCTCGTCCATGCGGTTCAACGCCAGCACGATCGGGCGCCCGAGCTGGGACAGTTCCAGCGTCAGTTCGAGATGGCTTTGCAGGCTGGTGGCATCGACCACCTGGATGATCAGGTCGGGCGGCGCGAAAGGCGCGGGCGGGCCGGAGCGCTCATGCAGCGAAACCGGCGGGCGATCGTCGCCCCAGAGCAGGTATTTGAGCGCCGAAAGATCGTCGCCTTGCAGATGATGCAGGGAATGCACGCTCGGCAGATCGACCACGCTGGCCTCGTCGAAGCCGATCTGCACCGTGCATTCGCGGTAGACGCTGTGCGTGCCGCTCAATTCGCCGCGCTGCGGCGCCGTGCTCGACACCGCCTCGAACAGCGTCGTCTTGCCGCTGCCCGGCATCCCCACCAGGGCGATGCGCAGGCGCCGTTCGCCGCGGAACAGCGGCGTGCGCAGGGGAACAACGGCTTCCCTGATCAAAGGAGCAGACTGGGTCATCGACTTGGAATGACGAACGGGCGACAGAAGCGCGAATCTACCACGCGGCCTTTCAGCTTGAGATGCGGCCCCGATCGGCGCCTGGCGCTGCGTCATCGGCTTGGTCATCCCGTCGGGGAGTCGTCACTGAAGATGTCGGCGCCAAAGCCCGGCTGCTGCCGCCTCCTGAGAAAGTTGGCGCTGGCGATACGGCGCGCCGACAATGCGTGGCTGAATGCCGGGTCAAGATTGGAGTTGCTGGTCGGGTTTGCCGGCTGCCGGGACGGATTCGACGCTTTCCGGCCGGTAGAACTCTCCGAAGTTCAAGAGCTGAATTCTGAGTGAAGCAGTCGACCAACACGACGGCCCGCCGACGCGAAGTTGGCCGAACAGCTTCAGAACTTGAGGCGGAGCAGTGAGCGGCGATTTCGTATCTTTTCGCCGATGAGGGTGATTGCCGCTATCATAGCGGCTCGAACATTTTGAATCGTTAGATCTTGATTCCTTCCGGCACCAATCTTTCATCCATTTTGGATGGCCTTCGACGTTCAGGTGATGCGGTATTGGCTGCGCGAGCAGAAAATTTCCGTTTTGAGGAACGGATCGGATCGTCCAGGCTGAATCGGTACGAAACTTCTTTCGCTCCTTCGGGCGGAGCTTATGATGATTGGCTGACTAGTCACTCAGACTATCTGAGCGCCGCCATTTACGCCGAATTGCCCGAAACATTCAACGCGAGCAACCGAGATGCCGCGTTACCAGCCGCCGTGTCGTCAACTTTGGGGCAAGAACAGTTTCTGATCCGCGTCGAGTCGTTGGATTACGCCTTGGGCGATTTGGGGCGGTCGCTAACGGATCTTGAGCACAATTTGGCGGTATATGGTGGTGTTCGGACTGATCCCACCGTAGCGGCCGGGGATGCAAAGGCTTTCCTGCAGAAAGTCTGTGACTCGCTCAACCGTAATCCCTTTGCGGTGCGCCCCCGGTTCGCTGCCTTTGCCCAGGAATTGGAGGCCGACATCGCGGCCACGGACTGGACCACCCGACTGCGGGATCGCCTTGGTCTGGCCCACCTTCCTCCAACTGGGCTATTTGGCCCCCACCCGGTAGTCTTGATGCGATATCGGGTGAAAGAAGTGACCCACCGGGCCAAGACCCTGAACGCCGATTTTCCTCTGGCAGTCCCAACCGTCCTTGATGCCGAGCCCTACGAAATCTTTCATCCTTCGCCCAAGGAATTGAATTACGGGCGCACCCTGAACCTGGCCGGGGCTGGCGACTGCGATCAGCTCGCTTCAGAGGTGCTACATTTGCGGATAGACTACAGCCCCGGTCATATCTGGAAAGTGGGCGCGATTACCGGGCGTGCCGACGTTTCGCCCTCTCGCCTTACTGTCTTGCGCAGTGACCATTTGGTCTGTGTCCAACTTCAGAGCAATCGGGACGATTTCGGAGTCCTATGAACGCTACCGTGGCCCCATCATTGGTTCGCCATCCCTGGCTTGACCGCCTCGTCGCCGAGCCGGACACGGCCTTGGATCGCTTGCTTCGCGGCGCGGCGCATCTACCCGGTTTGCAGCGGGCAAGCCCCAGCGAAGCCCTGATGGCATTGTTCGGCGATCTGCCAACGGACGCGCCCGAGTGGTCTTTGCTCGACACTGCCTTGCTGCATTGGCTACAAGCCCGGCGTGCCGCCGCCGACGAGTTACTGAACCGCCCTGGCGGCGCAGAGCGTTTTATCAGGGAAACCGGTGAAGGTTTGCGGTCTGCATGGCGACTGAATCCGCCGGATGCCTGCCTTCTACCCCAATGCGCCGCCTGGCTGCGGCGGGAGGTGGTGGAACTGCTGCGCTGGGCCGATTGCTTCACCCTCAATGCAACCTTTGACCTGGGCCGTGCCGTGCTGACTGCCGCCGCCCATTTGCAGGAAAGCAAGGAACTGCGTTTTCTTTGGTTGCGCATTTGCGATGAGGCGGCCTCGTCACGATTGCGTCATCGACTGGATGCCGCCATGCTCGGCTTGGCGTACATGCCGGGAGGAGCGGCCGGCGGACCTTCCCACGACCTTGTCGTCGGACTTGCGCGCTGGGCTTCGGGAATGCCGCAACACGATTCGGCAAAAAACGAAGTGGTGCGGGAATGGCGTGCCCTCAAGGCCACTTTCCCGCGCCAACCGTCTTTCTGGCGCGAGCAGTGGCAGGCAATCCTGGACGATAAACGCATTGCCCCCCATCCCTTCACCCACTGGCTGCGGGAAACCGACCCGGCCCTGCAAACGACGGGAAGACCCGGGCCGCGTCGGGCACCTCAATTGCCGAAGGATATAAAAGGCCAGATAGCAGGCATGGCAAGGGAGTACCACCAGGATGGCCTGAGTCCCAAGCTGTGGCGCGACATGAGCGCCCTGCTGGAGCAACTGGAACGCTATGCCGACGTCACGGCTGAGGCCTACTACTTGGTCACCAGTTGCACCAATATCGCCACGATCATCAAGGAGCAGTCCCCCGGCGAGGCACTGACCTTGGCCCGGCGGGCCTTGCTCTGGGCGCCGTCTGATGCTCACGCTTGGAGCATGCGTGCCATGGTGCTGGATAGTCTGGGGCAGGCGGATCTGGCGGAGGCAGTGCTGTGGGAGGCCCAACGTCGTGTGCCGTCCAATCCGGCAATCTACATTGACTTGGCCAGAATATGGATGAACCGCGGCGGGCTGGCGGAAGCCGAATCGCTGTTGCGCAAGGCCGTCGAGCTAGACCCGAACGAGGAAAACGTGCCGACGTACCCGGAACTGGCACGTGTGCTCTGGCTTGCAGGCCGTGCCGAGGAAGCCCTAGCCATGCTAAGAGATTTCCTCTCGCGGCATGATGACGCTGTGGCGCAGTACACCCTGGGCTGCCTGCTGGTGGCGGAAGGGCGACCCGACGAAGCGGCAACAGTGGCGGAGCAGTACCGGCGGACCTTCCGCAGCGATCGTTCGGCCCAAACCCTGCAACGCTTAATCGCAGCCGGTCCGGCTGGTCAGGAAGAATCAAGTGAGCATCTGCGCCAGCCCCGCCACCACGATGTTGCCGCCCCCACTGGCGTTGCTTGGGACGCGGTCGCCGCCGAACGGGCCTTGGCGGCGGAACGGGCAGGTCTTCCCCGGCTGAGCAAGATCAGCCGGGTGGCCCGGGCCGATCTGCAGTTCCGCTTGGGTGCAACCGGCGAAGGGCTAAAGTTGGTGGACGCGGCCCTCGCCGAGGACGCCAGCGATGCTTATGCCCAAGTTGTAAAGGGTTTGGCGCTACCGGAACACAGGCTAGCCATGCGAGGCCGGCTTGGCAGCTTTTACAACTCCCTGCCCGTGAACTTGGCCCTGAGTTCCGACGACGTCACAGCCGATCACTGGCAGGAACTGCTCCGCCGCTTTCCAGAAGGCCATCACTTGACCCTCCTGGTGCAATTGGCCAGAAACCAAGCCGAAGACGCAACCCATAACCAGCTCGTCGCCTGGTGTGATGAACCCACACGCTGGGACAACGCTTGGGATAGCTATCTCAAACAGACCCTGCACCAATATCTGGATGGCGACACGGGGTCAGTGAACTTGCCGTCTCTTGCCCACGATGCTCTGACCCAGGCAGTGGACGTTGGATTGGATGCCACGCCCTTGGCTGCCTGAGCAGCTATTGGATAATATCGACCGTTCGAACGACAGTTATCAGGCCACGATTAATTTCCGTTTTGTGGCCGCAAGTGAATCTAGCGCCGAGAAATCCGAATGGCTGCTGTCTCGCTGCCGCCCTTGGCACAGCGGATAGCGAAGGGCCGGAGAATGTCCCTTAGCGCCAATGCGGCGAAGCAAGGTTCTTCCAATGCCTGGCCTCAAAAAATTCGGCTCACAAACTCCGTCGGCGTGATGATCGGATACTGCATCGCCAGTGCCAGCAAGTCCTGATCGCCGCTCACCAGAAAATCCGCGCCGCCGGCCAGAAGCGTAGGCAGCACCATGGCGTCGGCGGGATCACGCGGTACCAGCGCCGACTCATCGTGAATATCCGCCACGTCGGCCTCGAAGCGAAGCAGCATCAGGTAGCGCGCAATCGTCTCTGCATCCCAGCCGATACGCTTTTGCAGCTTGGGATAGGCCACCACCGCGCCAAACTCGACCAGCATCGGCTCGGATGTCGCCAAGCGAAAATCTCCTCGGCGCAGGGCTGACACGATCTGTCCCGGCACGCTGGCGGGCAGCAGCAAGCCCGAGACAAAAACATTGGTGTCGCGAACGGCCCGCATTCAGCGTTGCCGAATCGCCACCACCGCCTGGTCGATCTCTCCTTGTGCAACCGGCTCGCTCACACTGGCATGGGTCGTCGCCAACAGGTCCGTCATGCGCGCAAACTCATTCTTTATCAGACGAAATCTGCGTCAATCTGCGTAATCTGCGGACCGATTGCGCATTCACGGTCGATGTAACCATAGCACTCGTTCTGCTGGGCGGGCTTTACGGCGTGGACCAAAGTCCGGTGAAAAGTCGGCGCTGGCGAGACGGCGCTCATCCGTGGCGGCGAGGTCGGCGTGCTGGTCCGCCTGCTACGCGGGGCTGGTGTAGTGATTGCGAAATGATGGTTCCGTGTAGGGCGGACTTCAGTCCGCCAGCGTAAACCGGCGGACTGAAGTCCGCCCTACAAAGCCATCGTAAACCGGCGGACTGAAGTCCGCCCTACAGTCGACCCTACAAAGCCGTCGTAAACCGGCCGAGTGAAGTCGGCCCTGCGATGCTTGCGGCATGGGCGAAGCAGGCCACTGGTTCATAGCCGGTATTCGAGCTGCAGGCGCGATTGCAGGCGCTTGACCTGTTTGAAGGCCTCCTTCAGCACCTGGCGGTCGAGCTCGTTGAGCTGATCGGGGTCGACGCGGTTCTCGCCGCCCGGCGCCGTGCCGCCGCGCTGGTTCTGCAGGCGCAACTGCTGGATGAAGAAGAAGCCTTCGATCACCGCATGGACGTCGTCGTTGCCCAGCAGTTTCTGTTCGGCGGCGGCGCGCAGGCGTTCCACGGTGCTGCTGTGGGGGATGCCGTGGGCCAGCGCGATGATGCGGGCGGCATCGACCACGGGGCGCGCGCCGAAGGCCTTGAGGTCGAGCGTATGGGGGAAATCGGCCTTGCTGTCAAAGACGAAATCGCGGATCACGCCCAGCGGCGGCGCCGATTTCAGCGCATTTTCGGCCATCAGGCGCAGGAACAGCCGGGCGTTGCCGCTCATGCCCAGCAGCCATTTGCGCAAGGCCTTGGCCAGCGCCAGGTTGCCGTACAGCGGGCGGAAATCGAAGAAGATCGTGGCGTTGAGCAGCGCCTCCGGCTCCGGCGCGCGTATCCATTGCGTGAAGCGCTCCTGCCACTCGTCCTGGGTCAGGCACCAGAGCGGGTTGCTGGCCATGATGTTGCCCTTGCACAGGGGAAAGCCGCAGCACGCGAGGCCCTGGTTGACGTCGCGGGCGAAGTCGAGGAAGCGCAACTGCAGCGCGTCGCGGTCGGCGAAGTCGGGGCAGATGAAAATGATTCCGTTGTCCTGGTCGGTGCTGAAGGTCTGCTCGTCGCGCCCTTCCGAGCCGAAGGCCAGCCAGGCCCAGTCGAGGCCGAACAGGTCGTGCTGCGCCAGGTTGATCTCGATCACGCGGCGCGTGAGGTTGTCGTTGAGGCCGGAGATGAACTGCGTCAACTGCTCGGCGCTGACGCCCTGGCCCAGCATGTTGAGACACAGGCGGCGCACGTCGCCGGCCGCCTGGCTCAGGCTGTCGATGTCCGCAGCGGCCTCGATCACCCGGCGCACGTTGCGCAGGCCGATGCGCTGCATGGCGAACAGGTCGCGCTCGGAAACCACCCCGGCCACCCGCTCGCCGGCGTCGACGATCACCAGGTGGCGAATGCCGTGCGTCGCCATCGCCAGCATGGCGTCATAGGCCGTGGCCTGGGCCGGGATGGTCACCGGCGCGGTGGTCATCACTTCCTCGATCGGCGCGACGGTCGGGTAGTCGGGAATCACCACGCGGCGCAGCGCATCGCTTTGGGTGAAGATGCCGAGCGAGCGGTTGTCGGCATCGGTGACGATCACCGAGCCGACCTTGGCCTGCACCATGGTTTCCATGGCCTGGCGGATCGGCGTCTGCGCCGTGACGCTGATCACCGTCGGCCGCAGGAAGGCGGAAAGCTGCGAGTTGAGCGGCTGCTGATCGACATTGCGCTGGCCGAACTGGATCTCGATCTGGCGCCGCGCCGCGTCGAGCAGGCCGGCGACATGGTCGAGCACGAAACGGTTGAACTCGCAACTGCCCAGCAGCAGCTTGAAAAAGTCGGCGCTGGCGAGACGCCAAAGCAGGACGTCGTCGACCGCCGAATAGACATTGATCGCCGAGCGCCTGGCCGCCACCGCCGCCAGCGGAAAGCTTTGCCCCGGCAACAGTTCGTAGAGCGGCCGGTCGGTGAGATTGACGTCGCCCGCCTGCCGCGCCTGCACCCTGCCGGACTCAATGATGAACAGATCCGGCGGCATGTCGCGCGGCGTCAGGATCAGGCCGCCGCCGGGCACCGCGACCGGGCTCAGACTGGATGCCAGCGCGTCGAGGGCAAACGCGCCCATGTCCTTGAACGGCGCATGCTGGCGCAGGAAGGCGAGGAGTTCCGTGCGGGATTCAGCAAGCATGAAGGGGGCTCCCTGACATCATGTGTCGATGTGGAATCGGGTTTTCAGGCCCTGCTGCAAGGCGCGCGCCTGGCGCAGGGCGTCGAGCAGCAGGCGACGGTCGAATTCGTTGAGGCCTTCGGGATCGAGCTGATTTCCCGGCGCCTGGCCGGCGCCGAGATTGCCGGCCTGCGCCGCCAGGCGTATGCCTTGCAGGGCATGGAAGGCATGCACCGCCGCTGCGGCATCGGCCGGCGCCATGGCGCCCTCCAGCGCGGCCTGGCGCAGGCGCGGCGCGGTGGCCGTCGCCGCGATGCCGGCGCCCAGCGCCAGGATGCGCGCCGCATCGACGAATATGCGCGAGCCGAACTTCTTCAGGTCGATCGTGCCGCCGGCCTCGGTAGCCGTGACGAAATCGCGCAGGCGTCCCAGCGGCGGCGGCGCCGCCAGCGCATTGACGCTCATCATGCGCAGGAAGATCTCGTTGCCGCGCGTCAGCTCGGACAAGCCACGGCGCAGCTCCGCGGCCAGCTCGCGGTCGCCGGCCAGAGGCCGCAGGTCGAAGAAGATCGCCGCGTTGAGCAAGGCCTCGGGCTCGGGCGTGCGCACCCAGGCCGTGAAGTGCTCCAGCCATTCGGATTGCGACAGGCACCACTGCGGGTTGCCGGCCATGACCTCGCCGTCGCAAAGCGGAAAGCCGCATTCGGCGAGCGCCCGGTTCGCCGCATGGGCGAAAGGCAGGAACAGTTCGCGCAGTTCGCGCGCCTCGCCGTCATCGCTGGCGGAAAACACCAGGCCGTTGTCCTGGTCGGTGGCCAGGGTCTGCTCCAGGCGGCCTTCGGAACCGAGGCCGAGCCAGCACCAGCGTGCCGGCGGCAGGCGAAAACGCGGTTCGAGCAGGGCCAGCACCCGCGCCACGATGGCGTCGTTGAGCCGCGACAGGACGCCGGTCACCAGCGCCGCGCCCGCCTCCTCGCCATGCAGCGCCAGGGCCAGCGTGCGGGCTTCGGCGGCGGATGCCGCGAGCGCGGCGACGTCGGCTGCGCCGGCGATTCCGGCAGCGCAGCGGGCGACGGCAGCGGCCTGGGGCAGGATATCGTCCATCTCAGTACTTGATCCGCGCGAAGTAGGTCGCCTGCGCGGCATCGAGCGCCTGGCGCAGGGTCACGATGCCCATGTCGGCCAGCAGCGGAATCATCTTGAGGAACACCTCGCCGGTGACAAAGGCGTCGCCCAGCGCCGTATGGCGGCCGATGACATTGATGCCGAGCCGCTCGGCGATGCTCTCCAGGCGGTGCGATTCCTGGCTGGGATGGATCACCGCCGAGAGCAGCAGCGTGTCGAGCACGGGCTGGGTGAAGCGCAGGCCGAGGCTGTCCTCCTTCAACTGGAAGAAGCGCATGTCGAAGGCGGCGTTGTGCGCCACCAGCACGGTCTCGGCGCAGAACTCGTGGAAGGCGGGCAGCACCACATCGATCCGCGGCTGGCCCCTCACCATGGCCTCGGTGATGCCGTGGATCGGGATCCCTTCCGGCTTCAGCGGAATGCCGGGATCGACCAACTGGTCGAAGATTTCCTGCCGCAGCAGGCGGCCGTTCACGATGCGCACGGCGCCCATCTGGATGATCTCGTCGCCGTTGGAAGGCTCCAGTCCGGTGGTTTCGGTATCGAACACCGAATAGGCGAGATCGCTCAGCCGGCGTTCGGGATCGATGCCGGAACCGGCCGCATCGCGCGTCGCAAAAAGGTCGAAGTCGTAGTACTCGGGCCGGCTGTCGCTGTGCAGATGCTGCACCTGGTCCTCGGACTGCAGTTCGGGCACGGCCGCCGCCGGCAGCACGATGCGGAAGAAGGCGTGGTGCGCCGCCTTGTCGCGCTGGTACCAGATTTCGCCGCCATGCCGGTTGATCACGTCGCGCAGCGTCAGCGGACTGCTCTCGTCGCCGACCTGCATCGGCTCCAGTTCCCAGGTGTAAAGGGTCTCGGACGAAACCGGGGTGCCCGACCAGATCAGGTCGACGAAGACCATGCGGCCTTCGGCCGCCAGCCGCAGGCGCAGTTCGCGGATCGCATAGTGGTCCTGCAGGCGCGCGGCAAGAAAGGTGATGGCCTGGATCAGGGCGAAGCTGTCGACCTGCATCCACAGGCTGGCGTCCTGGTCTTCGTGCTTGATCGGCAGCTTCAGCCGGTCCTCGATGCGCCGCGCCGCCGCCGCGACGATATCGATCGCCAGCACGTCTTCCAGCGGCCAGCGGGTTTTCAGCGAGTCGGCGAAACGGCTCATGGTGGTTTCGAGTCTGGCGCTCATCGTCGCCGCCTCGTCGGCGATCACGCGCGTGAAGCGCTCGCGGTAATCGGCCGCCATCTCGGGCGAGTCGAGCAGCGTCTCCACCGCGGCGCGGATGTTGCCCAGCGCCGCTCGGCTGCCGTCGGTCAGCGAATGCAGGGCCTGGTCGCGCTCGGCCTCGCGCTCGAAATTGCGCGTGATGTTTTCCATGGTCAGGACGTAGCCGGTGACCTGCTGCTCGACGCCGAGTGCGTCGTCGAGGATTTTCTCCTGGGCAGGCAGCGCCTGCCCACTCACTTTATCGCCCCCCTGCTTGGCAGGGGGGGTGGGGGGGATGCCCACTTTTTCAGCCCGCTCGGCGGAGCCGAGCACCGGTGCCATCTGGGCGCGCAACAACTGCCCGCTGCGCGTGCTGGTGATGAAGTTCGCGGTCGGCTCGGCGCTGCCCTTGCGCAGGCGCTGCTGGATGTTCTCCAGCGCATGGGTGATCTGGCCGCGCTCGAGAATGGAGAATATCGAGCGGCCGAGCCCGATCAGCGCGCCGCCGCTCATCGAGGTCGGCCCCTGCGCCAGGGACTTGAACTGCAGCCGGGCGCGGCTGTTGTAGAGCAGGATGCGGCCGTCGAGATTGCAGACGATGACGCCCTGCGCGAGTTCCGACATCAGCGCGGCGAGCCGGTTCTTCTCTTCCTCGACCGTGGCCTTGGCGGTCCGGATCTGCGCTTCGACGTCGTTCAGCAATGTGTCGCGCTGCTGCGCCAGGTCGTTGGCGGCACGCGCCAGTTCGCACACTTCGGGAGGGCCTTCGGGCGCGACGCGGAAATTCCGGTTGGCGCCAAGCATCAGGCGCAGGGTCTCGGCCATGCGCAGCAGGCCATGCACATACTGCTGGAACAGCGCGCGCAACAGAGTCAGCCCGGCGATGAAGCCGAACAGGGTGATCAGCCCGCCCAACGGCAGGCGCGGCAGCAGGAACTCGGCGAATGCCGCACGCTCGGCGTCCTTCGCGTCGGCCAGCAGCAGCACCGCGGTCAGCGCGAAAGGCCCGGTCATCAGCAGGCCCAGCACGCCGGCGGCGAGGATGAAACGCAGCCTTGCCTTCATGCCAGCAGCGACTTGATCTTGATTACCAGTTCCTTGGTCGAGAAAGGCTTGGTGATATAGGCGTCGGCGCCCAGCGCCATGCCCTTGACGATTTCCGTCTCACGGCCCTTGGCGGTGAGCATGATGATTTTGACGGCCCCGAGTTTCGGATCGGCGCGGATCGCCTCGCAGACTTCGAAGCCGGATTTCTTCGGCATCATCACGTCGAGCAGGACCAGGTCGGGAAGGAACTCGGTGGCCGTCCGCAGAGCGGATTCGCCATCGGTCGCGACGGCAATCTGGAAGCCTTCCTTCTTCATCAGGTACTCGAGCGAAACGACGATGTTCGGCTCGTCATCGACAATCAGAATGCGATGGCTCATGCAACTCCTCTCGACAATTTATTATGTGCCCCCTCACCGGGGCCTGTGCTTTGCAGACGGGCATCCCCTTGCGGAACCGATTCATTATCGCCCGCCTGCCGCGGCAGCGTGAAGACAAAACGCGCACCGGCGCCGGGTGTGCTTTCGACCCACAGACGCCCGTTGAAATATTCGATGATCTGGCGGCTGATCGGCAGTCCGAGGCCGGTTCCCTGCGGCTTGTCGGTGAGCACGTCGGTGGTCGCCGAACCCTGGCGGAACTTGTCGAAAATGACCTCCTGGTCCTCGGCCTGGATGCCGGGACCGTTGTCGGTGACGCTGACGCGCACCTCGTTCGCCGTAGCGCCAGCGCCAACTTTCACGCGGCCGCTGTCGGTCGGGACGAACTTCAGCGCATTCGACAGCAGATTGACCATCACCTGCATCAAACGATCGCGGTCGGCGACCACGGTGAGCCCCTGCTCCTTCACGTCGAACTCCAGCGCCACATGCTTTTCGGCGAAAAGCACCGTGAGGGATTCCGCCGCTTCGCGGATCACTTCGCCGACGTCGACGGCCGCTACGGTCCATTCGGCGCGGCCCGATTCGAGCTTGGCCAGATCGAGAATCTGGTTGATCAGGCGCGACAGGCGCACGGCCTCGCTGACGATGATGCCGAGGAAGCGCGTGCGCTGCGGCAGGTCGATCTTGGGATCCTCGTGCAGCATTTCGGAGAAGGCGCGGATCGAGGTCAGCGGCGTGCGCAGCTCGTGGGTCACCGAGGAAATGAAGTCGTCCTTCATGCGATCGAGTTCGCGCAGCCGGGCATTCGCCTCGCGCAGGTCCGTCGTGGCACGCGTCAGCTCCAGCGACTTCTGCTCCAGTTCGCGCGTGTAGGCACGCACCTGGGACGCCTCGTCGAGGATGTTCATTACCTCGTCGAGGCCGAGCGGTTCCTCGGTGACCACCGAGGCCACCATCGCCCGCGCCGAGGCCGAGCCGATGGCGCCCGCCAGCAGGGTTTCGGCGAAGCTCACCAGGCGCGCATCGGCGGGAAGCTCGTGGAGCGAGCGCAGGCCGCGCTGCTGCGCATGGCGGGAAAACGCCTCCTCGGCGCGTTCGCGGCCGAGGAAGCGGCCGGCCAGCGGCAACAGGTCGGTGACGCCGGCGCTGCCGCGCCAGTTGGGACTGGCGGCGGCCTCGGTGCCGCCGACGAACAGCGTGGCCTGGCGCGCCTCGCGCACGTTCGGCACGCGCTGCAGCGAGACGCCGATGTAGGCCCCAAGGTTGACCAGCAGGCTCCACACCAGGCAGTGCGTGATCTCGTCGAGCCCGGACAGGCCGAACAGGTGCTGCGGCCGCAACAGCTCGATGCCGAACAGGCCGTGGGCGATGAATCCGTCCGGCAGCCAGCCCGACTTGGCGAACGACGGCAGCAACAGGGTGTAGGTCCATAGCGCGAAACCGCCCGCCAGGCCGGCCAGCGCGCCGTCGCGCGTGCCGCCCTTCCAGAACAGGCCGCCGATCACCACCGGTGCGAACTGCGCGACCGCCGCAAAGGAAATCAGCCCGATCGACACCAGCGCATAGGCTTCGCCGGCGACGCGGAAATACAGATAGCCGAGCCCGAGGATGATGGCGATCGCCCAGCGCCGGATTTCCAGCAGCAGGCCGGAGAGATCGGCGCGCGCCGCCAACCCCAGCCAGCGCAGGCGCAGCAGCAGCGGCATCACCAGGTCGTTGCAGACCATGGTCGACAGCGCGATGGTCTCGACGATGACCATGCCGGTCGCCGCCGACAAGCCGCCGATGTACACGAACAGCGCCAGCGCCTCGTGCTGGTGGGCCATCGGCAGGGTCAGCACGAAGGTGTCGGCATCGACCGTGCCGGCAGGGAAATGCAGCAGGCCGGCCAGGGCCACCGGCAGCACGAACAGGTTGATCAGGAACAGGTAGAAGGGAAACATCCAGACCGCGCGCCGCAAATGGCTCACGTCGACGTTTTCCACCACCGCGATCTGGAACTGGCGCGGCAGCAGCAGCGCGGCGAACAGCGAGAGGAACACCAGGGTGCCCCAGGTGCCGTAGGCCGCCGGAGAGTCGGCGGTGGCGAGACGGCGCGCCACTTCGGGCACGGTCGCCGCCCGCGCGAAAATATCGCCGACGCCGTCGTGCATGCCCCAGACCACGAAGATGCCGACGGCAAGAAAGGCGATCAGCTTGACCATGGACTCGACCGCGATCGCCGCGACCATGCCTTCGTGGCGCTCGGTGGCGTCGAGGTGGCGGGTGCCGAAAAGGATGGTGAATACGGCGAGGATCATCGCCACATACAGCGCGCTGTCCTGCAGGATGGGCACGGCGCCGGCGGTCGCCGGCATGATGATCTGCGGATAACTGGTGAGGATCGCAAAGCTGTTGGAGACCGCCTTCAACTGCAGCGCGATGTAGGGAATCACCCCCACCACCGCGATCACGGTGACCATCCCGCCCAGCAACTGGCTCTTGCCATAGCGCGAGGCGACAAAGTCGGCGATCGAGGTGATGCGGTTGGCCTTGGCCACCCGGATCATCTTGTGCAGGACAAAGCCGGCCAGCGCGAACAGCAGGGTCGGCCCCAGATAGATCGGCAGGAAGCCGATGCCGTTCGCCGCCGCGCGCCCGACGCTGCCGTAGTAGGTCCAGGTCGTGCAATACACGCCCAGCGACAGCGCGTACACCACGGGATTGGCGATCAGCGAGCGCCCGGTGTCGGCACGCCGGTCGGCATACCAGGCGATCGCGAACAGGATGCCCAGGTAGGCCAGCGAGGCGAGGACGATCACCCAGGCTTGCAGCACCTCAGTCGCCCCGTCTTTCGACGACCCAGGCCATTTGCGCGATCAGGGCCAGCCAGGAGCCCATCAACCAGGCGTAAAGCGGCGGCATGCCGAAGAAATCGCCGCTGCGGTTGAACACCGAAAGCAGCGGGTAGTTGAAGAAGAAACAGCCGAGCAGGAACAGGAATGCAAGACGCTGCGCGGTAAGTCGGGAGCGGATCATTTCTCACCTCCAGCAGGAACCGTATCCAGGAAGAATGGTACCCGTCCCGGCCGCGCCGAACACCATCCCCGGTGAATTTTCCGCAAAGAGTTGGCGCTGGCGCCACGGCGCCGGCAGCGCGCAGGAATCGGCGAGAAGTACCGCAACGGCGACGGCAGTCGGACTTGCACCCCGGCGCGAGCGCCCGCCGCCACCGCGCTTGCGCCGATCACACCGCCAATGTGTAAAAGTCCGGCGCGCCGATCGAACCCGTGCCGATATTGAGCAGCACCGCCAGGTATTCGCCGTTGCCGGCATGGATGACCGTGTTGTTGGCGGACGTGTCCGTGCCGTTGCCCTGGCTGATGGT
>JACPUD010000137.1 GCA_016192435.1 Rhodocyclales bacterium | reverse complement strand
TGCCAACTGCAATGTCCGCACGGCGACCTGTTCGGCCATTTCCGCCGACCGACGCAATAGCAGATAGGTCAGAAGGCCGACGAGCGCGCTCGCCGCGAGCAGCAGCAGCAATTCGGGCAAGGCGATGGGCGGAGCATTCCAGCTCACCGGTGGGCTTGCGCGCAGTTGGATTCGGTCTCCTTGAGGCAAACGAATTTCGCGCATGGTCACGGTGTCGCGCATGCTGCCGCCCGCAGCGATAAGCGTTTTTCCCGCCGCCGTCTCGCGCCGGAAATAATCGAGGCTAAGGGAATAGCCTTGCTGCGCCAGATCGTCGAGCCGCAAGGCCTTGGCGAGTTCGGCGAATCTGATGGTGGCCGTCACATGGCCCCAGAACTCCGCCTGGCCACGCCCGCGACGCAGTTGCATGGCTTGTGTCACGGTCAGGGATTCGTTGTCGATTGCAATAATCGGATCACCGCGACTTTCAAGGCCGAATTGCGGACTTCCGGCAATCGGTGACTGAATGGCCGCAAAATCGGCACCATGGCCGGCCTCATTCCGCGTGTAGAAGGTGCTGGACTTCCCCTCGGGAGCGAATTCCAGCCTGCTGATCGTTTCATGCATCTGGAACACAAGCCGCGCAGAGGCCTGTGCCCGTTCGGGTGCAATGAACACCGACGGTCCACCAGCCATCAGCGATCCCGGTGCAAGCATTGCCTGCTTGACCAGGGTTTCCAGGGCAGACTCCCGCCACCCGAGATCCCGTGCGATGTCCCGCGACCGATCATCCAATCCTGGGTGATCCCGCGTGTAATAACTTCCCACAGGAATCATGAACAGAATTCCAGCCAATACCGCAAGAACCTGCGCAGCTACCCGCCCGGACCCGAGTCTACGGAAAGTACTTATCAAGTTTGGCAAGAAAATTCCAAATTATGAGAAAACTGAGTCAGAAATAGCGACTAACGAAAGCCGTTGACAATCGATCATGACTCTCGATGACCCGTTACCATAGCATCCATGGTCAATTTGTCGGTCAGAAAACTCGATCGGATGGGCTTGTAATTTACACAAGCAAATTCGAGGCCTATCAATATTTGGAATTGTGGGGCTGACAAGCCATAATCCCGCCTGCCCTGGCCTGCAAAACCCATGCGACGACATGGGCAATCGAATGGAGGAATAGCTCTTTGCGGAATCGAATACGCTATCGCGTTCTTCTGGTGGTCGGCATCGCGGCCACTCTGGGTCAAATGGCGACGGCTGCATTCTATTCCCTGTATCAGGAGCGGACCGTCCTGGAGCAAAACGAAGTGGCCATGCGCAAGCTTACGCATGGCGTCGTCCAGGGTCTGCAAAGCGTCATGCTTGCCGGTTCCGCGGATATTGCACAGGTCTATGCCGATCGTCTCAAACTGGTGCCCGAGGTCCTGGAATTCCGCATCATGCGCAAGGACGGGACTGAGGCGTTTCGCGACAACAAGACAATTATGGAGGTAAACCAGCGACGAGGCGATGACATATTCATGCCTCGGGAGAAGGAAGACTCGATAAAGGTCATGGACCCCATCGATGCGGATTTCCAGAAGATCCTGAGCCAGAAAGTCCCTGTTTCGCTCTATGCCACGGATGACAAGGGCAACCGCATGCTGACGTTCCTCGCCCCCATCCTCAACATCGACGTGTGCTACAAATGCCATGGCAGAGCCGAGCCGATACGCGGCGTCATGCGCCTGACCACGAGTTTGGCGGCAGTGGAACGAGACATTCTGAAAGCGCGCCAACAATCATTGCTGGTCCTGGTCCTGTCACTCGCCGGGACGCTGCTGCTGACCGGCTACATGTTCGGACGCACAGTGGTGCGACCTATTGAAAAGGTCACTCGCGCCATGACCCGGATTTCAAACGGCGACCTCGATCATCGAGTGGCAATCACCACTCATGACGAAATCGGACGCATGGCGATGAACTTCAATCGGATGACCGAGGAACTGACGCAGACCTACCAGGGCCTTCGGCTCGAGCAGGACAAGTTGACGACCGTTATCGAAAGCGCCAGCGAGGGCATGGTGGTCACCGATGCCACAGGCGTGGTGGTGATGGCCAATACCGCGGCAACCCGTCTTCTGGGAAAGAGCCTCAGCAAGATCGTTGCGGACGGGTTTTCCAGCCTGGTCGACGATCCTGAACTGATCAACGGCTGCATCGACAGCGGCAGTTCGATTTCCGTCGAGTACAACGATCGCGTGCTGCGCATCCATGCCTCGATCACCCGCGGCGCAGATGATCAGGTCACCGGCTCTTTGGCAATGATCCGCGACATTACGGCGGAGAACCGGCTGGAAAACGATTTGCGGCACCTCGCCACGGTTGACGGTCTTACCGGTTTGTTCAATCGACGCTTCCTCGATGCCACCCTGGACACCGAGTTCCATCGGGCAGCGCGTTCCCATGATGCGATTTCAATCATCATGTTCGATGTCGATCATTTCAAGAAATTCAATGATACTTACGGCCACGACCAGGGCGATCGGGTACTGCAAATGGTTGCGCGCTGTTTGCGCGAAAGCTTGCGCAGCTTTGACTTTCCCTGCCGCTATGGCGGTGAGGAGTTCGTCGCGATAATGCCCGGGCTGAAGTCGCTGGCGGCACAGGAAATTGCCGAGCGCCTGCGCAAGGCGGTGGAGACAACCGCGGTAGACGGGATTCATGTACAGATCAGTCTCGGTGTTGCCACTTTTCCCGAACTGCCCGTCGATAGCGGGCCGTCGCTGATCGAGGCGGCAGATGCCGCTCTGTATGAGGCAAAGGAAGGCGGGCGCAATCGGGTGGTGGTCGCGAGGGCAGCGTCATGAAGTTCCGTCGCATCCGTCATCGGCTTCTGGCAGCCCTGGCTGCAGTCCTGCTGCTTGGCTTCATCGCCATGGCCTACTTCTATAATCAGGCAGCCGAGAGCTCGATACACAACGAATACCGACGGACGCTACATCGACTCACCGACTC
Source organism: Rhodocyclales bacterium (assembly GCA_016192435.1). Lineage (GTDB taxonomy): Bacteria > Pseudomonadota > Gammaproteobacteria > Burkholderiales > Rhodocyclaceae > Sulfuritalea. Next base: position 18,646 of record JACPUD010000137.1, on the reverse strand, counting down.
CGTAATCATGAGCGTGGAAACGATCATGAGCGAAAGTCATGCCGAGATCATGCCGGAATTCACCAGACGCCTAAAGACTCTGCCCGGCGTAATCGATTTTCGTATAGCCAGAATAGACGGTACCGAAGCATTTCTGGACAACCGGACCATCAATGCCGTCAACGATCGGCTGGGCGAGACTGCGTTTAAACCCCGCGTCGGGGAAAGTCATCCTGCACCGGTCTTCCTTCCCGGTGATCCGGAGATCGCCAGGCTGTTCGAGGGACAAGAGTCCGTCTATCGCATCGAGGCGTCGCCTGCGCAGGGAAACTTGATGCAATTGTTCGACACCATCCCGGGCGGCAAGAAATGCGAACGCTGCCATGGTGCCGATCAGAAAATTCGCGGGGTGGTAAAGATCACCAGCTCGATGGCAGCACTCGAGCGCGACATGATGTCGGCCCGCATGCAGTCGTTGGTCATTCTAGTCGTCTCGCTGACGCTCACCATGGCCGCAACCGGCTACATGCTCGGCCGCCTGGTGGCAGAACCGATCGAAGCAGTTACTCAGGCCATGACGAATATTTCGTCTGGCGATTTCGAATCCGCAGTGATCTCCCGCGGCAAAGGCGAAATCAGCGAAATGGCGGAAAGCTTCAATGCGATGCGAACCTACCTGCGCAACACCCATCTCGGCATGCAACTCGAAAAAGGCAAGCTGAACGCACTGATCCAGGGTACTCAAGAGGCTGTAGTCGTTACCGACGCTGCAGAGAAGGTGGTTTTGGTCAACGCAGCGGCCTGCGAACTGCTGGAAAAGAGCGAGGAGCAGATCCGTGCCGAGGGCATAGTTAACCTGCTCGATTGTCCGGACCTGCTGCGCGGCATGCTCGACGCTACCGATGCGCGCCCGGAACCGACGCTGATCGAGTATCGTGGCCGCTGGCTGTTCGGCGCCGCTTCCTCGATTCGCGACGCAACTGGAAACTTCATTGGCTCGGCTGCATTGTTCCGCGATGTCACCCAGGAGCAGAGCCTGCTTCGCGAGTTGCAGCGATTGGCAACGACCGATGCGCTCACGGACGTGTACAACCGCAGGCACCTCGATGCCACGCTCAAGACGGAACTGGACCGGGCCAAACAAAGCGGCCTGCCGCTTTCAGTAATCATGCTGGACGTCGATCACTTCAAGAAGTTCAATGACACCTATGGACACGATCAGGGTGACCGTGTGCTCAAGATGACCGGCCATGTGATGAAAGCTGCGCTTCGCGAATATGACGTGCCATGCCGCTATGGTGGCGAAGAATTTGCCATCGTGCTTCCCGCCACCGGAGCAGCCGGCGCCCTGGCGGTCGCCGAGCGCTTGCGCTACGACGTCGAGTCGATGCGGGTGGACGACCTCCAGGTAACGATCAGCCTCGGTATCGCCTGCTATCCGGACATCGCGGCCACCGCACCGGAAGCGCTGACTCTTGCCGCCGATGGCGCGCTATACCGTTCCAAGGATGGCGGGCGCAATCGCAGCACGATCGCCACACCGGCCGCAACCGCACCTACCTGACCTGCGTAAGATCGAATATGAGCGGTTCCGAGACACTCTTGTGTTCGTCGGAACTACGATTGAAAACGGCGATCTGGCCGGTTATCTTTTGGCCCGGCCGGAATTTCACGTCATCGGAATTGCCGGTGTCCAATTGGCGGGAGAGTTCCAGGGTCCAGAACCCGGCTTTCCAGTTCCCTTTGGCCTTGACATCGGCAATGCTTCCGTTGCCGCCAGGATTCAGTTTTATGCCGCTGAGATGTGGCTCGCCCTTTTCCTTCGGCGCCCGCACAGGTTGATACAGGGAGGGGCCCGCATCCCTTTGCTTCTTGATAAAGATCACGCCGTGATCGCGAGTGGCATACTCGGCTGCGTCCTCGATCAGCCGGTTGGAAATGTTGTGCACCAGATCCTCGGCCAGACCCAGCGGATTGGTGCGCGCTGCCGACCATAGCCAGACATCGACCCGGTAGGTCTTGGCGGCCAGCATGCTGCGATCAAAATCACCATCGAGATGGAAACGCACAGCGAACATGTCCTCGCGCCGTTTCGACTCAACGTAGCGGTCCGCTTGCCAGTCCCAGCCCTTGTACTCGGTATTCGCCGCATCGTCGGGCCAACGTGCCGCCAGATACAAGCGCCCGTTGTGCGCCCCGGCCCGCAACTGAACCACGATCGCACCCGTGTTGTTGTTGTCTTCCGGAGCAAGCCCGAGTTTCGCCCGATCATTTCTGTCGACGGCCGGCTTGATCGGCACCTTGATCCACGCGGCACCGCCCCAATCGTCGACGGCTCCGTCGACGATTGGGGCGGAAGCCAGCGCTACGACCCGTATCACCGTAGCTTCCTGCGCCCAGGCGGGGAGCCCCAGGCAGGCAAGAACCGATGCTGTTGCGAGACCTCGCATCATTCGATGGTGATGGAACCTTCCATTCCCTGCTGCCGATGGTCTTCGATGGTGCAATACACCGGATAGCTGCCCTTGGTTACCGGCACGAAGTAGAGATCGATCTGTCCCCCGTTCTTCAATATCTCAAACGCCGCAAAATAGGGCGCCTTGATCTCCGCCTGGCTGTTCACCATTGCCTTGCGCCAGGCCACACCACGAAAGAACTCGGGGGCGGTGTAGTAGTGATCCTTTGCGCCCTTGTTCTTCAGTTCGAGCTTGTATGGCTTGCCGACCTTGAACTTCAGGTCCGTGGGTTCATAGAGATGCTCGGTGATATTAATCGTGACCGTTTCCATGGCATTCCAGTCGACCTTGCCAACGTAGTCCTGAGCATTGCGTACGTAGTTGTCCTGGGCACCGGCAGACAGCGGCAAGACGAGGGTCAGGGAAGCGATCAAAGTAGCTAGTTTCATAGCAGTGTGTGATTGTCAGAAAAGCGCACAAGATAACCGCCTCGCGGCAAGACTGCAAGAGCAGACATGATGTCTTGGCAGGCCAGCTCGAAAGGACAGCTTGCAAGACAGTTGGTGCTGGCAATACGGCGAGTCGAAGGAGCGGATTGACCAGCGCGAGGGGAGCAGTTGCCCCGGAGCAGCCGTCGAACCCGCCTAATGATCGGGTCTCCTCGCGACCACCCTCAACCCCGCTGGGCGAACTCCTCGAACTTGTCCAATGGCAGCGGACGACTGAACAAATACCCCTGATAGGCGTCGCAGCCGTTGAGCGCAAGAAAATCGCGTTGCGCCTCGGTTTCCACTCCCTCGGCGATGACCGACAAACCGAGGTTCTGCCCCAGGGCAATGACCGTGCGGGCGATTGCGGAATCATTTGACCCGGTAAGTACATCACGCACAAATGATTTGTCGATCTTCAACTGGTCGAGGGGAAGGCGCTTCAGGTAGGACAAGGAGGAATAGCCGGTGCCGAAATCATCCAGGGAGAAGCGGACGCCTTCCGCCCTCAAGGCAGTCATTTTGGCGATGGTGTTGTCCACATCGTCCACCAGAACACCTTCGGTAAGCTCCAGTTTCAGTCGCTTCGAATTGGCGCCAGTATCGGCCAGCACGGCCATCACCTGCTCCACGAAATCCTTGTGGCGAAACTGGCGCGGGCTGACGTTCACGGCCAGAGTGAGATGGGACATCTCCGGCCGCATCTCCCAGGCGACCAGTTGGCGGCAGGCGACTTCGAGCACCAGGTGACCAAGCGGCAGAATCAGCCCCGTGGTTTCGGCCAGAGGGATGAATTCGGCCGGAAGCACCAGTCCGTGCTGCGGGTGCTGCCAGCGCACCAGCGCCTCGACACCGGTCAAACGTCCTGTGCTGTCCACCTGGGCCTGGTAATGCAGCAGGAACTCATGCTGCCGCAAACCCTGGCGCAGGTCCGCTTCCAGTCTGGCGCGAGCGCTGACCACGGCCTGCATGTTCGGATCGAAAAAGCGCAGGGTGTTGCGGCCTGCCGCCTTGGCCTGGTACATGGCAAGGTCCGCCCGCTTGAGCAATTCCTCCACCGTGTCGCGACGATTGCCGAACAAGGTGATGCCGATGCTCGGGGTGCTCTGATGCTCGGTGCCCGCGAGCCGGTAGGCATGATTCAGTGAAGCCAGTATTTTCCCGCCCACGGTTTCGGCCTGAATTGCTGCTTCCTGCAGGTTTTCGCTTAGTTCTTCGAGCATCACCACAAACTCGTCGCCGCCGAATCTGGCAACCGTGTCGCCCTCGCGGATGCAGACGACCAGGCGTTCCGCCACCTGCCGCAGCAACAGATCGCCGATATCATGGCCAAGGGTATCGTTGAGCGTCTTGAAGTCGTCCAGATCGATGAACAGCAGCGCACCTTCGCGCCCGCTACGGGCGCATGTGGCGAGAGCCTGCTGCAGCCGATCCAGCAGCAGGCGCCGATTCGGCAATTGCGTCAGGGGATCGTAGAACGCCAGATGCTGGATCGCATCTTCAGCTTCCTTGCGCCGGGTTATGTCGGTCAGGGTTCCGACGTAGTGAGTCACATCGCCGCGGTTTCCCTTCACCGCCGTGATCGTGAGCCACTCGATATACAGTTCCCCGTTCTTGCGTCGATTCCAGATTTCGCCCTGCCATCCTCCCGTGCGCTGGATGTGCTCCCACATCGCCACATAGAACGCCTTGCCGTGCCGGCCGGAATTGAGCATGCGCGGCGTCTTTCCGACGGCTTCTTCTGCGGTGTAGCCGGTGATATCGCTAAAGGCGCGATTCACCCGCAGGATCCTGGTTGCGGCATCGGTGACGACCATGCCCTCCTGGGAATCGAAAGCGGTAGCAGCGATGCGAAGGCTCGCTTCGTCCATTTTGCGTTCGGTGAGATCGCGTATGGTTCCGCTGAAGAACCGGCCTTCGGCAACCTCCCACTTGGCCAGTGAGAGTTCCATCGGAAACTCGCTGCCATCCTTGCGCAGTCCCGTCAATTCGACGGCCTTGCCGATTATCCGCTCCTCACCACCGGCGTGCAGCCGACTCATGCCCGCGCGATGTTGCTCGCGATAGCGTTCCGGCATCAGTAAGGTCAGCGGTTGCATGATGACCTCGGATTCGGAATAACCGAAAATGACTTCGGCGCGTCGATTCCAGCCGACAATATTGCCGACGCTGTTGCCTGTGACAATGGCATCGTTGGCTGATTGCGTAATGGCGTGATAACGTGCAGCGCTTTCCTGCAAAGCGACCTCAGTCCACTTGCTGCGCGTAATATCCACCTTGATGCCGCGCAGCCAGCGCGGCTCGCCGTTCTCGGCGACGACCGTGACGATATCGCGCAGCCAAACCGTACGTCCATCCTTGGCGATCACCCGGTACTCGAAATCATACGGCTCCTGGCGTCGTGCGTGGTCTGCGCAATAGGCCGGCACCCAGTCCCTATCCTCGGCATGCAGGTGTTCCACCCAGAAACCTGGATTGAGCCAATTGTCGACTGGATAGCCAAGCAAACGCTCCACCTGCCTGCTGATAAAGCTGAATGTCAGCGTGGCTGCGTCGGCCTCCCAGACAATTCCGTCGGTAGTATTGACCATGTCCCGAAAGCGCTGCTCCGAGGCCTTGAATGCCTCCTCGGCCTGCTTGCGCATGGTCGTTTCACGCAGCAGAACCACAAAGCGCGGCGCCTGACCCGGCTCCCCGCCTTTGGCGGAAATCGATAACTCGAACCAGCGCCTGCCTGCTGCATCCTGCAGTTCGAACTCCATGCCGCGGGAGTAGCCCGCCGTTTTCGCCTGCCGCAATGATGAAAGAATACATTCTGCAGCCGTCGAGGGAAAGACATCCGCCACACACCTGCCGACAAGGTCATCGGCAAATCCAGCCCACAGCCCTGTACGCGGTACGTGACAGTCGTAACAGCGCCCGTCGAACCCTAGCTCCAGCAAAACATCGGGAATGGCGTCGAGTGTCGCCTGCAACTGCGTCTGGGTCGCCAGAATTTGACTGGTGCGCTCCGCAATCAGCCGTTCGAGTCCTTGCTGGTGCGCCTTCAGTTGCAGCACCAGCTTGGCGAGGAGCGCCAACAACAGACTGAAGATCAGCCCCAGTGCAAGCTTGAGCGAGAGACCGAGCGGATCCCCCCATCCCTTGATCGGTGCCAGACTGAACGTCCAGGTCGCATTGGGTACCCGAAGCATGGCCTCGACCGGATCGCTCAGCCGCAACTCCGGCGATGATGCCGCAATGGTCTGCCGCAAGCCGGTATCGGGATGGATGCGCCAAAGTTCATAGGCAAATCCTTGCGCGATCAGCTCTTCCAGATTGATCCCTTCGATCACGTCCGGGAAACGGATCAGGACCGTGGTAAACCCCCAGAATGTGGATGTACCTCTTTCGCCGTCAAGATACACGGGCAAGCGCCCGACGACGCCCAGCCCACCCTGAATCAGGTTGAACGGCCCGGCCAGAGTAAGCTTTCCAGTGTCACGGGCGAGGAAAGCTTCCTTGGTTCGCGCCGGATCCTTCAATAAATCGTGACCGATGGCCTTTTCATTCCCCGCGAGCGGCACGCTATGCCGAATCACTCCACCTGGAGCCAATTGCAGGGCCGTCACCCCCGGATAGAACGGCAGCATCTGTTTCGCGACGGCCTCGAAGTTTTCGATATTGCCCCGGCCTTGGCGAATTAGCGCGGCGAGGCTATAGGTGGCAGAGAGCGCGTTCTCGATGTTGCGTTGCAGTTCATGAGCGTGTCCGGCAAGAATGGACACTCGCGCGCGCTCAACCTCAAGGCGATGCTTCTCCGAATACCAGATCAAGCCAGCAGCCAAAGTGGCAGCCAGAAAAAAAACCAAAAACGCCAAAACCGCTTCGCGGACGTGCAAGCGGGGCCACGGCATCGCCATCATCCCGCCGTCGGCCAGGCCATACATTGACGCTGATTGCTCACGCGCAACGCTTGGCGGCAGAAACGGCGGATACGACTATGCATGGAAAATCCGGGCTGAGGAAAAGACAGTCAAGTCGATGTTGACCATTATTGTATGGGCTTTCGCGGCCGCGGCTGTGCAAGACTTGTGCTTTCCAAGTTCAAGCCATGGCAGCCTTGCGCACAGCGAGCAACCGTCCACGCGCTGCGTGCAATGACCGCAATTTTGCTGGAGCCTGATCTGACGTGCCGCCCTGGACTGCCGCCAAAGCGCCCGCCCAAGTGTAAGCCAAGCCTGATTATTCAGCGTGGTGACGAATCCGTCGGCCAGGCATCCAATCCACTTGATGGGTCATTGTCGCTACAGGATGATGCCGACTCGAAACCTGGAGAGTCGGCGGCAGCGAGTACAGCGTCGGTACATTGAAATTGCGGAAAATGAAAAGGGCGGCGACGCCCTTTTCATTTTCCGATGCGGACTCTTACGGCTTCTTCGCCCAGGCCACACAGTAACCCTTCGGCGAAACTTCGGTGTCGCCAGGGAATATCTTGCAGCCGCCGGCGTCTGCTGGTGACTTGCCCGGGACAAACTGCACGCAGTTGGAGCAGCTCTTGTCACCTTCCGGCGCGTCCTTGTATTTCATTGCCGAGCGCATGGCATCATTTTTCGCGGCCAGCGCGACAACGGGAATCATTGCCAGGGCGGCACCGCCCAGCTTGAGCATGTTGCGACGAGACATATCCATATTTCAACTCTCCAGTAAAGTCCCCCAGTTATTGGGAGCCGACCAAAGCTATAGCAAAAATCATGTCAGGGTCGAAAGAACCATATTGGGCCTGATATGGACTTTGGGCCATACATCACGGCATTGAGATTTCCAAGTACGGGAATGCTTCCTGTAAATGAGAACCGACGCAATCGTGGTTTTCTTGATCGGCAGCAGCCTAGGCCGCAACAATCCAACACAACATCATGCTTTTTTTAGTTTCCCCGTGCGGCCCCGCATAGATGTCAGCTAGCGTCACCCGTTCACTGGTGAATTTCTAATGTAAGTCATTTTTTTTGTGCAGAAACGCCTTGAGCCACGCTGTGACAGCGATCGCATGAGAAAAAGGTTATGAAGGCGACGCGATCGTGGCACATGCCGCAGTACTCCCCACGAAAAATCTGGCTCATCGAGACGGGATTGGATCCGGCCTTGGGCAAGAATGGCCGGGGATGACAGTTGGAGCAGTCGAGCCAAAGCGTATGGGACTGATGCGGAAAAAGAACGTAGGGCATTTCCTTGGTGTTCTTCATCACGATATCCAAATCGAAGACGTCCATCCTCTCGGTCGTGGAAAGTCCTGCGCGCGGCGAAATTGCGCCAGAACGCAGGGCTACCATCCAGTCCGGGAAGCCTATGGCGTCACGCTTGACGAAGCGCATTGCTTCATCGATACGCTGCAGCCGCAAGTAATCCGGATTCGACTCGTCGTATATCGGGTTTCGTTCCAAGGCAAGGCGCGCTGGATGCGTTTCTCCAGTCGGACTCTCGCTGGCGCGCGGCGGATCCTCGACGGGCGCCACATTTGGCGCAGGCTTTACAAATGCCGAGGTACCGGCAGCCGCCGCCGGTTCTAAAATCGAACTAGCCGGCAGAATCAACAGCAGTCCGCACAAAGCCATCAGCGGCCTCAGGCCAGCGCGCATCCGGGAACGGCCATCCATCGCGATGTGGCATCCATCCGGGCCAGGACGGCCCAACCCGGACTCGACAGTCGAAGCTACTTGCCCGGGCGCAGGTGAGCCACGCCGCCGTAACTGCCGACCCAAAGCGCCCCATCCGGCGATGAAGTCATGGCGAACACGTTATTCGCAAACAAGCCATCGGCTGTCGTCAGCGCCTTGGCAAATTTCCCATTCTGCCACCGGGTAAGTCCATTGTTGGTGCCTACCCAGAGTTGCCCCTTGGGATCGAGATGCAGCGAAAAGACGTGATTTCCGGGCAATCCCTCGGTTGTAGTGTAGTTGTGCCAGCGCTTCCCATCGAACCGGGCCAAGCCGCCACCCCAGGTGCCTGCCCACACTCCCCCGTTTGAATCAACCTCGAGTGCAACCACATAGTTCGGGTTGTAGGCGACATCGACGTCCAGCAAGCCCATTTCTTCCTTCTGCTTGGCATGATGCACCGACTGCTTGCCCGGATCGTTCTTGAATGCTATGTCCTTTTTTACTCGATCATAGGACGCACCGAGGCCCTTGGCGTGGTTCCAGTTCTCCCAGCGATTGTTGGCGAAGCGTGCCATGCCGCCTTCGGTGGCCAGCCAAATGTCACCATTCTTGCCTTCGGCAAGCCCATAAACCCAGTCATTGGGCAGCCCGCCCTTGGTATTTTCGACCGTGTAGAGATCCCACTTGCTGCGATTGTCGAGATCGCCACCGCGAATGCGGTTTGCCCCGGACCATGTCGCGATCCAGATATCACCGTTCTTGGCAGTGATCACGTCATAGACGAAGGCGTCGCCGAGCCCTTCCGGGATATTGTAGGTTTGCCATTTGCCGGTTTTTTCATCCAGTAGGGAAAGGCCGCCACCGTAGGTGCCGACAGCAATGCGACCCTTGACCCTGCCTACGTAGAACATCCCGTTGGACAGCAGGCCATCCTTGGTGTCAATGAACTTGAAACTGTCATTCTTGGTGTCATAGCGCACGACGCCACCCGAGGTTCCGACCCAGGCTATGCCGCTATCGAAGTACAGCGACTTGACGTTCTTGCCGCCCACGCGAAAGTGAGTGAACTTCTGTGTCAGGTCTACATTTACCTTGCCCTCTCGGCTGGGAGGAGCAACCGGCGGATGAGGCACAGCGCCGCCAGAGGCGCCGGCAACCGGTGCGCGCGGCGGCGCATCGGCTGCAACCGCGATCCCTGCGGCAACCAATACCAGGGAAGCAAGCAGGAAACGCGGAACCACACCCATATTGAACTCCGAAGATTTGATTGTTTTCACTTTGCCGCAATCCTCACCACACCACGTTTGGTACCGGCCCACAGATTGGCCCCCGGACTAAGCGCAAGTGCGTAAACATGCTCGTCAAATAACCCATCCTTGACGCCGAAGGTTTTCCAGTTTTTCCCGTCGAATCGCGATACGCCCTTGTCGGTGCCAAACCAGTACACACCGCTATCGTCTTGCACAATCGAATAGACGATGTTTCCGGCAAGTCCGTTCTTGGACGACAGGCTAGTCCATTTTTTTCCATCCCAGCGGCTGACGCCACCGCCCCAGGTACCCGCCCAAATGCTGCCGTCCTGGGCGATGAGGATCGAGAATACGTAGTTGGGGTTATAGGTGCCCATTCCCTGCACTTCGATAGTCAGGTCATGGCGGGAGCGGGTTCCCAAGCCGGTATTCGGACTTGTCGGAAGTCCTTCCGGATTGTCGGCGCCCAAGCCGTCCTTATGGGTCCACGATTTCCAGCGCTTTCCATCGAACATCGACACGCCGCCTTCGGTACCGAACCAGACCCGGCCATCCTTATCGACACCCAGTCCATACACCCACTCGTTGATCAGTTCTTTGACGAAGGTTTTGAACTTTCCGGTCTTGACGTTGAAAAGGTTGGCGCCAGCCCAGGTGCCTATCCAGAGATTGCCGTCCTTGTCGTTGGCGAAGCAATAGATCCAGTAGTCGGCCAGGCCGTGCATGGGGAAATAGGTTTTCCACTTGCCATTCTTGTAACGCGACGCTCCCCCGGCGTTGGTGCCGAACCAGGTGTAACCCTGCGAGTCGATTCCCATCCCAAAAACATATTCGTTCGCCAAGCCATCGTTGCGCGTAAAGGTGCGCAGCGGAGTACTGGATTTCAGGTCGATCTCCATAGCCCCTACGGAAGTCCCGACCCAAAGCGAATTAGCCGCTTTGTCGTGCAACAGGGAACGGACATAGGTACCGCTTCCGGTTTCGAACCGGTCAACCACCTTTTCAATTCCCTGTGCGAAGGCTGCACCCGTGAACAGGAATATGAATGCCGTGAAGAGTGCAATTTTATTGTGGGCGTTCCAGAACTTCATCTGGCGAATTCCTTCAGCGTAGCGTTCGTGCATAGTGAATGGCTTCGAGGATTTCCTCATCTTTGAGTATCCCCATGAATGGCGGCATCAGTGTCTTCCCGGTCTTGACCGACTGAACAAGCATCATGTCCGGCTGCATCAGGCGTTCCTTGGTGGCGAAACTCGGCGCCTGCTGAATGACCGGAACCCCGTTCATACCATGGCAGACCGAACAATGCATGTTGTATGTACGCTGCCCTCGCAACAGGTCAAGCGCAAGCGAAATCCTTGGAACCGCCAAGGCGGCGACACCCAGTGCAACGGCCAATCTTAGGGCTAGCGAGTTCACTTCTTCTCTCCGCGACGACGGGGCTTCTTCTCCGTGACGCCCCTATGCTTGTTGATTTTCAGTTTCAGCTCGTCGGCCTTGGCGATGTCCGGCACCAAGCCGTAACCGCCTGAACGATAGGCTTTCTCCAACGCCTCCAAGGCCGGCAGGAACTCCTTGTCGGCTGCGAGCGTGATCCATTTAAGCGCGTCCTTGCCATCCCGTTGATCGTCGGGGATCCCCAGTTCCCCGCGGATATAAGCTTGCGCAAGGACCCAGGTGGCCTGCTGATGCCCGCCCTCGGCCGCGCGAACAATGAGGTTTCGTGCTTCCTGAACGTCTTTCTTGACTCCATCGCCCGAAGCGTACATCGTGGCCAATCCATAGACCCCATCCAGACTGCCTGCGTCGGCAGCCTTGCGATAATAAGTCGCCGCTTGATCATCGACTTCGGCGGCGTCGAGCATCGTCGCCATGATGATCATGGCCTTGACGTGTCCGGCGTCGGCTGCCTTGCGTATCAAGGGCATGGCATTCGTAAAATCATTTCTTTCATACTGAATCATCCCGGCCGCATAATCCTCATCGGGTCCGGCGCAAGCCGGTCCTGTGCCGGCCGCAAGCGTCAGGAACCCCAGCACGGCAACCTGCCAACAATTCCTCCACAATTTAAACACCATCATTCAACTCACCTCTTCAACGCCAGATTCGGCCAAGCCTGCACACTACGATCGACACTACAAGGTAACGCCAAGATTCTCAAACTCCTCCAGTTTTCGGTAAAGGCTCGAGAGCCCTATCTCAAGCTGCTGCGCAGCGACTTTGCGGTCTCCGCCGCACTCCCTCAGCACGCGGAAAATAATATCAGCTTCGGCGCGTCGAACTTGCTCGCGCAAACTTCCGCTCGCTGAAGCCGCCTTCTGTTCGCGCGCCGATCTTTCACTGCGAGCCGACAGGCCGGGAGGCAGGTCGCCGATGGTGATGCGGCCTCCGTCCGCCATGATGATGGCCCGACCGATTACATTTTCCAGTTCACGCACATTGCCCGGCCAATGGTACTCGAGCAGGAGTTCCTCGGCTGCCGGGTCAAGCTCGACGTTGGTTTCACCCTTGAGCTTCGCAGTCTGCAGGAAAAAATGTATCAAACGCAAAATATCTTCCCCGCGGTTTCGCAGCGGCGGAAGGTCGATGTGGAACTGTGAAATCCGGAAAAACAGATCCTCACGAAAGGTTCCCGCCGCCACCATCGCCGACAGATCCCGATTGGTCGCCACCACGATTCGCGTATCGACCTTGCGTAGCTGCTCGCCGCCGATCGGGCGGATTTCCTTGTCTTCGATCACATGCAGCATCTTGGTCTGCATGTGCAGGGGAAGCTCGCCGATCTCGTCGAGGAACAGCGTTCCCGTGTCCGCCTGGGCAAACAAGCCCTTGCGCGCCTGGGCGGCACCCGAAAAGGCCCCCTTGGTGTGCCCGAACAGTTCGCTTTCCAGAAGATTCTCGGGGATCGCACTGCAATTCACCGGTATGAATGGTGCTTCCACGCGCAAGCTCTGATCGTGGATGAATCGCGCCAGCACTCCTTTGCCGGTTCCGCTTTCGCCGGTGATCAGGACGGTGCTGTCAATTGTTGCAACCCGCGTGGCAAGCCTCTCGACGGCAGCCATGGATGCCGAGGTGAACTTGAACCGGTCATTGCCCCGTTCGCCACTGACAAATTTTCGCAGCGCTACGTTTTCGGCCTTCAATCCCAGCAGTGTCTGCGCTTGACGCAACCGATACAGGAGTTCTTCGCTGTCGACCGGCTTGACCATGTAATCCATGGCGCCGGCACGCAATGCTTCCACCGCCGTCTGCACCGAAGCAAAAGCGGTAACCATGATGAACAGCGTCGGCACGCCGGCGCTCTTCATGCTCCGCACCAGATCTACGCCGTCGCCATCCTGCATCCTGATATCGCAGATCGCGACATCGATGTCGCCGCGAATCAGCTTGGCCGCCGCATCCTTGACGCCGACCGCCATATCCACCGAGTACCCGGCGCGACGCACCGTGACCGCAATGATCTGCCTCAGGGCCAACTCGTCGTCGATGATCAGTACATGCATCCAGTTTCTCCTAATGTACTGTTTCAGCCGGAACCGGCAGAATGATCCGCACCGTGGCGCCCTGCCCGTAGACGGATTGCACCTCGATACCCCCTCCGTCCTGCTGCACGAGGCTGCGACACAACGATAGCCCCAATCCGGAACCACGCCCCGGCGGCTTGGTGGTGAAATGCGTATCGAAGACCCTGCCAAGGTTTTCCGAAGCAATTCCCGGGCCATTGTCGGAAACGGTGAGGACTACCGAGGCATCCTCGGGCCGTGTCGAAACGACGATGGATGGCGCAAACGCCTCCCGTCCCTCCAGGGCGTCGGCGGCATTGATCAACACATTCATCAATACCTGAACGATATGATCGGAAACCACAAACAGGGCCGGCAGGTTGTCGGCGAACTCATGTTTGAGCGCTATACCGCGAAAACGCTTGTCGAAACTGATGAAGGTACACGTACTCTTGACCAGAGTATTCAAGTCGATATACGTCGGTTCGAGCGGGCGCTGCAATGAAAACTCCCCGATCTGGCGGGTGATCGTCATTACCCGTCGCGCCTGCTCGAGTATCAGGTCGATCTGGTGGTCGGCGCTGCGCGCCGAGTTCATTCCCTGTTTCCGATCCACGACCAGATTTTCGGCAAGGCCGACGATGGCGGCGAGGGGGTTGTTGATCTCATGGGCCACCGCCGCTGCCAGCGAACCCACGGCAGCCATCTTCTCGGTGTGAAAGTGTTGTTGCCGGCTCAATTCCAGTTGATTGTCGCGAATCCTGAGTTCCGCCTCCATGTCGTTGACGGCCGACATCAAGACTCCGAGCTCGTCCTTGCGGGTCACGGTGAGCGGCGCCCCCCGATAGCCTCTGACTATTTCACCAGCCCGCAGCTTGACCAGACCGATATCGCGGGAAAGCCGCCTGAAAAAAAGGCTGCTGACGATCCCCGTCAGCGTGACGCCGATAATCATCAGAACGAACAATTCGGCGGTCAGGCGCCCAAAGACATCCCGATAGCCACTCATCAACTCCGCTTTCTGCTGACGTATCCCAAGTGTCATACTATCGAGACGAAGCACCAGTTTATGGAATTGCTCCCGCAGGTCGGCAATCGCGGAACGCGATGGATCGCGCTGCAGTTCCGCGTTCAATCGCTTCAGGCTGGCAACGGAGTCGCCCAAGCCGCCAAAGGTCGCGTCCATCCTGTCAAGTTTCGAAACCACTCCGTCGATCTCCAGATTCAGCAACCTCGCAGCGGCGGCGAGGTCTTCCGAAAAGTAGTTTTCATTGATTGTCAGAATCGCATGCGAGACGGCGAAATTCACCGCCAGTTGTTGCTCTTCCTGCGCATGAACGACCTCCAGCTGGTTCACCGCGTCGAACAGCTGCTTTCTTTCCCAGCCGATGATTCCCGTCGCCAGAACCAGGTAAATAACCAGACCGCCAAGAATCCGGGAACCCTTCTGGGAGAAGCTTGCTCCCCACATCCCGCCCGCCTCGGAATCGGCCGGTACTTGCGGATCATTGACAGTGGATTGGCCGCGCTGCGACATTGATCAAAGTACGGGTCCGTGTTCCAGAACCGGCAGGATGGAAGGTACAATTATCGGGAATGTCTGATTTGCCTGCAATGCGTTCTCGACAAGGAAATTCCGATGCCCATCAAATGGGTCGCTTCGCTGGTAGTTCTCTTCGCACTTCTGCCGAACCTTCCAGCGAATGCTTCGTCGCTCGACGACGCACTCAAGGCACTTGATGCGGGTAACAGCCCCAAGGCGGTAGAGGTTCTGCTCAAGCTTGCCAACGAAGGCAACCCGCTGGCCCAGTTTCGTCTTGGCAGCCTTTATTATCACGGCCAGAGCGTTGCCGAAGACGAAAACATGGCCATCTACTGGTGGAAGAAATCCGCTGCCAGTGGCAATGCCGAAGCCATGTACCAGATCGCGCATGCTTACCTGTTCGGCAGCGGTGCGGCGAAAAACGTTGCCGATCCCGACCGGGAAGCCGCCATCTGGTACTTCCAGGCGGCCAGCGCCGGCCATGCCGAAGCCGCGTACACTCTGGGCCTGCTGTTTCTCGCCGGCAAGGGCGTGGTCGAAGACCGCAACGAAGCCATGCGCTGGTTTCGTAGCGCAGCAAGCAAAGGTCATGCTGAAGCACGCAAGGCGATGGAGACCGCCGACAAATCCGTCGCTCGCGCCAAGCCGCGTCGCTGACCCTTATCCGGCTGGCGCCGAGTTCTAGCGCGAGGCCCCTTGCCCTGCGTCACTTCACAACACCGCCGATAGTCACCACCACGCCACTGGCACCCACCGTGACCGGCGTGGAAAAGCCCTCGAAATCTCCTGACTTCGCCAGCGCCTCCCCGCTGCGGGAGACCCGCGCGCCGATGACTACCGACTTGGCTGACGAAAGACGCATATTCGGCGCCATCGACATCGAATCATCGAGCTTGAAGGCATAGGGCATCGTGGCGGGATTTATCCGCGCCATGGCCAGTGGAATTCTCGACCCGTCGATGGCACGGGCAAACACGAACAAGGTGCCATCCGCCGGTATCTTGCCGGCCAGTTCCGGCGCAAGCACGACCGTGCCCGAGACCGAGGCGGCGGCCGATGCCACCGGTGGCGTCACCGCGGCGCCGGCGGTCGGCACCCTGCTGACTCCCATCCGGTTCTCGGCATCCGCGATGCTCTTGCCGATGCTCTGCGCCACGCTGGAATCGGGCGGGACCAAAGTCAGGATGGTGCGCCACTGCTGGATCGCGCTGCCAAAATCTCCGCGTTCGAACGCCACCGAACCGGCCAGCGCCAGCGACTTGATGTGGCGCGGGTCGATGCTCAGGGCGCGGGCGATGATCTTTTCCGGTTCGCCACTGAGCTTGCGGCCCTGCGCCATGGCCATGATATCCGCGTAGTCTGCTAGCATATTGGCGTTGGGCGGCAGCAAGGTGGTCGCCCGCCCGAACGCCGCCGCGGATTCCGGGTAGCGGCCGAGGACCGCGTAGGAACGACCCAGCATCAGCCACCCTTCGCCATCGTCGGGATTGTTTTGCAGCCTTTCCGCCAACTTGGCGGCCATGGCCTGGATCTGCTGCGGCGACAAGGCGTGGTTGCCCTCTGCGTCCGTCGCCTGCTGCGGCTTCATGGCGCCCGGCGTGCCGAGCAGGAAATACAGACCGACGGCCAAAGCTGGCAGGGCCAGGCCGATGGCCGCCGCCAGAGTCCGTTTGCGCGTCGAAGAAGACGAGGTCGCCACTCGCGACGCGGCACCGTCTTCGAGCGCCCGGCGTTCAAGCTCGGCCTGCTCCTCGACGAACAGCGCGGAATCCAGCAACCCGGCCTTACGCTGGTCTTCGAGATCGCTCAGTTGGTCGCGCAGTACGGCGATGCTCAACTGGCCGGCACTGCCCACGCGCTGCTTGCGCTCCTTGAGCAGCAAGGGCAGCAGCAACAGCGCCAGCACTACCGCTGTCAATAGTATGGCGACGATAACGAATGAAGTCATGGCCGATCACCCTCGCGCTTGCCCAGCAGCTGCATCGCCGCCTGGTGCTCGGTCGCCGTGAGTTCCGTCGCAACCTGACCGCGGCGTTTGCGCAGTTTCGCCGCGAGGAACACCAGGCTCAGGATCAGGAGCAGAAAAGGCCCGCCCCAGAGCAGCCAAGTGGTGCTCTTTACCGGCGGGCGGTAGAGCACGAAATCGCCGTAACGCTGGACCATGAATTCGATGATCTCCTTGTCATTCTTGCCGGCCGTGATCATGGCGCGAATTTCCCGCTTCATATCGCTGGAGAACGAGGACTGCGAATCCGCGATGCTTTGTCCCATGCAGGTGAGGCAGCGCAGTTCTTCGGCCAGTTTGTTGACCCGCGCCTCGACCACCGGATCGCCCACCGGCTGCGCCACCCCGTCGGCCGCCGGCGCAGCGGACTGAAGTCCCGGTATCAGCAGCAAGACGATCGCCAATCGGCGTAGCGCCAGCGTCAACTTTTGCCAGCCGGCAGACAAATTCATGATCTCCTTAGCCACGCGCAAGCTCCTCCGCCAGGGGAAGAATTTTCGTCTTCAAAGCATCCTCCGTAACCGGGCCGATGTGCTTGTAGCGGATCACCCCATTTTTATCGACCAGAAAGGTCTCCGGCACGCCATACACGCCGAAATCGATGCCGACGCGACCGTCGGCATCGACCGCGGAAACCACATAGGGATCGCCGCCATGCTGGTTGAGCCAGTTGATCGCCGCCGTCCGCTCATCCTTGTAGTTGAGCCCGACGATGGTGATCTTCTTTTGCCGATCCAGTTCGATCAGGACGGGATGTTCCTGCCGGCAGGAAACGCACCAGGACGCCCAGACGTTGAGCAGCCAGACCTTGCCGCGCAAGTCTTCCGGCCCGATCGACTTGTCGCTGGCCTGCAACTGCGCCAGGCGGAAGGCCGGCACCGGCTTGCCGATCAACGGCGACGGCACCTCGCGCGGGTTCAGGCGCAGACCGGCGGCAAGAAAGCCCGCAAGAACGATAAAGACTGCCAGGGGAAACAGGAAACGCCGCATCAAAACTCCTTAACGTGAAATACGCAACTCAGCGCGCCCTGTGACATTCGACGCCTGCCCCCGAAGGGGAATCCCAGGCGGGCAAAGCCAAAGCGAGCCAATCAGGAACCCCCCGCGAGGGGGGCGAAGGGGGCGGGCGTTCAATTCGCTTTTGCGTTGTTTCATAGTCAGAGGTGTTCCATTGGCGGCATGAGCCTTAGACCGTAACCGCGGCGCCTGTGTCCGCCAGTTCTTCACGCTGCCGGATCCGGTACCGACGATCCGACGCCGCCAGCAGGCCGCCCAGCGCCATCAGCAGGCAACCGACCCAGACCCAGCTGACCAGGGGCTTGTGCTGGACGCGCACGATCCACGAGACATTGTCCACCGGCTCGCCCAGCGAGACATACAGGTCGCGAAACACATTGGTATCGATTGCCGCCTCGGTCATGGGCATTTGCTGCACGAAATACATACGCTTTTCAGGATGCATGACGGTCACGGGAACACCGCCGCGCGTCACGTTCATCGTCGCGCGCGCCGCCATGTAGTTGGGCCCGCGCCGCTCGCCGATCTCCATCAACTGGAACTCGTAGCCGCCCGCCGAGGCCTTTTCTCCGGGCTGCATTTTGACTTCGCTCGCGGTCTCGTAGCCTTTGACCATGGTGACGCCCAGAATGAACACGCCAATGCCGATGTGGGCCGTCAGCATGCCCCATTTCGCCAGTGGCACCGACTTCAGCCGCTGCGCAAAACCGGTATCTCCCCCGCGCTCGCGCAAGTGTCCGACCAGATGGGCGAGGCTCGAAGC
>JACPUD010000143.1 GCA_016192435.1 Rhodocyclales bacterium | reverse complement strand
GAAAGTTAAGGGGGAACCGTCATGTCGATGTATCGCCAACTATGGCTCGCCATCATCCTCAGCATGCTGCTGGCGCTGGCCGGCAGCCTGTTTGCCTCGCTGCTGTCGGCGCGCGCCTATCTGGAGCAGCAACTGAGCATCAAGAACGCCGACAACGCCGCGGCCCTGGCGCTTTCGCTGAGCCAGCAGAACCCGGACCCGGTGACGGTCGAGCTGGCCGTTGCGGCGCTGTTCGACAGCGGCCATTACGAATCGATCCGCATCCACGACCCGCAGCGCAAGCTGATGATCGAACGCGTGGCGGCGGCCGGCGACGCGGGCGCGCCCGAGTGGTTCGTGCAGCGCCTGCCGATCGAATCCACTCCCGGCGAGGCGCAGATCACCAGCGGCTGGACCCAGTTCGGCACGGTGACCCTGGTCAGCCACAGCCGCTTTGCCTACGAGGCGCTATGGACCAGCACCCGCGAAATGATCGCGGCGCTGGCGCTCGCCAGCTTCATCGGCGGCTATCTGGGCAGCCTGATCCTGCGCCGTCTGCGCGGCCCCCTGCAGGCGGTGATCGACCAGGCCACGGCGATCACCAATCGCCGCTTCATCACCATTCCGGAGCCCGACGTTCCCGAGCTGCGCCAGCTCGCCAGCGCCATGAACGCCACCGTGGCCAGGCTCAAGACGATGTTCGAGGAAGAAGCGGCGCGGCTGGAGACCGTGCGCCGCGAAGCGAATTTCGACCCGCTGACCGGACTGATCAACCGCGAATTCTTCATTTCGCAACTGCGCTCTTCGCTCGAAGGTGAAGACTCGACCGGCGGCACCCTGTTCCTGATTCGCGTCGCCGACCTGATCGGTCTCAACAAGCGACTGGGGCGCGAGGCCACCGACGACTTGCTGCGAAGGGTGGCCGAGAAAGTTGGCGCTGGCGCCACGGCGAATCCGGAGGCCGTGGCGGCGCGCATGAACGGCGCCGACTTCGCCCTGCTGCTGCCGGATCAGAAGGCCGGGCGTGTAGTCGCCGAGGCGCTGCTGCAGTCGCTGATCGTCGCCATGGAAGCCTTCGTGGACAGCGGCCCTTCGGCCTATATCGGCATGGGTGCGTTCCGCCGCGGCACGGCGCTGGGTCTGCTGCTGTCGCAGGTCGATGCGGCCCTGATCGCCGCCGAGGCCGACGGCGTCAATGGCGTGCGTGAAGCGGCGATCGAGGCCGACGACGACGTGCCGAGAAGTGCCGACGAATGGTCGCAGATCTTCACGCGGGTACAGCAGCACCAATGGCTGCGCCTTGTCGCTTTTCCGGTGGTGGATATGCAGGGCCGCCTGCTGCACGACGAATGCCCCCTGCGCCTGAAGCTCGATGCCGACGCGGAATGGCTGCCGGCCGGGCGCTTCCTGCCGGTGGCCGAGCGGCTCGGCCGCGCCGCGGAACTGGATCTCGCGGCACTGGCCCTGGGGTTGGCGGCACTGGAACAGCAACCGGGGCTGAGTGGTTTGGCGATCAACCTGTCCGCCAGTTCGATGGCGACCGCCGACTTCCGGCAGCGGCTTGGCGCCCTGCTGCACAAGCACGACAAGGCCGCCGGCCGGCTCTGGATCGAGGTTGCCGAAACGGGCGTACTGAAGCATGTCGATGCCTTCCGCAGTCTCTGCGCCCTGTTGCGCGGCCATCGCTGCCAGGTCGGCGTCGAGCATTTCGGACGGCAGTTCAGCCAGATCGGACAGTTGCATGACCTGGGGCTGAATTACATCAAGGTCGATGCCAGTTTTACCCGGCGTCTCGACAGCAACCCGGGCAACCAGGCCTTCCTCAAGGGCGTCAGTTCCATCGCGCACAATATCGGCCTGCTGGTGATCGCCGAGGGCGTGACCAGCGCAGCGGAATTCGCCGTGCTCGCTGCGGTAGGATTCGATGGTGCAACCGGCCCGGGGGTGAGGGTCGCCGACGGCAGGCAGGGATCATGAGCAAACCACCGCAACTCGAACAGTTCAGCGCCAGCTACGACTCGGGGCAGGACCGGCTGTTGCTGCGCATCCGCAGCAACGACGATGCCGAATACCGCTTCTGGCTGACCCGCCGCTATCTCGCGCTGTTGTGGCCCATCCTGATGAAAATGGCGGTTGACTTCAGCGCGCTGAAGACGAGCGATCCGCTGACGCGCAACACCCTGGCGGAGCTGGCGCACGGCGAAGCCGTCGGCAAGGCCGATTTCGCCAGCCAGTACAAGGAAGGCTCACTATTTCCACTGGGCAACGAACCGGTTCTGCTCGCCCGCATCACGGTCAAGCCCCTGCAGGGCAACACCCAGACCCTGACGCTGCTGCCGCAGGAGGGTCAGGGCATCAACCTCGACCTCGACGAAAGGCTGGTGCATGTGCTGGCCCGGCTGCTGCAGCAAGCCGCCGTCGCCGCCGAGTGGAACCTCAGCCTCGACCTGACGCCCGGCGCAGGCACCATCAGCGAACCCCTGCTGACGGCACCGCGCCTGCTGCACTGAGCTCTGAGCGCCGTATCGCCAGCGCCAACTCTTGCGGGTCGGCGCCGGCGTGTTCCTGGCGTCAGTCGGTGATCAGCTTGCCCTTGGTCAGCAGGTCCTGGATGATCTGCTGATCCGTGGCGTTGCTGCCGACGAAGGCGTACAGATCGACATCCTGCAGGACCACCGTCTGGTCCTCGGCCGCCGGCGTATAGCCGCTGCCGAAACCGCCGCTGGAGCTGATGTGCACCATGGTGTCGTTGCCGCTCTTCTCGAAATGCAGGAAGCTGGCCAGGTTGCCGATGCCGACGCCCTGGTTCTCGCCCGACAGGAGATCGCGCAGATCGAGCACATCGCCGCCGGAAGGCGCCGCCGCGGCGTCGAAGTCGGTGATCGTATCCACCGCCGGCGCCCCCTTGGCGCCGGCGTCCGCCAGCGTCCATTCGAAGGTGTCGGATACCAGATCGCCCAGTCCGCCGCTCAGGGTGTCGTCGCCCTCGCCGCCGCTCAGGGTGTCGGCCCCGCTGCCGCCCGCCAGGGCATCGTCGCCCTCGCCGCCTTCGAGCCGGTCGTCGCCCGCGTCGCCGTACAGCACATCGTGGCCTTCGTCGCCGCGCAACACGTCCTTGTCGGCGCCGCCATACAGCGTGTCCACGCCGGCGCCGCCGGCGAGGACGTCCCGGTCGGCGCCGCCGTAGAGCAAGTCGTCGCCTTCGCCGCCGAGCAGGATGTCGTTGCCGAGCGCGCCGTCCAGCACATCGCTGCCGCCGCCGCCCGAGATCTGGTCGTTGGCGTCCGAGCCGGTGATGCTGTCATTCACCGCATCGGTGCCGGCATAGCGGTTGGTAATCAGGCCGAGCGAGAGGCTGGCGCTCGATGTATCGCCGTCGCTGTCGGTCAGGGTGTATTGGATCTCCTCGACCGGAACCGCCGGCGCCGCCAGATCGACGGTGCTCGGCACGAATTCCATGGCCCGGATCGCCGCGCGCGGCGTCGCGTAGTAGGTATCGTCGCCGACCATGGCGGTGACCCGGCCGATGTTGGCGTATTCCTGCGGCATGGTGAACCAGGTGGTGGCGTTGTTGGTGCCGCCCACCGCCTTCTGCCCGAGTTCCTGGCCGTCGATGTCGTAGAACGTGAAGGTCATCGGAATCGCATAGCCGCTGCCGTCGGTGGAATACATCTGGAAGCGCATCTGTTCGACGCCGTGGGCATAGGTCGCCCGATCGAAGTCGAACACCACGGTCTCCAGGTTGTCCATCAGCGTATAGCTGTTGCCGGTGACGCCGATACCGTTGGTGCCATCGTAGTTCACCGCCGCCGAGCCGACCACGGTGCTGTCGCGCGCCATGCCCTGCACCGTGATGCCCCTGCTCGCCGGGTCCGCGGTCAGGGTCACGACCGACGGCGGATTGGGATCGACCCCGGCGGTTTCGTTGTCGGTGATCGTCGCAATGCCGTAGGCATCACCGATGATGGCGCGGGCGGAACTGCTGGTCTGCGTCAATTGCACGTAGAAGGTCTCGGTGCCCTCGTAGATCGCGTCATTCAGAATCGGCACCGTGATGGTCTGCGGCGTCGCCCAGTTGCCTGTCGTGAAGTTGGCCGCGCCGCTGCTCGCGGTGTAATCCGTCCCTTCCTGGGCCGAGCCGTCGGCCGTGGTCCAGGAAACGCTCACGTTGTTGCCGGGCGACTTGGACAGGCTGATGCTGAACGTTGCCGTGCCGGCCGCCTCGTCGATGGTGACGTCGCTGATGCTGGCCACCGCCGGGCTGGTGGTGTTGGCCCGGTCGTCCTCGGTGATGACGGCGACGCCGGTCGAGGCGGTGTTGGAGGTGGTGCCGGCGGTCACGGTTGCGGTCAGGCGGAAGTTCTCCACCACGGGCTCCGTCGTACCGTCGTTGTCCAGCACCGCCACCCTGGCCAGGATCGACGTCTGGCCGGCGGCGATGGTGGCCGAGGTGCCGGTGGTCCAGTTCGCCCCGCCATTCGTCGAATACTGGATCGTGGTCGAGTAGTCGGTGCCCGCGGTCGCCATGTTGGTGCCGGTTCCCGACGATCCGGGCAGCGACAGCGCGACGGTGGTGTTGGTGGCGCTGGCCGATGACAGGCTCACCGTGAATTGTGCGTAGCCGGCATTTTCGGCGACTGCCGGGTTCGAGACCATCAGCACCGGCGCCGCCACCGGCAGTTCGGTGGAAACCGCCGGCTGCGGCAGATCGGCGCTCGGCGGCAGGTACTTGTAGTAGCCGCCCTGATCGAACACCAGTTCGCTGCCGTTGCTGGCGTGGGTCCAGGTCAGGGTGCCGCCGCTGATCGTGTAGCTGCCGCCGGCCGCACTGCCGCTGCCGGGAGTGGTGAGATCGAAGCTGACGCCCTTGAACACGATGGAAGTGACCGTGGCGTCGTCGCGGATCGAATCGACGCCGCTGCCTTGCGGCGTGAAGGCCGTCAGGGTTCCGCCCAGCGATACGCCGCCGTCGGTGCCGATGCCGGAGATGACGTTGCCTTCGAGCAGGGTATCGAGGCCGCGCAGGGTATCGGTGTCGGCACGCGCGACCGGCTGGCCATCGACGATCGAAACCGTCTGCACCGCCGAGGCTGTGTCGCCATCCGCGTCGCGGGCGACGAAGGTCATGTCGAAGCTGGTGCCCTCGACCGCACCGAGCCCGGTGAAATAGGTGTAATCGCCGGTGGTGAAATCGAACACCAGGTCGCCATAGGCGAAGCCCTTGGTGGCATCCAGCGTCAGGGTGCTGCCCGCCAGCGGGAAGCCGGCGAGCCAGGCCCCGGCGTCGTGGCTGATCGAACCGGAACCCGCCGGGTCGAAGCTGAAGGTCACCCACTGTTCCGGCACTGAATCGGGATCGTCGCTGTCGAGCAGCAGACTGATCGACTGGATGTAGCCGCCGTCGGCGCCGAAGCTCACGCCCTGGATGCCGCTGCCCGCCACCACGTTGCCGCCGTAGCCGGTCGGCACGGTCGCCAGCAGCTCTTCGTCGAGCTTGTTGATGTCCGGCACCAGGATCGCGGCATCCTTGACGCCGTCGCCATCGGCGTCGACGTTGTGGATGCCGTTGAGCGGTCCGAGATTGGTGATGCCGGTGCCGATGCCCACGCCGAAGGAACGGACCCCGTTGCTGTTGACGTAGGTGTCGTAGCCCGTCGCGCCGACCGGATCGACCGTGTTGCCGGAGGTGGGATTGCCGTCCGACATGAAATAGACGATCTCCTCGCCGCCCAGCGTGGTCGTGCCCAGGGCCGTCTTGGTCAGGTTCAGCGCATCCTCGTAATTGGTGCCACCGTTGGCGGTCAGGCTGTTGATGCCGGCGATCGCCGACTCCTTGGTGGAGTACCAGTTGCCGCCGTTCAGCGTCGACGCAGTGGCTTCGAAGGCAATGATCTTGACTTCGACTTCGGGCGACTGATTGAAATACTCTTCGACCAGGGCGATCAGCGAGGTCTTCGCCATTTCCATGCGCGTGGTCAGGGTCACCGTGCCGTCAGCGGCAATCGAGCGCACGTCGTCCAGCATGCTGCCGGAGACGTCGACCGTCAGCACCAGCGAGAACTTCGGCACCACCGATTCGGAGACTTCGACCAGTTGGTTGTTGACGATCGGCTTGTCGTCCTGGATCGTGACATGCAGCGTCGCCGAGGTGGCCACATCGGTGGTGTAGGTGAAATCCTGCATGACCGCCGTGTCGCTGCCCGAGCCCGGCGCGCCGTGGGTCGTGACGCCGGTCAGCGTGTAGCTGTAGGCCCCGGTCGCCGCCGTGACGGAAAGAATGCCGACGCCCGTATCGATGGTGATGACGCCGCCGGACGGCGTGTAATTGGTCGAGTTGTACACAATCCCGGTAATGCTCGATCCCAGTTCGCCGCCGGCCAGCAGGTTGCCGCTGGCTACCGCCGTCCCGCCGCCCGTTCCCGTCGCCAGCGCCGACTCATACACCGTGCCGAAATCGTCGGACGCATCGACCACGTTCAATGTCACCGTCGCGGTTTCGGTTTGCCCGTCGCTGTCGGTGATCGTGTAGACGAAGCTGTCGGTTCCCACGCCCGTCGGGGTGTAGTCGTAGCCGGTGAGAACGCCGGAGGCGTACACCGGTGTCAGGGTTCCGCCGGGCGAGGTGACGCCGGTAATGGCGGCGCCGTCGAACAGGCTGTCGTTGCCCAGCAGCGAGGCGATGCTGACGAAGGTCGTGGTTCCCGCCGCCACCGTGATGCTGTCGTCGTTGGCGACCGGCGTGCCGTCGGAAACCGGCGTCACCGTGATGCCGGCCGTTGCCGCGGGCGAGGTGCCCCCCTGGTTGTCGACCGCCGTGTAGGTGAAGCCGGTGCTGCCGTTCCAGTTGTCGAGCGGCTTGAAATACAGCGTGGCGGTTTCGCCCGTGGCGGCCAGCGTCGTTCCCGTGGGCGCCAGCAGGGTCAATCCGGCATCGAGATACAGCGCGCCATTGGCCGGCAGCGTATCCAGCACGAATCCGGTGACCGTGCCGTCACTGTCGGTTCCGCTCAGCGTCACTGCAATGGCCGTATCCTCGGCGCCGCTGGCGGCAACGGCATCGGCGACCGGCGGCGTATTCACGCCGACCATGTTGATGGTGGTGGTGGCGAGATTGCTGTCGCTCAAACCGTCGCTGACCTTGACCGTGACGGTGCGCGCCGTGAAGTCCGT
>JACPUD010000139.1 GCA_016192435.1 Rhodocyclales bacterium | reverse complement strand
GGCGTCCACGGTGGCGTGGTCGGCGCTACTCACGGCGACACCGATGCTGACCGTGCACCAGGGCTGCACACCCGCTCCCGCAATGTCGGCGCGAATCCGTTCGGCCACGATCTGCGCATCTTCCAGCGAAGTCTCCGGCAGAAGCGCGACGAACTCCTCGCCCCCGAAGCGGCCGAAGTGGTCCGGGCGCCGCAGCAGGGCGGTGACGCGGGCGGCGAATTCGACCAGCACGCGGTCGCCCGCCTGATGGCCATGGCTGTCGTTGATCGCCTTGAAGTTGTCGAGGTCGATCATCAGCAAGGACATCGAGTGGCCTTTGCGCCGGCAGCGCTCCAGTTCCCGCTCGCAGGTGTCGAGCAGGGCGCGTCGGCTGAGGGCGCCGGTCAGCGCATCGTGGCTGGCCAGGTATTCGATTTCGGCGCGCACCCGGTCGGTTGCCATCAACACCACGCCGATGGACACCATCAGCATGGAAAAGCTAAAGGAGGTGACGATGGCGGTTTGCGTCGGCGACAGCGCGAACAGCGTGGCATCGGGCGCAAGATCGAAAGCGGTGACGACGCGCACGGCATGGGCGGCGGCCTGGATCAGCAGCGCCGCGACGGTCAGATAGGTGGCAAAGCCGCGGCGGCCGTGGCGCAACAGCAATCGCGCATGACTGGTCGAGATCAGGACGATGAACAGGGAAACGATCTGCACGCGGCGTCCAAAGTGCGGTTCGACATGCGCATACCAGATCAGCGCCGCCATGGCGGCGAGGATCAGGCTGCTCCAGAGCCGGAACGACCGCGGCAGACCGAAGAATTGCTGGCTGCCGAAGTAGAGCAGCGCCATGCCCGAGAGCAGGGTCAGGCTGGCGACGGTCATCGAGAAGATGTCTGGGATCGTGCCGCGTGCGCCCAGCAGCAGGATCGCGACGAACAGCACCGCCGGTGCCGCCGTCCATTCGGCCATGCCCTTGACCGTCGGCGGGAAACTGCGGCGCAGGAAAAACAGCACCACCGACATCAGTCCGCCCATGAACGCGGTCAGCAAATAGATGGTGCGCGGATCGAGATTGATCACTGTCAGGGCTTGCGGCGAAAAACCACGTCCCAGACGCCGTGGCCGAGTTTCAGGCCGCGGCTTTCGAACTTGGTTTGCGGCCGGTAGGGCGGGCGCGGCGTGAAGCCGTTGGCCATGTTGAGCAGCAGGGCTTCGGCGGAAAGCACCTCCAGCATCTGCCGGGCATAGTCCTCCCAGTCCGTGGCGCAATGCAGGTAGCCGTTGGGCACCAGGCGCGTGGCCAGCAGCCTGACGAAATCGGGCTGGATCAG
This sequence comes from Rhodocyclales bacterium, assembly GCA_016192435.1. Lineage (GTDB taxonomy): Bacteria > Pseudomonadota > Gammaproteobacteria > Burkholderiales > Rhodocyclaceae > Sulfuritalea. The sequence continues at coordinate 17,981 of JACPUD010000139.1, read as the reverse complement.
GCGGCGTTTCTGCTGGCGCTTTTTCGGCCAGGGATCGGGAAAGAAAACGTGGATGCCGGACAGCGCGTCGGGCGCGATCATGTCGCGCACCACTTCCACGGCATCGTGCTGGATCACCCTCAGGTTGGCCAGCTCGCGCGTGGCGATTTCCTTCAGCAGGCTGCCGACGCCGGGCGTGTGCACCTCGATGCCGAGATAGTCGTTCTGCGGGTGCTGCGCGGCGATGGTCGCCGTGGTCTCGCCCATGCCGCAGCCGATCTCCAGAATCCGCGGCGCGGCGCGGCCGAACACGGCATCGAGATCGAGCGGCGTCGATTGATAGGGAATGCCCCAGCGCGGCATGCCTTCCTCGTAAAAGCGCCGCTGGGCATCGGAGACGCGGCCTTGGCGCAGGACGAAGCTGCGGATGTGGCTGGCGCGGCGCCCGGTGGCCGCGGTGTCGCCTTCGGTCTCGTCTTCGCTCGGGCTCATTGGGCGGGCGTTTGAAAAGTTGGCGCTGGCGGCACGGCAACGACGACGTCCGGCCGGGTTTCCGGCTCGACCGTACCGGCCAGCAGTTTGTCGAGCGCGTAGCGCGGCCGGGCGATCGCCTCCGGCAGGCTGGCACAGGCGGCGTGCAGGGTCACTTCGCTCAATGCCGGCTGGATGTCGTCGATCAGATTCAGGGCGCGCGACAAATCGGGCCAGCGCGCCTCCGTGGCACGCGGCCCGAAATAGTAGTCCGCCAGATCGTGCACGATGGTTTCGATCGCCTTGGCCTGTTTCCCATGCCAGGCGGCGTAGGCGTTCTGGATCGGTTCGGAATGCGCCGGCAGGTCGAGGCAGGCGGCGGCCAGCAGCGACAGGCCGTGCGCGAGGCCGAACAGGCGCTGGCGCAGCAGTATTTCGGGCCGGTCGTGGGCATAGCCGCTGCGTCCGGCAATGACCGTCAGCCGTGCCTGGGTTTCGGCCGGCGTCGCCGCGGCGACACCGGCGGGTGGTGCATCCGCGGCCTGCGCGATTCCCAGCAGCGCCGCGCACAGCGCGCCGGCGAGCAAACGCCTCACTTGCTGCCTTGGCCGATCAGTCCGCCGCTGGGCGAACTCGGCGTCGCCGCGTAATATTTCTTCGGCATGCGCCCGGCGCGATACGCCTCGCGCCCGGCCTCGACCGCCTTCTTCATGGCGCCGGCCATCAGCACCGGATCCTGGGCGCCGGCAATCGCGGTATTCATCAGCACGCCGTCGCAGCCCAGTTCCATCGCAATCGCCGCGTCCGAGGCGGTGCCGACGCCGGCATCGACCAGCACCGGCACCTTCGATTGCTCGATGATCAGCTTCAGGTTCCATGGATTCAGGATGCCCATGCCGGAGCCGATCAGCGAGGCCAGCGGCATGATCGCGACGCAGCCGATGTCTTCCAGCATGCGCGCCTGGATCGGATCGTCGGCGCAATAGACCATGACCTGGAAACCGTCCTTGACCAGGGTCGCGGCGGCCTTGAGGGTTTCCGGCATGTTGGGGAACAGGGTCTGCGGGTCGCCCAGCACTTCGAGCTTGACCAGCGCATGGCCGTCGAGCAGTTCGCGCGCCAGGCGCAGCGTGCGTACTGCGTCGTCCGCCGTGTAACAGCCGGCGGTGTTGGGCAGGATGGTGAATTGCGCAGGCGGCAGCACTTCCAGCAGCGAAGGCTGGCCCGGCTCCTGGCCGATGTTGGTGCGGCGGATGGCGACCGTGATGATTTCGGCGCCCGAGGCATCGATCGCGGCGCGCGTCTGGGCGAAGTCCTTGTACTTGCCGGTGCCGACCAGCAGGCGCGAGTTATAGGCCTTGCCGGCGATGAGGAGGCGATCTGTGTTCATGGTTGCGGATCCTGGGGAAGCGTTCAGCCGCCGCCAACGGCGACGACGATTTCAATGCGGTCGCCCGCGGCGAGCAGAGTCTCGGCGTGCCGGCTTTTCGCCACGATCTCGCCGTTGCGTTCCACCGCGACGCGTTTTCCCGCGAGACCGCGGGTTTCGAGCAAGGCAGCGATGGAGAGCGGCGTCGGCAATTGTTGCGGCTCGCCGTTGAGAATGATGTCCATGGGCCAATTTTACTTCAGCAGACGGCGCCGGATCAGCGTCAGCGCGATCCAGAAGGCGGTCGCGGCGACCGCCAGCAGGGCCGCGATGTGTCCGGCGATGCCGGCCGGAATTTCGCCGAACAAGAGCGGCCGCACCAGCGCCACGGCATGGGTCAGCGGCAGCCAGGCGGCCACGGCCTGTACCAGCGGCGGCAACTGGTTGGCCGGGAAAAACACGCCGCACAGCAGCACCATGGGCGTGATGAACAGCGTGAAGTAGTACATGAAGAAATCGTAGGAGGGCGCCAGCGCGGTGACGATCAGGCCCAGCGCGGCGAAGGCCAGGCCGGTGAGGAAAATCACCGGCAGCGCCCACAGCGCCAGCGGCGAGGCGACCAGGCCCAGCACCGCGATGACCACCAGGATCGCGGTGCCCGACAGCGTGGCCTTGGCCGCCGCCCAGAGCAGCTCGCCGGCCATCACGTCTTCCAGTGTCACCGGCGCGTTCATGATCGCCTCCCAGGTGCGCTGCACGTGCATGCGCGAAAAGGCCGAGTAGAGCGCCTCGAACGAGGCCGCGTTCATGGTCGAGGCGCAGACCGTGCCGGCGGCGAGAAAGGCGATGTAGGAGACGCCGTCGATCTGCGGCAAGAGCCCGCCGAGACCATAGCCGAGGCCGAACAAGTAGATCATCGGGTCGGCCAGATTGCCCAGCAGCGAGGGAATCGCGAGCTTCTTCCAGACCAGGAAATTGCGCCGCCAGACGGCGAAGGCGCGCAGGGAAATCCGGGGTATCGCGATCATCCTAGTCGCGCAGCTCGCGCCCGGTGAGTTTGAGGAACACGTCTTCGAGGTTCGCCGGCCGGTGCAGGGTGCGCAGCGCTGGCCAGGCCGCGAGGTGGGCCAGCAGCGGCGCGGCGTCCTCGACATAGCAAAAGGCTGTCTCGCCGCTGACTTCGACGCGGCGCGAATAGGCCTGCGCTTCGCGCGCGGCCCAGCCCGGTGCGTCCTCGCCATAGACCTCGACCACCTGCGGCTCGATCTGCTGGTGGATCAGGGCGCGCGGCGCGCCTTCGGCCACCATCTTGCCGTCGTCGATGATGGCCAGGCGCTGGCACAGGCGCTCGGCCTCGTCCATGAAGTGGGTCGTCAGCAGGATGGTCTTGCCCTGCGCCTGCAGGCGCTTCAGGCGTTCCCAGATCAGGTGGCGCGCCTGCGGGTCGAGGCCGGTGGTGGGTTCGTCGAGCAAGAGCAGTTCGGGGTCGTTGACCAGCGCGCGGGCCAGCGTCAGGCGCCGTTTCATGCCGCCGGACAGGGTGCGGATGTTGGCGTCTTCCTTGCCGGCGAGCCCGGCGAATTCCAGCAGCTCGCCGATCTTCGGCCGGATCGCGGCGTCCTTCATGCCGAAGTAGCGGCCATAGACGATCAGGTTTTCGGCGGCGGTGAAGTCGGGGTCGAGATTGTCGAACTGCGGTACCACGCCGATTTTCATGCGCGCTTCGCGGGCGCGCGCCGGGACCGGCTCGCCGACCAGCGTGATTTCGCCCGAATCGGGGGCGGTCAGGCCCAGGCAGCAGCGCAGCGTGGTGGTCTTGCCGGCGCCGTTGGGGCCGAGCAGGCCGTAGCATTCGCCGCGCTGCAGCTCGAAGTTGAGCCCGGCGACCACTTCGCGGCCATCGTAGGACTTGCGCAGCGCGGCGACCCGCAAGGGACTCATGGATGACCAGGCACGCGGCGCACTGCAGACTCCTCCGGACGAGGCCGAAATTCTAACAGCCCGCGCCGGATTTCCTGGTTGTGGCGCAAGGCCGTGGTTCCACCGGTGGGCCCCGCCATGGCGAAAAACGCGCAAAATAGCCGCGAGTGGTTTGTCGGCGGCAACGCGTCGCGGCGGCACTCTATGCGTGGAGTGGAATCGGCAATGCCCGAATTGTTAGGTGCAGATGATCTGTTGAACCTGTTGGATGGCGACATGCTGGGCGCAGGCAATTCGCCGGCGGCACAGCAGCGACCGTCGTCGCCGCCGCAACCCTGCCCTTACGAGGCGCTCAGCTATCTGCTGATCGAGGACTCGCAGACCATGCGGGTCTGGCTGCGCAACACTATCGTCAACGCCGGCGGCAGCAAGATCGATGTCTCCGACAGCTACCACGACGCGCTGTATCGCATCCGCACCCGTGGCAATTACGACGTGGTGCTGTGCGACTACATCCTTTCCGACACGCGCGACGGCCAGCAGTTGCTGGAGGAGGTGCGGCGCCAGAAACTGCTGCCGCGCTCGACCATCTGGATCATGATCACCGGCGAGCGCAAGTACGAACAGGTGTTCTCGGCCGTCGAACTGGCACCCGACGACTACCTGATCAAGCCGATCTCGCCTGAAATGCTGCACGAGCGCCTGGGCAGGGCCTGGGACCAACGCCAGGTCATGAAGGGCGCGACCGACCTGTTCGATGCCGGGCAGTTCGAGCAGGCGCTGGCGCTGTGCCGCAGCGAAGCGCTGCACCATCCGCGCCATGCCGCCGGCTTCCAGCGCGTCGCCGGCGACTGCATGATGCAGATGGAACACTACCAGGAGGCCTACGACCATTTCGAGTCCATACTCGAAACGCGGCCGCGACTGCCGTGGGCCAAACTGGGCAAGGCCAAGGCCTTCTTCCATCTCGATCGCTACGACGAAACCGCGGCGATCATCGAGGAACTGATCCACGACAATCCGGACTACCTGCATGCCCACGACCTACTGGCCAAGGTGCATGAACGCAAGGGCGATCTGGAGGCCACCAAGGCGCTGCTCAAGCTGGTGCTGCAGAAGAATCCCAAGTCGTTGACGCGGCAGCGCGAGATCGCGCGCATCGCGATCGCCACCGACGACCTGCAGACCGCCGTCGATGCCTACGGCCTGATGCACCTGCACGGCCGCGGATCGAGCTTCGTGCGCCCGGGAGATTTTTGCAGCTATGCCGCGATGCTGATCAGGAGTGGCAGCAAGGGGGCGCTGGACCGGCTGGACGGGCTCGCCGGCAATCTGGCGGATTTCCACAAGAACGACCCCGCCTACAACCTTTCCAGCAAGACGGTTTCCTACGCAACGGCGGTGACCAAGGGCGATCAGCAGGCCGCGGCGAAGACTTACAAGGAGATGATGCAGACGCTCGAAGCGGCCAAGGCCAACGACCTCGAGGTGGATCGCGAGCAGTCGATGTTCATGCTCGAAGCCGCCGTCACCATGGGCGACGAGCAGACGGCGTGCACCATGGCCAAGGCGCTCTATGACGACCATATCGGCAACCAGTCGATCGAGGATCGCATCAAGCACATGATGGCCAGCGGCGGTTGGACGGAACAGGCGACGCAGATCGCCGCAGGCGCCACGGAGAATCTGCGGCAGATGAACGTCGCCGCCGCCGACATGGCCAAGCATGGCCGGCTGCTGGATGCCGTGGAGGAGTTCTCGCGGCTGGCCGAGGCCAACAAGAACGTGGCGGTTCATCTCAATGCCGCCACCTGCATCGTCAAGTGCTTCGAGGAAGCCGCAGCGGGCAAATTGGCGATGGATATCGGCACCAGCAAACGTCTCAACAACCGCATGCAGGGCTACATGAATTTCGTCAGCCTGCGCGACGCCGGCAATCACCGCCTGGAGCAGATACGCAAGGCCTGGGACGCCGTGCCGCACTAGCCGGCGCGGGAGCGCGCCGGCTAGTGCCAGGCGCGCTGGATGATGTCGCGGATCAGGTGCAGGCGGCGGTGGAAGAAGTGGTCGGCGCCGGGAATCACCACCACCGGGATCTCCAGCGGCTGGGCCCAGGCCAGCACGTTGGCCAGGCGCACGGTCTGGTCGGCGGAGCCGTGGATCACCAGCGTGTCGGCGCTCACTGCTTCGGTGTCGTAAGTACGCGCACCTTCGACGAAGCCGGCGGCGGTGCCGACCAGCACCAGCCAACGCGCCGGGTCGCCGGCGGCGGCGAGGCGCTTGGCCAGGCGGGTGGCGACGTAGGCGCCGAAGGAAAAACCGGCCAGATAGATCGGCAGCGGGGCGCCGGACGCGATAAATACGTTGGCATAACGGGCGCGGGCCCAGGCGTGTACCGCCAGCACGTCGTCGGTCTCGGCGTCGCCATGGTCGTGTTCGCCCTCGCTGCCGCCGACGCCGCGAAAACTGGGTCGCAACGTTATGCAGCCGCGCTCACGGAAGGCGCGCGCCAGGGTGGTGACGACCTTGTTGTCGGCGGTGCCGCCGAACAGCGGATGCGGATGCGCGATCAGGGCAATCCCCTGCGGATTTTCCTGCTCCTCGACGAAGACCTCGATCTTGCCGTCCGGCCCGTCGACCAGGATGCGTTCGTGCCGCGACACTTCAGATCTTCAGGCGCTCGACGACGCGACCGTTGACCAGGTGCTGGTCGATGATCTCGTCGATGTCTTCCTTGTCCACGTAGGTGTACCAGACCGCTTCGGGATAGATCACCATGACCGGTCCCTCTTCGCAGCGGTCGAGGCAGCCGGCGGCATTGATGCGCACATTGCCCGGCAATTTCTTGCCCAGCGCCTTGACCTTGTCCTTGGCGTAGGCGCGCATGTCGCCGGCGCCGTGATTGTTGCAGCAGGTTTCGCCGGGCGCGCGCTGGTTGGTGCAGAAGAACACGTGGTGCTGGTAATAGCTCATGGGGCGGACTCCGGACAAAAAAACGATTATAGGGGCGGCGGGTATTTGACTGCGTTCTTGACGATCTTGGCGCGCGCCGCGGCGATCGGGTCAATGCCCAGCACGTCGGCCAGTTCGGTCAGGTAGATCAGCACGTCGGCGATTTCGTCGGCGACCTCGGCGCGCTTTTCGGGCGCGAGATCGAGGCTTTCCTCGGGCGTGGCCCACTGGAAATGCTCGATCAGTTCCGCCGCCTCGACGCTGAGCGCCATGACGAGGTTCTTCGGCGTGTGGTAGCGATGCCAGTCGCGCGCGGCGCAGAATTCCCGCAGCGCATCGCGCAGGGAGGTGAGGTCAGTTATTGGATTCATTTTTTCTCGGACGGTAGATCATCAGCCAGGGCAGGACAAGGAAGGGCCACAGCGAGGAGATCAGGCGCGTGAGGCCGTTGAAATTGAGGAACTGGCCGGGATTCCAGATCTGCAGCATGTTCTGCAGGTAGGGGTTCTCCGGCGCGACATTCACCATGACGGTGGTCAGCAGCAAGGCCAGCGACGCCACGGCGCGTTGCGGTGGAAAGCTGAGGAAGGAAGCGCTCCACCAAAGCACCAGTCCGATGCCGATGCCGAGGCTGTTGCCCGGCGTGATCCAGCCCAGCGCCGCCGCCGGCCCCATCAGCAAGGCGTGGGTGGCTGTCTTGATCAGCAGGGCGCCGAGCAGCAGGCCGAGGGTCAGGGCGCGGGCGTGGCGGCGCAGCAGCATGGAAATGACCAGTCCGGCGGCCAGCAGGCCGGCAGCCGCGATGAAGGTTTCCAGGTCGACGAAGCGTTCCGCCAGGAAAGGCTGCACCGGCGGCAGGGCGAGCATCTGGCGCAGGTTGCCGCTGCCGAACAGCAACGACTCGGGCGACAGTTGGGTCAGCAGCCAGGCGGCCACCAGCAGCACGCCGATGTCGACCCCGTAGCCATTCATCATGAGCCGGCGGCGCAGGCCGGCAAGCTGTCCTTCGTCGAGCACCCGGGCGCCCCACAGGGCGCCGAGCCAGCCGCCGAGCAGGGCGCCGGCGGCATTGCAGGCGAGATCCAGATTGGATGGCACGCGGTTGGGCAGGTAGTTCTGCAATAGTTCCATGGACAGGCTCAGTGCGCCGCCCAGCAGGGCGGTCAGCAGCCAGGCCGGCAGCGGCGCCAGTTGGCGGCGCCAGGCGGCGGCGCAGAGGAAGCCGAAGGGCAGATAGGCGATCAGGTTGGTCGCCAGGTCGAAGCCGGTGTAGTAGCGCGGCCAGGCGGCACCGAGGAAGCTCGACGGGTCGCCGCCGCTGTCATGCCAGTCGGCCAGCGGATACAGGCTGGCGTATATGATCAGCAGCACGTAGCTGCCGGTCAGGTAGAGAGTCAGGTGGGTGCGCGCGCCGTTTGCCACAGTCCCGATTCTGCCGCCTTCGCCGCCGCGTAACAAGGCCGCGGCCCCTTGTCCTGTCGTCGCGCTACCAGTGTCGCCTGAGGTTGCTCAGATAGTTGGGCGGAAAGGCGTCGATCGCGATCGGGGTCTGCGCGAGCACCCGGCGCGCCGTTTCGGCGGTGAGCGAGAGGCAGAAGCTGCGGTCCGCCGGACCACCCGAGGTGAGGCCGACCAGGCGGCCTTCGGCGTCGACCAGCGGGCCGCCGGAGACGCCGACGTCGCAGTGATTGGAGGAAACCAGGTAGCTCTGGCTGCCGCGCATGATGACGCCGAGCAGCTTGCCTGCCGAGAAGATCAGGCGGCCGTCGGCGAAGCCGATGTTGAAAATCGGCGTTCCCCGCGCCAACTGTCCGGCCTCACCCATGGCGGCGGGCTCGCCGTTGAGCCCGGGCGCATGCACGACGCAGGCATCTTCCGTGATGAGGAAGGCGGCCTCGGTAATGCGGGTCTTCGCGCCGGTGACCGCGCTGATCGCATAGATCGGCCCCTTGAGCACGTTGGGCGCGATGACATGGCAATTGGTCAGCAGCTTGCCGGGCTCGACCAAGACGCCGGTGCCGAATCCGACCGCGCCGACGATGGCAAAGGTCGAGTCGGCAATCTTCATCAGCGTTGCGGCATGCGGCGCTTCCGCGACCGGGCGCGGCAAGTTCTGCACTTGCTCGGCCGGGAGATTCGGCGCTGTTTGCGGCAGAACCTCGCGGGCGGGCGCAGCAGGCGCTGTGGGCAGCAGGGCGACGATGTCGGCGCTGATCGCCGTGGTTTCGGTTGGCTGCGCCGACGCAACAGTGGGGGCAGGCGGCACGAGCACTGCCGGGACGGGTTTTTCCGCGTCGAGGTGACGCCAGGCCGGGTAGGCCGCGGCGAGCATCAGCAGCAGGACCAGGGCCGGCCAGCGCGAGCGCGCTGGCGGTGCCGTATCCGTTGCATGTCTTCTGTCGCGTTGACGGCGGTCGTAACCCGCGCGTTGGCGGCGATCCAGCAGGACGTCGCGGGCATCCTGCAGGATCGCGATGCGGTTGTGCTTTTCCTCGCTGTCGGGCTGCGCATCCAGCGTCCGCCGCAGCGCCTCATGGGCGTTGTGGATGTCCTCGGGAGACGCTTTGTCGCTGAGGCCGAGAAGTTCGTAGAGAGACTGTTTGTCGGCCATGGATCAGCTCAATGTCGGTGTTCGGGCTCGGCGTGGTGCGTCTGCGCCGCCGCATGGTGATGCAGGATCGCGTGCGGATCGTGGCCCGGCATCCGGTGGCCGACCCATTGCGGCAGCAGCGAGCCGGCGACCATGCCGAGAATCGACACGCCGAACCCGATCAGTTGCGGCGGCACCAGGCTGGCCTCGCCGATCATGACTTCGATCAGTACCCAGGACAGCAGGCCGCCGAAGGTCGCCGCCAGTGCCCCCTGCGTCGTCGCGCGGCGCCAGAAGATGCCGGCCGCGAGCGGCACGAAGGCGCCGGCCAGGGTGACCTTGTAGGCGTTCTCCACCATCTTGAAAATCGAGGCTTCCGACTTCAGCGCGAAGCCGAGCACGATGCAGGTGAACACCACCAGGCAGCCGCGCATCACGCGCAGGAACTGGTGGTCGCCCATGTTCGGGTAGAAGCCGCGGATCACGTTTTCGGCGAAGCTGACCGAAGGCGCCAGCAGCGTCGCCGAGGAGCAGCTCATGATGGCCGACAGCACGGCGCCGAAGAACAGCACCTGGGCGAAGATCGGCGTGTGCTGCAACACCAGGGTCGGCAGCACCAGTTGCGAATCCTGTTCCATCAGCCCGGCAAACAGCACCGGGTCGATCAGGGTCGCCGAGTAGGCGATGAACATCGGCACGAAGGTGAAGCAGAAGTAGATCGAGGCGCCGAGGATGGAGCCGAACAGCGCGATGTTCGCCGACTTGGCCGAGGTGATGCGCTGGAACACGTCCTGCTGCGGGATCGAGCCGAGCATCATGGTCATCCAGGTGCCGAGGAAGGTCAGCCACAGCCAGGGATCGGGTGCCGGGAAGAAGTCCAGCTTGCCGGCGGCACGCGCGTGGTCGATCACCGCCGTAGCGCCACCGCCAACTTTGCCGCTGACGATCCAGGCGATGAACAGCAGGCCGCCCATCGACACCGCCATCTGCACGAAGTCGAGGATCGCCACCGAGAACATGCCGCCGAACACGGTGTAGGTCAGCACGATGGCGGCACCGAGGATCATGCCGGCGTTCTGCGACACGGCGCCGTCGGTGACGACGAAGAAGATCAGGCCCAGCGCCTTGATCTGTGCCGCGACCCAGCCGAGATAGGAGAGCACGATGCAGACCGTGGTGATGACCTCGACCGTGCGGTTGTAGCGCATGCGGTAGAAGTCGCCGAGGGTGATGATGTTGAGCTTGTAGAGGTAACGCGAGAAGATCAGGCCGGCGATGATCAGGCACATCGAGGAGCCGAAGGGGTCGGCCACCACGCCGCCGAGTCCGTCCTTGACAAAGGTGGCCGAAACGCCGAACACCGCTTCGGCGCCGAACCAGGTGGCAAACACCGTGGCGGTCACCACCGGCAGCGGCAGGCTGCGGCCGGCGACGGCGAAATCGCGCGCGTTGTGCACGCGGGTGGCGGCGAACAGGCCGATGCCGACCGACACCATCAGATAGAGAATGACGAACCAGAGCAGCATCGGAAATCCCTTTTCGCAACCAAAAACCCAAATGCAGCCACAGAGATCACTGAGAACACAGAGAAGTCGGGTAGTTCCTGTTGCTCCTTACGGCCTCTGGCGCTACTGGTAGGCAGTCGGGGGTTTTCTCGGTGAACTCCGTGTCCTCTGTGGCAAGAACGGTTTGCAGAATTATCGCAGGACGGCGAAGGCCAGGGCGCCGGCGGCGACCGCGAACGCCAGCCAGAGCATCTGGCGCAGGCTGCGCACTTCGGCGGCCAGGCTCTCCAATTCGAGGTTGGGCGCAGGCGTCGCCGTGGCCGTCAGTGCCTGATGCACCAGGCGCGGCAGGGTCGGCAGCAGCTTGGCCCAGTTCGAAGCCTCGCGCTTGATGTTGTTTTCCAGCGCCAGCCAGCCGAGTTGCTCGTTCATCCAGCGTTCCAGGTAGGGCAGGGCGGTCTTCCACAGATCGAGCTCGGGATCGAGCTCGCGGCCGAGGCCCTCGACGTTGAGCAGGGTCTTCTGCAGCAGCACCAGTTGCGGCTGGATTTCCACGTTGAACTGGCGCGAGGTCTGGAACAGGCGCAGCAGCACGCGGCCCAGCGATATCTCCTTGAGCGGCCGGTCGAAGAAGGGTTCGCAGACGGAGCGGATCGCCGCCTCGAACTCATCGACGCGGGTCTCCTTGGGTGCCCAGCCGGATTCGATATGCACTTCGGCGACGCGCTTGTAGTCGCGCTTGAAGAAGGCCAGGAAGTTCTGCGCCAGGTAGTTCTTGTCGACGTCCGACAGCGTGCCGACGATGCCGAAATCCAGGGCGATGTAGCTGCCGCTGTGTGCCCCTTCGGTGGCGACGAAGATGTTGCCGGGATGCATGTCGGCGTGGAAGAAGCCGTCGCGGAACACCTGGGTGAAAAATATTTCGACTCCGGCGCGGGCCAGGCGCGGAATGTCCACGCCCTTCTCGCGCAGCGTATCGATCTGCGAAATCGTCGTGCCGTGCATGCGCTGCATCACCATCACACTGGTGGTGCACCAGTCCCAATACACTTCGGGCAGGATCAGCAGGTCGGAGCCCTCGAAATTGCGCCGCAACTGCGAACAGTTGGCCGCCTCGCGCATCAGGTCCAGTTCGTAGTGCAGGTATTTGTCGAACTCGGCCACCACCTCGCGCGGCTTCAGGCGCCGGCCGTCGGCCCAGAGGGTTTCCAGCAGGCTGGCGGCGACCTGCAGCAGCGCGATGTCGTGCTCGATCACCGGCTGGATGCCGGGGCGCAGGATCTTGACCGCGACCTCGCGTCCGTCCGGCAGCACCGCGAAATGCACCTGGGCGACCGAGGCCGAGGCCACCGGTTGGCGCTCGAAGGAGGCGAACACCTGATCTACCGGCTTGCCATAGGCCTTCTCCAGTTCGGCGATGGCCAGCTCCGAGGCAAACGGCGGCACGCGATCCTGCAGCCTGGCCAGTTCGTCGGCGATATCCAGCGGCAGCAGGTCGCGCCGCGTCGACAGCAACTGCCCGAACTTGACGAAGATCGGCCCCAGGGCTTCGAGTGCCTGGCGCAGACGCACCGCGCGCGGCGCCCGCATCTGCTCCGAATTGGCGCGCCAGAACATCAGGCGCTGTGCCGCAAACAGCAGGCGCGTACGCAGGCCGGGTTCGATCTCGTGTTCCAGCACGAGGCTGTCGAGGCCGTAGAGGTAGGCGACGCGGGCGATACGGATCAGGCGGAAGATGCGCACGGGGGGCTGGGGCGGACGTTAAACGGGAAGTATAATTCACGGCCCCGTGAAACACCCTGTCTACTCCGATATGGCTGCATCCAGCGCACCTACTCCCACAGCATTCGATGCCCGTCGGCATCTCACCGGCCTGCTGCGTGCGGCACTGACCAGCGTGGCGCCCGGACAGGGCCTGACCGAAATCATCCTGGAACGTCCCAAGCAGGCCAGCCACGGCGACTTCGCCAGCAATCTGGCTCTGCAACTGGCACGCGAACTGAAAACCAATCCGCGCCAGATTGCCGAACGCCTGGTGCGCGAATTGCCACCTTCGCCGCATGTGACGAAGGCCGAGATTGCCGGCGCCGGCTTCATCAACTTCACCCTGACGCCGACAGCGCGCAGCGCCGTGGTCGGCGCCGTGCTCGCCGCCGGCAAGAATTTCGGCCATGGTCCGGCGAAGAACGGCCGCGCCGCGCGCCGCCTGCAGGTCGAGTTCGTTTCCGCCAACCCCACCGGTCCACTGCATGTCGGCCATGGCCGCGGCGCGGCCTACGGCGCCAGCCTGGCCTCGCTCTTGGCCTTCGCCGGTTTCGAGGTGACGCGCGAGTACTACGTCAATGACGCCGGCCGCCAGATGGACATCCTGGCCGTATCGGCCTGGCTGCGCTATCTGGAGCTGTTCGGCGAGCCGGTGCCCTTCCCACCCAATGCCTACCAGGGCGGCTATGTGATCGAGATGGCGGAACAGATCAAGCAGGCGCATGGCGATCGCTACGTGCATCCGGCCGAAGCCGTGCTGGCTTGCCTGCCCGAGACCGAAGACGACGAGGTGCGCCTCGACGGCCTGATCCTGGCCGGCAAGGATCTGCTCGGCGAAGATTGGGCCTATGTCCACAGCCATGTGCTGAACGAGCAGCTGACCGATTGCCGTGCCGATCTCGAAGAGTTCGGCGTGCATTTCGACGTCTGGTTCTCCGAGCGCAGCCTCTACGACACGGGCATGGTGGCGCGCGCTGTCGCGGCGCTGGAAAAATCCGGTCATATCTATACTCAGGATGGCGCCAAGTGGTTCCAGTCCACGGCCTTCGGCGACGAGAAGGACCGCGTGGTACAGCGCGACAACGGCATCTATACCTATTTCGCATCGGACATCGCCTACCACCTGAACAAGTTCGAGCGCGGCTTCGACAAGGTGATCGACGTCTGGGGCGCCGATCATCACGGCTACATCCCGCGCGTCAAGGGTGCGCTGGCCGCCTCCGGGGCCGATGCCGGGCGGCTCGACGTGACCCTGGTGCAGTTCGTCAGCCTGTTCCGCGACGGGCACAAGGTTTCGATGTCCACGCGTTCCGGCGAGTACGTCACGCTGCGCCAACTGCGTGCCGAAGTCGGCAACGACGCCTGCCGCTTCTTCTACATGCTGCGCAAGTGCGACCAGGCGCTGGATTTCGACCTCGATCTGGCCAAGTCGCAGAGCAACGACAACCCGGTGTATTACGTCCAGTACGCCCACGCCCGCATCTGCTCGGTGCTGGCGCAGTGGGACGGCGACCAGGCGCGGCTTGCCGCGGCCGATCTGGCGCCGCTGCGGCACGAGCGCGAATACGCGCTGTGCGCGCGCCTGGCGGAGTTCCCCGAGCTGATCCAGCAGGCGGCGCGCGACTATGCGCCGCATGCGCTGGCCTTCTACCTGAAGGACCTGGCCGGCGATTTCCACAGCTGGTACAACGCCGAGCGCGTCCTGGTCGATGATCGGGCGACCCGCGAGGCACGCCTCGCGCTGGCCCTGGCGACGCGGCAGGTGCTGCAGAACGGACTCTCCCTGCTGGGCGTTTCGCAACCGGTGAGCATGTGACCATGGGTAAATTCGACCAATCCTCGCGCGCCGCGGCAAAGCCGCGCGCACCGCAGAAAAAAAGCGGCGGCAGCATGCTGCTCGGCGTATTCATCGGCCTGGTGATCGGCGTCCTGCTGTCCTTCGGTGTGGTCTGGATGCTCAACAAATCGCCGCTGCCCTTCCAGAACAAGTACGAGGGTGCGCCCCGCAATGGCAACGGCGGGACCGCAGAGCAGACGCCGGCGGCGCTGCCCGGCAAGCCCGGCGACAAGCCGGCCGAGCGTCAGCGCTTCGATTTCTACAACATCCTCGAAGGCAAGCCGGCGGCCGCGCCGGCCGTTCCAGCCGCACCCGGCGCCGCCAAACCGGCGGCGTCCGCAGCGGGGTCGGCCGCGGCGCCTGTGGCCGATAACAAGCCGGCGCCCGTGGAGATATTCTTCCTGCAGGTCGGTTCCTTCCAGAAGGCGGCCGACGCCGACAACCTCAAGGCCAAGCTCGCGCTGACCGGGCTCGATGCCAGCGTGCAGGAAGTCGTCATTCCCGACAAGGGCACCATGCATCGCGTGCGCGTCGGCCCCTACCGCGACGTCGACGAAATGAACCGGGCGCGGGCGCTATTGACGCACAGCGGATTGCAGGGCAGCGTGATCAAGCAGAAGGTCGAATAGGACGCGGCGATGAGCGCATGGCCTGGCCGTATGGCAACAGTCCTGGCGGTGCTCAGCCTGTGTCTCGCGCCGGGCGCGGGTGCGGCGGAGCTGAAGGAAGGGCGCGACTTCCGCGAAATCTACCCGCCCCTGGCCGCGGCCCGGGACAAGATCGAAGTCACCGAATTCTTCTGGTACGGCTGTCCGCATTGTTTCGATTTCGAGCCGGTGCTCATGCCCTGGGTCAGGAAGCTGCCCGCCGATGTCGTATTCCGGCGCGTGCCGGCCGTTTTCCCCAACAACAAATGGACGCCGGGCGCCAGGCTGTACTACACGCTGGAAGCCATGAACCTGCTGGAGCGGCTGCACGCCGAGGCGTTCAACGCGATCCACCTCGAACGCAAGCGCCTCGACAAGGAAGAAGTGCTGTTCGAGTGGGTGGCGAGCAAGGGCGTCGATGCCAGGAAGTTCGGCGAAGCCTGGGCTTCCTTCGGCGTCGCGAGCCGCGTCCGCCAGGCCCGCGAGCTGACCCAGGCCGCCGGCCTCAGTGGCGTTCCGGCGCTGGTGGTGCACGGCCGCTACCAGGCGATCACGCCGGGCACCTACGGCGAGCTGATCGTGCTCCTCGATCAGCTGATCGACGGCGTGCGCGCCGAAACCGGGCGCAAGTAGACCGCGGTGGTCGTCTTCATCTCCGGTGCTTCGAGCGGCATCGGCGCGGCGCTGGCCCGCCACTACGCGCTGGCCGGCGCCACCCTGGGCCTGGCGGCGCGTCGCCAGCGGCAACTCCTGGAACTGGCCGCGGAACTCCCCGGCAGCCACGCCTGCTACGCGCTCGACGTCGCCGATGCAGCGGCGCTGCAGGCTGCCGCCGCGGATTTCATCGCGCGCCATGGCTGCCCCGACATCGTGATCGCCAATGCCGGCGTTTCGGTCGGCACCCTGGCCGACGCTGCCGGCGACCTGCCCGCCTTGCGTCGCGTCTTCGAGGTCAATGTGATCGGCATGGCGCAGACCCTGCAGCCCTTCGCCGCCGCCATGAAGGCGCGCGGCAGCGGACGCCTGGTCGGCATCGCCTCGGTCGCCGGCATCCGCGGCCTGCCCGGGGCAGGCGCCTATTCGGCCTCGAAGGCGGCGACCATCGTCTATCTCGAAGCCCTGCGCGGCGAACTGCGCGGCAGCGGGGTCAAGGTCGTCACCATCGCACCGGGCTATATCGCGACGCCGATGACGGCCGGCAATCCCTACCCGATGCCCTTCCTGCTGCCCGCCTACGTCGCGGCGCGGCGCTTTGCCCGCGCCATCGAACGCGGCAGCAGCTACGCGGTGATTCCCTGGCAGATGGGCGTGGTGGCCAAGCTGCTGCGCCTGCTGCCCAATCCGCTGTTCGATGCCCTGTTCGCCCGCGCCGGCAGGAAGCCGCGCGGCCTCGACCTGTGATGCCGGTCGACGCACTGGGACGCGAACATCCGTCCTACGAAGGCGCGCCGCGCATCGTCAGCCTGGTGCCGAGCCTGACCGAGCTGGTCTGCGACCTCGGTCTCGCCGACTGCCTGGTCGGCCGCACCGGTTTCTGCGTCCATCCCAAAGAGAAACTGCGCCGCGTGCCCAAGGTCGGCGGTACCAAGGACGTCAAGCTCGCAGTGCTGCGGCAACTGGCGCCGAGCCACGTCATCGCCGACATCGACGAAAACCGGCGCGAGGCGGTGGAGGCCGTGATGGACTTCGTGCCCCATGTCGTCGTCGTGCATCCGCAAACCGTGGCTGACAACCTGGGCCTGTATGCGCTGCTCGGCGGCATTTTCCGTCGCGACGCAGAAGCCGCGCGACTGGTCGCCGGATTCGCCGCGGCACGCGAGGAGCTTGCCGCGGCAGTGCGAGACCTGCCACACGAGGCCGTGCTCTATCCGATCTGGCGCGAGCCCTGGATGACCGTGCGGCGCGACACCTATATTTCCTCGATGCTCGCCGCCGCCGGCTGGGACACGCTGCCGGTGGAAGCTCCGGCACGCTTTCCGCAATTCGCCTGGGATGCACCCTGGATGGCCGACGTGCGTCGCGTGCTGCTGCCCTCGGAGCCCTATGCCTTCGGTGCGCGCGACGCCGCCGAGGTCGCCGCGCTGGCGCAGCGGCCGGTCACCCGCATCGACGGCGAAATGGTCTCCTGGTACGGCAGCCGCGCAATCGCTGGCCTGCGCTATCTGGCGGAGCTGCGGCAGGTGATTTGAGGGGCCGTCAGCGCGCCGCGGGCGAATCCGACGTCGCGCCGCCCAGCCGCGCGATCTGGCGGCCGTCGCGATACACGCGCAGTTCGCGCGCCGCGAAGGGCCGCCACGGCCCGGCGCTCAGCGGCTCGGTGGCGATGATGACCTGGCGTCCGGATTCGTCGTCGAGTTCCAGGCTGTGCAGCCGGTCATGGCCGTAGGCGATCAGTTCCTGCCCGTCGGAGAGCAGGAAATTGAACTTGCCCAGCGCCGCGATCTTTTCCGTAAGCTGCGCCAGGCGGGCCAGCCATGCCGGCCGCTGCGCCTGCTCGTAGGCCTCGGCGATGCCGGTCAGCAAATGGCAGAAGGCGTATTCCGAATCCGTCTCGCCGTCCGGCAGGCACAGCGGCCCGGTGGTTTGCCAGGCGATGACCTCGGGCACCATGCCGTTGTGCGCGAAGACCCATTCGCGATTGCAGCAGGCATGGACGAAGGGATGGGTGTTGAGCATGCCCGGCACCGGCGGATGCCGCGCCTTGCGCACATGGGCGATGACCAGATGGCTGCTGAGTTCACTGGCCACGCGCGCGAACTGCTCGCTGCGAAAACCGGGTTCGGACGACTTGCTAAGGTGGGCGACGCCGTCATGCCAGGAGGCCACGCCCCAGCCATCCGGATTGTCGGCCTTGCCGCCGCCGCGCTCGCGAAACGGCATCAGCCAGCGGCTCAGGCCCTGCCCGCGATCCGCGCTATAGCCGAACAGTTCGCACATTGCACAATTC
>JACPUD010000136.1 GCA_016192435.1 Rhodocyclales bacterium | reverse complement strand
GTCCCACCCCTTCCCTTCCCGAACAGGACCGTGAAACGAGACCGCGCCGATGATATTGCACTTCACCGTGTGAGAAAGTAGGTCAACGCCAGACTCCCCTTAAAAACCCCCTCCGGATTGCCGGCAGGGGGTTTTTGCTTTTAGCATGCAGCGTTCGCTTTCTCCCTGACGTGCGTTCGGTCATGGAGCTCCGGCGAAAAATTGCTGTTGCCGCCTGCTAAAATAGCTACATGAAAACAAGCTTTCTGGAGTTCGAACAACCGATCGCGGAACTCGAAGCGAAGATCGAGCAACTGCGCTTCGTACAGGACGATTCGGCGGTGGACATTTCCGAGGAGATTTCCCGCCTCGACGCGAAGAGTCAAAGTCTCACCAAAGACATCTACGCCAAGCTCACTCCCTGGCAATGCGCTCTGGTTGCGCGCCATCCGCAACGGCCGTATACACTGGACTATCTGCAACTGGTATTCACCGACTTTCATGAACTTCACGGCGATCGCAGTTATGCCGATGATCACGCGATTGTCGGCGGCTTGGCCCGCTTCAACGGGCAATCGTGCATGGTGATTGGCCACCAGAAGGGCCGTGATACGAAGGAAAAGATTCATCGCAATTTCGGCATGCCGCGCCCCGAGGGATACCGTAAGGCGCTACGTTTGATGCGGCTGGCCGAAAAGTTCGGGCTTCCGATTTTTACCTTTGTCGATACCCCAGGGGCATATCCCGGCATCGATGCAGAAGAGCGAGGGCAGTCGGAGGCGATCGGGCGCAACCTGGCAGTAATGACCGAGTTGAAGGTTCCGTTGATTACCACGGTGATCGGCGAGGGTGGTTCCGGCGGCGCCTTGGCAATCGCTGTCGCCGACGTAGTCGCCATGCTTCAGTACTCCACGTATTCCGTAATCTCTCCCGAAGGATGTGCGTCGATTCTTTGGAAGAGCGCCGAGCGTGCCGGCGACGCGGCCGAGACGATGGGCATTACGGCGCCTCGCCTCAAGTCTCTGGGTCTGATCGATCGCATCATCAACGAGCCGGTCGGCGGTGCCCATCGCGACTATCGTCTTATCGCACAGAATGTCAAAAAGTCTCTGCAGGAAGCACTCAAGCAGCTAGCCGGTTTGTCGTCAAGCGAGCTCATCGAGCGGCGCTTCGATCGTCTGATGAGTTATGGCCGCTTCAAGGAACAAGCCATTCACTGAGGCCGTCTTGCAGACTGTCGCCGCCTGCCTTTCCCGGTATGTCCGGCAGGATCAGTCGCTGGTCGTGGCTTATTCCGGCGGGCTCGATTCGACTGTGCTGCTGCATGCCACAAATTGCTTGGCAGCCAGCGTCAGCTACAATTTGTCGGCGCTTCACGTTCACCATGGGCTCAGCGCTAATGCCGATGCATGGGCTGAATCCTGCGCGAGCGCCTGCCGGACGCAAGACATTCCGTTTACGGTGATTCGGGTCGATGTACCTCGTCGCAGCGGCGAGGGCATGGAAGCTGCGGCGCGCCGTGTGCGCCACCAGGCCTTCGACGCCCATCCCGCCGATTTTCTTCTTCTTGCTCACCATGCAGACGACCAGGCGGAAACAGTGCTGCATAACCTGCTGCGCGGTGCCGGAGTGCGTGGTGCGGCGGCGATGCCGGAGGTGCGCGGACGCCTGATGCGACCCCTCCTGGGACTCGGACGCGCCACATTGCTTGCGTATGCGAAACACCATCGACTGGCATGGATCGATGACGAGAGCAACGCAGACACGCGATACACGAGAAATTTTCTGCGACGTGAGATTCTTCCGTCCATTACTACGCGCTTTCCGCGGGCAAGCGAGCATCTTGCGGCTGCAGCAGGCCGTTTTGGGGAGGCCGACTCCTTGCTCGACGACCTGGCCTGCCTGGATCTTGGCGACTGTACCGCCGAATTTCCGCTACCTCGGAAGCTGTTTGGGGAGATGTCAGGCCCCCGCGCCAGAAATCTGTTGCGAGCCATGCTGAAATGGCACCATGTCCAGCCCCCGGACGAGGCGCGACTCGCAGAGTTCGTGCGTCAGTTACTGACCGCGGGCAGTGATCGGCATCCACGCATCGACCTCGAGCGCTATTCGCTGTGGTGCGAAGCCGGCAAGCTGAATTTCAGGAGCCTGACCTAGAATTCGGCGCGTCGCCGAGCATGCCGAGGGCTTGTGACAACTCGACCGCCGAGCGCACCTGCATTTTCTCGAAAATGTGGGATCGATGGACCTCGACGGTGCGCATCGCTATATCGAGTTCGTCGGCAATCACCTTGTTCAGCTTGCCCGCAAGAATTCTCTGCATCACCTCATGTTCGCGCTGGGTCAGCAGTGCCAGCCGTTGCTGCAACAGCTGGATCGCACCATCCCGGGCGCAGCGTTTTGCGTCATGCTCGATAGCGGCCAGCACCTTGTCCACCAGCAAGTTGTCGTCATACGGCTTCTCGATGAAGTCGAAGGCGCCATCCTTCAAGGCCTGGACCGCCATCGGTACATCGCCGTGCCCCGTTAAGAAAATCACCGGTAGCCGGCACTGCAGCGCCCTAAGTCGATCGAACAGTTCAATCCCGCTCATGCCGGGCATGCGTACATCGAGAAGCAGGCAGCCGCAGACATCGCGGCTTGCAAATGCAAGAAACCGCTCGGCGGAGTCCCATGTTTGCGATGGCACGTCGCGCGAGCGCAACAGCCATTGCAACGCGTCGCGGACCGCAGGATCGTCGTCGACAATGTGCGTGGCGGCACCCTTCATTGCGGGGTCATGGGTAGCAGAATGCGAAATATCGTTCCACCTTCCGGATTGGCCTCGAAGGTGAGACGTCCCCGATGATTTTCCATCACCGAGCGGCAGATTGCCAGTCCCATGCCCATGCCCTCGGGCTTGGTCGTGAATAGCGGATCAAACAGTTTCGCCGCAACAGCGGCGTCGATACCGCAACCGCGGTCGGCGACGGTCAGCAGCGCGTAGCCGTCGGCGCAGATCAGCTTGACGGTTATCAGTCTTTGGTCGGCAGCGGTATTTCGCATTGATTCGACGGCATTGCGCAAGATGTTGAACAAGGCCTGTTCGAGGAGCACCGGGTCGCCTTCGACAAGTACTGGCGCGGCCAAGTCCAATGTGATGCGGATTCCCTTCTGGCGAACGTCGGCTTCAATCAACGACAGCGCCGCGTCCACGCGCTCCTCAAGATGAATCAATTCAAAGCGATTCTCGCTTCGGCGAGCGAGCGAATAGATTCGCCGAACGACCCGCCCGGCGCGCCGCGCCTGTTCAACCGCCTTGTCCAAGGCCGGCAAGACCTCTGTCGCCGGCGCCCGGTTGCGTAGCAGGTTGACCGCGGCGGTGCAGTAGCTTGAGATTGCCGCCAGAGGTTGATTGAGCTCATGCGCGATGCTTGAAGCCATTTCGCCCATGGCCACCAGCCGCGCGGTGGACTGCAGGCGGTCCTGCTGCTGGCGCGCGCGTTCCGCCGCCTGTTTCCGCTCCGTGATATCGACCATCGAGCCCATCCAGCCGGAATGCCGTCCCCGGGCATCGATCAATGGGGCTTCGTGGATCAGCACATCGATAACTTCGCCGTTGCGGTGCTTGAACTTGAGTTCAAAGCCTTCCACCGGCCCGTCCCCGGCGAGCACGCGATCGTGAATCGCACGTGTTTCATCCAGATGTTCGTCCGCCCAGTAGGGCATCGGCGGACGCCGGCCGATCAATTCCGTCGCGGGCAAACCAACCATGCGACAGAATGCCGGATTGACGTAAATTATTTCGCCGTCGAGATTGCGGGCGCGCATTCCGGTGTCGAGAGAGTCCTCCATTGCCTTGCGGAAGGCGTGTTCCTGGCGCAACTGCTCCTCTACGGTCTGGCGTCGCAGTACATGGCGGCGCAGCGCCCAGAAATTCCAAAGTACCATCATGGCCAGCACGACCAACGAGGCCGACAGAACCATGCTGGCGATGGGGCGCGGCGCATGATAGGGCACCGCTTGCAGCGCCAACCCCCATCCGGGCGGATCAAAGGCGACCTGATAGTCTTCTTCGGTTATCTCGGATTCGACTTTTGAGCGCGCTCCCAGCACCTTGCCGGCATCCCCGATAATGCTGATGCGGTAGCGCTCAGCCAGCCACCAGGGTACGCTGTCGCCGAGGATGTCCCGAATCCGGTAGACGCCGACCGCGACGCCGACGATCCTGCCCTCGCGGGAGACTGGGACGTGTACTTCGAACTGCCAGTCGTTCGTATAGTACGGATAGGCCGAACTGTAGACCGGCTTGCCCAGCGATTGTGCCAGCCGGAAACTCTGCCGCGACGGCAGTCCCGCGGTCGCTTCGCCCGCCAGATCCGGATTCATCGTGGCCGGGTGGGCTTGTCGTATGTTTCCTTCCGCATCCAGCCAGATCAGTTGCCGCAGTCCGCTCTCGAAGCCGAACAGCGTGCGCGCAAAGGATTCGAAACCCTTGGAGTTCGCGGTATGCGCCAGATCGACGCGTCCGAGCAGCTCCTCGTTCCGCGTCAAATGAAAACGCAGATTCTGCTCCAGCCAGAGCATGTCGCTGATCAGCGTGGTGCGTCTCTCCTCCCGGTCGGCGCGATCCGACATCCAGAGCAGCAGCGCGACGCCGCCGACAAACAGGATAAAGGGCAGGCGCGAGAATATCCAGAGCCAGCGCGAGCGGCTGAAGCGTTCCGCGAGGGGAGGCGGCATGGAAGATTGCATCGGCGGATGTTAGCGCGACGGACCGCCTTCGGCGGCTCTCTGCGGAAAACCACAATAGGCAAGACGGGAGCGCCTGAGCACAATTCGCCACACCGCTGCGTGTGGAGTGGTAGCCTTATGCACTCAACTTTGTCCAGGAGGATTAACAATGAAAATTCGTACCGTAGTCGTTGGCTTTGCCGCCGCCGCGTTCTCGATGATGGCGATGGCCCAGGCGCCGATCGTTATCAAGTTCAGCCATGTCGTTGCCGCCGACACGCCCAAAGGCAAGGGTTCCGAGTTCTTCGCCAAGAAGGCGGCGGAACTGACCAAGGGCAAGGTCAAGGTCGAGGTGTATGCCAACTCGACGCTGTACAAGGACAAGGAAGAGATGGAGGCGTTGCAGCTGGGCGCCGTGCAGATGCTCGCCCCGTCGCTGGCCAAGTTCGGTCCGCTCGGTGCCAAGGAGTTCGAACTGTTCGATCTGCCCTATATGTTCGACAATTACAAGGAACTGCATGCGGTGACCGCGGGACCGGTGGGCAAGGCCTTGTTCAAGAAGCTCGAAACCAAGGGTCTGGTTGGACTGGCTTACTGGGACAATGGCTTCAAGGTGATGAGCGCCAACAAGCCGATCAGAATGCCGGATGACTACAAGGGCCTCAAGATGCGCATCCAGTCGTCCAATGTGCTCGACGCCCAGATGCGGGCAGTGGGCGCGATTCCGCAGAAGATGGCCTTCTCCGAGGTCTACCAGGCGCTGCAAACCGGAGTGGTCGATGGCACCGAGAATCCGCCTTCCAACCTTTATACGCAGAAGATGCACGAAGTGCAGAAGTACGTCGCGCTGACCAATCACGGCTACCTCGGCTATGCCGTGATCACCAACAAGAAGTTCTGGGATGGCCTGCCGGCGGATGTGCGCAGCGCCCTCGAAACTGCAATGGAGGAAGCCACCAAGTACGCCAACTCGATCGCCCAGGAAGAAAACGACAAGGCGATGGCCGAAGTCCGCAAGTCCGGCAAGAGCGAAATACTGGTCCCGAACGCCGAACAGAAGCTGGCGATGAAGAAGGCCATGGTGAAGGTTCACCAACAGATGGCCGACCGCATCGGCAAGGAAAACATCGACGCCGTGTACAAGACCACCGGCTTCGATCCATCGAAGCTCTGATCGAGCAGGCGGAATGTGGGGGCTGCGGCCCCCACAGTTTTTTACAAGGGCACAAGCCATGAAATATCTTGATCACCTGGAGGAATGGATCATCACCTTCCTCATCGGTGCGGCGACGCTGATCATTTTCGTTGCGGTGATGCATCGCTATGCGGCCGGCTTTTCAATACCGGTGGTTCAGGATTGGCTGCTCAGGCTGGATCTGAGCTGGGCGCAGGAACTGTGCATCATCATGTTCGTCTGGATGGCCAAGTTCGGCGCCGCCTATGGCGTGAGAACCGGCATTCACGTTGGCGTCGACGTGCTGATCAACAGTCTGTCGGGCCGCACGCGCGCCAAGTTCATCGTCTTCGGCCTGCTGGCCGGGGCATTGTTCACCGGCATCATCGCCAGCCTGGGGGCGCATTTCATCTGGGAGAACGGCGCCCACTACGCGATCTTCAACATGCTCGGCATTGCCGGCGAGAGCCTGTACGCGGGGCCGACCACCCCCGACCTGGAATGGCCGACCTGGATTGTGTATTCGGCGATTCCACTGGGATCGTCCCTGATGTGTTTCCGCTTCCTTCAGGTAACCGTGAGCTTCATCCGCACCGGCGAGCTTCCGCATCACGATCACGGTCATGTCGACGGCATCGAGGAAGACGCAATTCCGATCGCGGTCAACCCTTACAACATGGATGACAACCTGCACATGCACGACCTGAAATACAAGCAGCGCCATCCGGATCCGAAAGTTGACGCTGACGACACGGCGGATAAAGGCAAAGGGGACGCCAAATGAGCGCCCTGATCATATTCGCGCTGCTCACCTTCCTGATGCTGTCGGGGATGCCGGTATCCATCTCGCTCGGCTTGACGGTGCTGACCTTCCTGTTCGCCTTTACCAACACGCCGCTCGAGGCGGTGGCGCTCAAGCTATTCACGGGTATCGAGAAGTTCGAGATCATGGCGATCCCGTTCTTCATTCTCGCCGGCAATTTCCTGACCCATGGCGGCGTGGCGAAGCGCATGATTTACTTCGCGACCTCCATGGTCGGTCATTTGCGCGGCGGCCTGGGCTTGAGCGCGGTGTTTGCCTGTGCCTTGTTCGCCGCCGTGTCCGGATCGTCGCCGGCCACCGTGGTGGCGATCGGCTCGATCCTGCTGCCGGCCATGGTCAGGGCGGGCTACCCGAAGAAGTTCGGCGTCGGCGTGATCGCCTCGTCCGGCGGCCTGGGCATCCTGATTCCGCCCTCAATCGTCATGGTGATGTATGCCGTGTCGACCAACAGCTCGATCGGAGCGCTGTTCATGGCGGGCGTGGTTCCCGGACTGCTGCTGGCCTTGTTCCTCGGTTTCACCACCTGGTATCAGGCCAAGAAGGGCGACTATCCTCGCGAAGAGCCGCTGACTTGGGGTCAGCGCTGGGATGCCTTTCGCAAGGCGATCTGGGGCCTGATGCTGATCGTGGTGGTCATGGGCGGCATCTACAGCGGCCTGTTCACCCCCACCGAGGCGGCTGCGATGAGCGCGGTGTACGCCTTCTTCATCGCGGTGTTCATCTACAAGGACCTGGGACTGAAAGACGTGCCCCGCGTCCTGCTCAACTCGGCCAACATGAGCGCGATGCTGCTCTACATCATCACCAATGCGGTGCTGTTCTCCTTCATCCTGACCAACGAGCAGATTCCTCAGGGCATCGCCGACTGGCTGACGCATTCGGGTGTTGGCATGATCGGCTTCCTGATTGCGGTGAATGTGCTGTTGCTGGTCATGGGCAGCTTCATGGAACCTTCGTCGATCATCCTGATCACGGCGCCGATCCTGTTCCCGATCGCGACCAAGCTGGGGATCGACCCGATCCATTTCGGCGTGATGATCACGGTGAACATGGAAATCGGCATGATCACCCCGCCCGTCGGCCTGAATCTGTATGTGGCCAGCGGAGTCGCCAAGATGGGCCTGACTGACTGTTCCAAGGCGGTCTGGCCCTGGTTGTTGACGATGCTGGCATTCCTGATGGTGATCACCTATGTGCCCGCGATCTCGACCTGGTTGCCCAAGACCCTGGGCATGATGTAGCGATCCCGCTCGGCGGCGACAAAGGCCCGGCGCTGCCGGGCCTTTGTTTTGGTGCGCCCGGCAGGGCGCACTCGCTGGCAGGTGTAAGTCCTCTGCTCGCCCGGCAAGGGGAAGAGTTAACCGACCGGCAAGATTGATTCGGGCGACTGGAAATCTGGCGGAAGCCGACGTCAAAGCGCTGGCCTGACGGAAAGGAAACGGATACGAGGCGGCCCTGCGGGGCGAGGTCTCCAGTATGGTCGAAGCCCGAAACTGGCATGGAACGTCGTGACCTGGATCCGACACGCATAAGCGCGAAGGAGATCGCGCCGTCGCCCTACCCGATCAGCTTCGGCACAAGGTTTCACGCAATCTCGGCCCCGTCCGCTTTTGCTGCCCCGGTCTCGGTGCCGGCCCGGTTCCGGGCAGGAAACTGAGCTAAAATGTCATGTTAGGTTTTTGACTTGCAAAGACTTGTAGTTCAACCTGTTCTGGAGAAAGTAATGGCTGTCGAACGCACCCTGTCGATCATCAAACCCGATGCAGTTGCAAAGAACGTGATCGGCAAGATTTATTCCCGCTTCGAGACGAACGGTCTCAAGATCGTCGCCGCGCGCATGATCCATCTCTCGCGCCAGGAGGCGGAAGGATTTTATGCCGTGCACAAGGCGCGTCCCTTCTTCAAGGATCTGGTCGAGTTCATGATTTCAGGCCCGGTCATGGTTCAGGTCCTGGAAGGCGAAGGTGCCATTGCCAAGAACCGCGACCTGATGGGTGCCACCGACCCGAAGAAGGCCGAAGCCGGCACCATCCGCGCCGACTTCGCCGACAGCATCGATGCCAATGCCGTGCATGGCTCCGATGCGGCGGAAACCGCGGCGGTCGAAATCGCCTAT
The DNA here is from genome assembly GCA_016192435.1 of Rhodocyclales bacterium. Taxonomy (GTDB): domain Bacteria; phylum Pseudomonadota; class Gammaproteobacteria; order Burkholderiales; family Rhodocyclaceae; genus Sulfuritalea. Next base: position 14,940 of record JACPUD010000136.1, on the reverse strand, counting down.
TTCTTTCCGGCGCTGAACGTCTACTCGCGTTAAGTTGCAATGACCGTCAACCTCCTCGATTTCGATGCCGAAGGCCTGACAAGCTGGTTTGCGCAGCAGGGCGAAAAGCCCTTCCGCGCGCGCCAGGTGCTGCGCTGGATGCATCATTTCGGGGAGAGCGACTTCAACGCGATGACCGACATCGCCAGGTCGCTGCGCGAGAAACTCCTGGCAACAGCCACCGTGGCGCCACCGCCAACTATCAGCGACAAGCTGTCCGACGACGGTACGCGCAAGTTCCTGTTCGACGTCGGCAACCGCAATGCGGTGGAAACCGTTTTCATCCCCGAGGATGACCGCGGCACGCTCTGCGTTTCATCCCAGGCCGGTTGCGCGCTCGAATGCGCGTTCTGCTCCACCGGCCGCCAGGGCTTCAACCGGAACCTCACCACCGCCGAGATCATCGGCCAGCTGTGGCAGACCAATCGCGCGCTGGGGCGCGACTCGGCGAGCGGCAACTGCGGCGAGCGCATCATCAGCAATGTCGTTCTGATGGGCATGGGCGAACCCCTGGCTAACTTCGACAATCTGGTGCCGGCGCTGCGTCTGATGCTGGACGACAACGCCTACGGCCTGTCGCGGCGGCGCGTCACGGTATCGACTTCCGGTATCGTGCCGGCCATGGACCGCCTGGCCGAGGCCTGTCCGGTCGCCCTGGCAGTTTCCCTGCATGCGCCGACCGACGGCCTGCGCGACAAGCTGGTGCCGATAAACCGCAAGTATCCGCTGGCCGAGCTCATGGCCGCATGTCAGCGTTATTTGCTGCATGCGCCGCGCGACTTCATTACCTTCGAGTATGTGATGCTCGATGGCGTCAACGACAGCGATGCCGACGCGCGCGCACTGCTGCATTTGGTGCGCGACGTTCCCTGCAAATTCAACCTGATTCCGTTCAATCCCTTCCCGGCTTCCGGCTTTCATCGCTCTCCGGCCGAACGGGTCAGGCGCTTCGCCTCCATTCTTATCCATGGCGGCATCGTCACCACAACGCGCAAGACGCGCGGTGACGACATCGATGCAGCTTGCGGGCAACTTGCCGGCAAGGTGCAGGACAAGTCGCGACGCGTACTGCGTGCCGCGGCTTCCCCGCCTCGCGCCACTGCCGGAGTCGAACTGCAGCCATGAAGATCCTAGTCGCAATTTCGCTGGCCGTGATGCTTGCCGGCTGCACGGCAACCGGGGGCGGTACCGGGCAGGGCGCGCAACAGGCGGTCTCAGCTCAGCCGGCGGAAAACGAGCAACAGCAGCGCGCCAAGGTGCATACCGAACTCGGGTCCTTGTACATGCTCGATGGTCGTTCCGCGATAGCGCTCGAGGAAGCGCGGATTGCGCTTTCTGCCGATCCCAATTACGCACCGGCATACAATCTGCTGGGCCTCACTCACATGGTGCTCAACGAAACCCGGCTGGCCGAGGAAAACTTTCAGAAGGCCCTGCGCCTGGCGCCAGGCGATCCGGAAATCAGCAACAACTATGGCTGGTTCCTGTGTCAGAGCGGCCGCGAGCAACTTTCGATAAGCCATTTCATGGCGGCAGCACAGAATCCGCTTTACACGACACCGACCAAGCCCTACACCAACGCCGGCATATGCTCGCTGCGCCTGAAGCAAGATCAGGCGGCCGAAGACTATCTGCTGACCGCGTTGCGACTGTCGCCGACCAATACCCAGGCGCTGTTCTGGCTGGCCGATATCGCCTATCGTAAAGGGCGCCATGCCGAGGCGCGGCAGTGGACCACCGATATCGAGAAAATGATGGAACCCACTGCCGAGGTGATTTGGCTCGCTTTGCGTATCGAGCGGAAACTGGGCAATCGCGAGGCGGAGGCGCGCTATGCAACGCAATTGCGGCGTCGCTTCCTCGGTTCGCCGGAACAGCGTTTGTTGGCGCAGGGTCAATATGACTGAAGCGCGGGCGCTTGAGGGCCTGGACACCGAACCTGCCGCCTTGGACGCGGTGGAGCCTGCTGAGTCACTCGAGGCGAACACTCCGGGGTCCGTGTTGCGCCAGGCGCGTGAGGCGCGCGGCCAGTCGGTTGCCGACGTAGTGCAGGTGATACGCTTCAGTGCGCGGCAGATCGAGGCACTCGAGCGGGATGACTACGCCAGTCTGCCGGGTTCGACCGCGGTGCGTGGCCTGGTGCGCAACTATGCCAAATTTCTCAGGCTCGATGCGGCACCCCTGCTCGCCCAGCTTGATCCGGCCGTACCGGTATCCGAGGCCGACGTGCGTCCGCCCACCAACATGGGCGAAGCCGAGCATCCGAATTTCGTCGAGCAGATTCCCCCCAAACTCATCGCTGTCGGCGTTCTTCTCGTCATGCTGGCGCTGACCGCCTATTGGTATTTGACCTTGCCGGGCAACGAGGGCGTGACGCTGCGCTTGCTCGGCACGGATAGCGCCGTCGGCGTGGCCCCGCCCAGCCTGCCCGCTGCTCCTGCGCCGGCGCCGGCGCCGGTAGTCGCGCCGGCAACCGTACCCGAGAATCCGCCCGAAAGCTCTGCGGCCGTGTCGGGTGCGCCGTCATCCGGTGGCTTGCGGGTTGAATTCGATGATCGTTCCTGGATAGAGATTCGCGACGCGACACAGAAGATCGTGTATGTCGGCGAGTACCCGGCGGGTACGCGGCAGAACGTCGACGGCAAGGCGCCGTTCCAGGTCTGGATCGGCAAGGCCTCCGGCGTTCGCCTGTACTTGGGCGAACGCAGCATTGATCTCAAACCGCACACCCGCGAAGAAGTCGCCCGGTTCAGCCTGGAATGAGCACGCAGTCAACAGTGTCGATAGCGCGCCGCGCCAGCCGTCTCGCCATGGTGGGAACAGTTGGCGTTGGCGGCACGGCGCCGATCGTGATCCAGTCGATGACCAACACCGATACCGAGGACGTATTCGCCACTTCGATGCAGGTCGCACAATTGGCACGTGCCGGCTCGGAATTGGTGCGCATCACGGTCAATACTCGCGAGGCCGCCGCTGCGGTGCCGAAGATCCGCGACCGTCTGGCACAGATGAACGTCGACGTGCCGCTGATCGGCGATTTTCATTTCAACGGCCACAAGCTGCTGACCGAGCATCCGGCCTGTGCCGAGGCTTTGGCCAAGCTGCGCATCAATCCCGGCAACGTCGGCAAGGGCGCCCGGCGCGACGAGCAGTTTGCGCAGTTGATCGAAATCGCCTGCAAATTCGACAAGCCGATTCGCATCGGCGTGAATTGGGGTAGCCTCGACCAGGCCCTGCTGGCCCGCATCATGGACGAGAACGCCAAGCGTGCCGAGCCCAAGGATGCCACCGAAATCATGCGCGAGGCGATGGTCACATCCGCCCTGGAGTCGGCGGCCCAGGCCGAGCAAGTCGGCCTGGCCGGCAACCGCATCGTGCTTTCGTGCAAGGTCTCGGGCGTTCAGGACCTGATCGCGATTTACCGCGAATTGGCAGCGCGCTGCGACTACCCGCTGCATCTGGGGCTGACCGAAGCGGGCATGGGCAGCAAAGGCATCGTGGCCTCCACGGCTGCGCTCGGTGTACTGTTGCAGCAAGGCATCGGCGACACGATACGGGTGTCGCTGACGCCCGAACCGAATGGCGACCGCACGCGCGAAGTCATCGTCGCCCAGGAGATTCTGCAGACCATGGGCCTGCGCGCCTTCACCCCACTCGTGGCGGCCTGTCCCGGTTGCGGACGCACCACCAGCACGGTGTTCCAGGAACTGGCCCAGGACATCCAGAGCTATGTGCGGGAGCGCATGCCGGAATGGCGTCTGGCGCGAGTCGGCGTCGAGAACATGACGCTGGCCGTGATGGGCTGCGTGGTCAATGGTCCCGGCGAAAGCAAGCATGCCAGCATCGGCATCTCGCTGCCTGGCACGGGCGAGGCGCCGGTGGCGCCGGTATATGTCGACGGCGAACGCGTCATCACGCTGCGCGGCGACAACATCGCCGCCGAGTTCCGCCAGATCGTCGACGACTATGTGGCGAGAACTTACCCTGAAAGAGCCAGTCATTGATCGCGTCGGGCAGGAATTTTCCCTGCCTGCCGGCTAAACAAACATGAGCCAGACACTGCAAGCCATCCGCGGCATGAATGACATCCTGCCGGTCGACGCCGAGCTTTGGGAGCAGTTCGAGGAGTCGGTGCGCGACTGGCTGCGCGCCTATGGCTACCGCCCGATCCGCATGCCCATGGTGGAACCGACGCCGCTGTTCGCCCGCGCCATCGGCGCCGTGACCGATATCGTCGAAAAGGAAATGTATTCCTTCGAGGATGCTCTCAACGGCGAAAGCCTGACGCTGCGCCCCGAAGGCACGGCGTCCTGCGTGCGCGCGGTGCTGCAGCACAACCTGCTCTACGACGGCCCCAAGCGGCTGTGGTACATGGGACCGATGTTCCGCCACGAACGCCCGCAGAAGGGTCGCTACCGCCAGTTCCATCAGGTGGGGGTGGAGGCCATGGGCTTCGCCGGCCCCGACATCGATGCCGAGCAGATTGCGATGTGCGCGCGCCTATGGGATGACCTTGGGCTCGATGGCATCCGGCTCGAAATCAATTCGCTCGGTCAGAGCGAAGAGCGCGCGCGCCACCGCGCCGACCTGCTCGCGTATCTCGAACGCCATCACGACCAGCTCGATGCCGACGCCCAGCGCCGCCTGCACAGCAATCCGCTGCGCATCCTGGATACCAAGAATCCGGCGCTGCAGGCTCTGGTCGAGGCGGCGCCGAAGCTGATCGACTATCTCGGCGAGGAATCGCTGAAGCACTTCGAGGGCGTGCAGCAACTGCTCAAGGATGCAGTGATACCCTATCGCATCAATCCGCGCCTGGTGCGCGGACTGGACTACTACAACCTCACGGTGTTCGAGTGGGTCACCGATCAACTCGGCGCCCAAGGCACGGTCTGCGCCGGCGGCCGCTACGACGGTCTGGTCGCCCAACTCGGCGGCAAACCTGCGCCGGCCTGCGGCTTCGCCATGGGCATCGAGCGCCTGCTGGCGCTGTGGCAGGATCAGGGCCATCGCCACGAAACCTCGGCGCCCGATGCCTATCTCGTGCATCAGGGCGAGGCTGCCGGCCGCTTTGCCTTTCGCGTGGCGGAAGCCTTGCGCAGTGCCGGCTTCACGATTCACTTGCACTGCGGCGGCGGCAGCTTCAAGTCGCAAATGAAAAAGGCCGACAGTTCCGGCGCGCAGCTTGCTTTGATAGTTGGCGATGACGAGACGGCGGCCAATGCAGTCAGCGTGAAACCGTTGCGCTCGGGCCTTGACCAGCCCGCAGCGCAGGTTCGCGTAAGTTTCGACGATCTGGCCGAGCATCTCGGCGATATTCTTTTCCCCCTGGAAGACGACAATGGCAACCTATGACCTGGAAGAACAGGAACAGCTCGACGAGCTGAAAACCTGGTGGACGATGTACGGCAACCTGGTGACCGGAATACTGGTCGTCGTGGCGCTGGCCGTGGCGGGATGGCAGGGCTGGAACTGGTGGCAGCGACAGCAGGCGGCCAAGGCCTCGGCGGTGTATTCCAGCCTGCAGACCGCGGCAATGCAGCGGGACGCCAAGCGTGCGCGCGAACTCGCCGGCGAATTGATCGACAAGTATTCAGTTACGGCCTATGCCGGCATGGGGGCGTTGCTGGCGGCACGGGTGCAGGTCGACGCCGGCGATGGGAAGAATGCCCGGGTACAACTGGCCTGGGCGGCGGAGAATGCCAAGGATCCCGGGCTGCGCGAACTGGCCAGGCTGCGACTGGCGGCGGTAATGCTCGATGAGAAAGCCTACGACGAAGCCATGAAGCAACTCGCCGCCGAGCCGGCGCCTGCATTTGCGCCGCGCTTCGCCGAATTGCGCGGCGATGTGTTCGCCGCGCAAGGCAAGCTCGCCGAGGCGCGCAATGCCTATGACATTGCGCTGGAGAAATTCGACGCCCTGGCCAAGGATGACGAGGCGCGCCAGCGTGGCGGCTACAAGGAAGTGATCCAGGCCAAGCGCGACGCGCTCGGGGCGGCCAAGTGAGCGTGCCTGTGGCGCCCGTGAAGTTGCTGGCGGTGCTTGCCGCGCTGGTCTTGGGTGGCTGCTCGACGGTGGAGAAGCTGAACCCGTTCGGTTCCAGCGGACCCAAGGTCAAGCCGGCCGAACTTGCTGCTATCAAATCGACGGCGGAATTGAGGAGCGCGTGGCAGGCGAGTGTCGGCAGTGCCGGTGAATTCACGTTTTCGCCCGCTGTGGTGGGCGACAGCGTCTATGCGGCAGCGCGCGACGGTGCCATCGCTCGCTTCGATGGCGGACGCCAGGTCTGGCGCATCGCCGCCGGCCAGCCGATTTCCGGTGGCGTCGGCAGCGACGGCAAACTGGTCGTGGTCGGTACCCCGAAGGGTGAGGTGTTGGCCTTCGACGCGGCCACCGGTCGCGAGACATGGAAGGCGCGCGTCAGTTCGGAGGTCCTGGCGGCGCCGGCGGTGACCGACGGGCTGGCCATCGTTCGCTCGGGCGATTCGCGGATCTTCGGCTTCGATGCGGTGGATGGCAAGCGGCGCTGGGTCTATCAACGCAGTACGCCGACGCTGTCGCTGCGCTCGAACGTGGGCGTGGTGTCGGCGGGGAAAGTGACGCTGGCCGGATTCCCCGGTGGCAAGTTGGTGGCGATCGCCAACAACAACGGTGCCGCAGTGTGGGAAGTGACGGTCGCACTGCCCAAGGGATCGACCGAACTGGAGCGCGTTGCCGACGTCACCAGTTCCGCCGTGGTGAGTGGCAGCACGGTCTGCGCTGCCGCTTTTCAGGGGCGTGCCGCCTGCTTTGACAGCAATACCGGCAATACGATCTGGTCGCGTGAAATGTCGTCCAGCGCCGGTCTCGATATAGACAGTCGTCATGTCTATGTCACCGACGACAAGGGCGCGGTGCACGCGCTGGATCGCAACAGCGGGGCCAGTGTCTGGAAACAGGACAAGCTGGCCTTGCGCGGGCTTTCGCGGCCGCTGGCGCTGGGCACCCAGGTCGTCGTCGCGGATTATCAGGGCGTGGTGCATCTGTTGCGCGGGGATGATGGCGCCTTTGCCGCGCGCGCCACGACCGACGGCAGCGCGGTGCGTGCCGAGCCGGTGCGTTTCGGCGCCGGCTTTCTGGTACAGACCGCGAATGGTGGCTTGCATGCGCTCGAAGCGCGTTAGCATTTTGTATATCCGTCACACAGATAACGCCGCGGGTGTCGGCTTGGCATGAAACCAACCCTGGTGATCGTCGGTCGGCCGAATGTCGGCAAGTCGACGCTGTTCAATCGCCTCACGCGCTCGCGCGATGCGCTGGTGGCCGATCAGCCAGGACTGACCCGGGATCGCCATTACGGGCACGGCCGTCTCGGCAACAAGCCCTATCTCGTGGTCGACACCGGCGGTTTCGAGCCGCAGGCCAAGGAAGGCATCGTGCTCGAAATGGCGCGTCAGGCCGAGGCGGCGATTGCCGAAGCCGATGTGCTGATTTTCCTGGTCGACGTGCGCACCGGCCTCGCGCCGCAGGACAAGGTTATCGCCGAACTGCTGCGCCGCAGCGGGCGCCCCGTGCTGCTTGCCGCGAACAAGGGCGAAGGCATGGACCGCGCGGTGGTGGCCGCGGAGTTCTATGAACTCGGCTGCGGCGATCCCTGTGTGATTTCCTCGGCTCACGGCGAGGGCGTGCGCGAACTGGTAGAACTGGCACTGGCACCATTTCCCGAGCACAGCGAGGCGGACGATGCCGCAGCGGGCCCCAGAGTCGCCATCGCCGGCCGACCCAATGTCGGCAAGAGCACATTCGTCAACACCCTGCTTGGTGAAGAGCGCGTGATCGCCTTCGACATGCCGGGCACCACCCGCGATGCCATCGAGGTGCCGTTCGAACGCAACGGCCGCGCCTATACCCTAATCGATACGGCGGGACTGCGCCGCAAGGGACGCGTCTTCGAGACCATAGAAAAATTTTCGGTGATCAAGACCCTGCAGGCCGTCGAGGAGGCCAACGTGGTGGTGCTGATGGTCGACGCCACCCAGGAAATCTCCGACCAGGACGCGCACATCGCGGGTTTCATCATCGATGCCGGACGGGCGCTGGTGGTCGCCGTGAATAAATGGGATGCGGTGGATAACTACCGCCGCGAGATCATCAAGCTGGACATTGCGCGCAAGCTGAACTTCCTCGGCTTTGCCCGCGTCCATTATGTTTCCGCCCTGAAAGGGCAGGGCATCGCCGGGATACTGTCTTCGGTGGACAAGGCCTACGCCGCGGCGATGGCCAAGATGTCGACCCCGAAACTCACCCGGGTACTGATCGGCGCCGTGGAAAAACAGACGCCGCCGCGCCACGGCGCCTTCCGTCCCAAACTCCGCTATGCCCACCAGGGCGGCAGTAATCCGCCGATTATCGTGATTCACGGCAATGCGCTGGAACACATCCCGGCCTCGTATACCCGCTACCTGGAGCGTTACTTTCTCGAAGCATTCAAGCTGCAGGGAACGCCGCTGCGCATCCAGTACAAGACCAGCACGAATCCCTATGCCAATGACGATCGGCCGGCAAAGACCAAGCTCCGTCGCGAAAAGTGAAAGTTGGCGCTGGTGGCACGGCGACGCAAAATCGATTACAGTATTCGACTCACAAAACCAATAGACCGCAAGCGAAGTTTCAGTGAGGGCTGGCGCCAGCCTTTCCGGTGTCAAGCACAGCGGCCGCAACTATAAGGATTACCCATCATGAGTAATAAAGGGCAAATGCTACAAGACCCGTTTCTGAACACTTTGCGTCGTGAACATGTTCCGGTTTCCATCTACCTCGTCAATGGCATCAAGCTGCAGGGGCAGATCGAGTCCTTCGACCAGTATGTTGTTCTGCTCAAGAATACGGTGACCCAAATGGTGTACAAGCATGCCATTTCGACGGTTGTGCCGGCGCGTCCAGTCAGTTTTGCCCAGGACCCAGAAGCCGATTGACCGCAATCTGCCGCCGCCGGCGAGCGCCGCCATGAGGCCGTCGCCCTGATGTTCGAGCGTCCCGCCAGTGGCGAGAATGCGGTTCTGGTGCAACTTGATTTCGGCGAGGGCGATTTCGCCGAGCGTCTCTCGGAGTTCAAACTGCTGGTCGAAAGCGCCCGCGCACGCCCCTTGGCCGTGATTTCCGGTAAGCGGGCAAGGCCGGATCCGGCGCTGTTTGCCGGCAAGGGCAAGGTCGTCGAGATCGGCGAGGCGGTGCGCCTGCACCAGGCCGATGTCGCGGTGTTCAACCATGAGTTGTCGCCCGGTCAGCAACGCAACCTCGAACGTACCCTGGAATGCCGCGTGGTGGATCGCAGCAGTCTGATTCTGGACATCTTCGCGCTGCGCGCCAAGAGTCACGAAGGCAAACTCCAGGTCGAACTGGCCCAGCTCCAGCACCTTGCCACCCGACTGGTGCGCGGCTGGACCCACCTCGAGCGCCAGAAGGGCGGTATCGGTCTGCGCGGTCCCGGCGAAAAGCAACTCGAAACCGATCGTCGCCTGCTCGGCAAGCGTGTCGCCTTGCTCAAGGACCGCCTGAAGCAGTTGGGACGCCAGCGCGAAGTGCGCAGACGTGCGCGCACTCGTGGCGAAGTATTGGCGATTTCCCTGGTCGGCTATACCAATGCCGGCAAGAGCACTCTGTTCAACGCCTTGACCAAGGCCGGGGCCTATGCCGCCGACCAGCTTTTCGCCACGCTGGATACCACCTCGCGCCGGCTTTTTATCGAAGGCGGTGGACCGATCGTGCTCTCCGATACAGTCGGCTTCATCCGCGATCTGCCGCATGCTCTGGTGGCGGCTTTTCACGCCACGCTTGAGGAGACTGCACAAGCCGATTTGCTGTTGCATGTCGTCGATGCCGCCAGTCCCGACCGCGACCAGCAGATCGAAGCGGTAGGCGCGGTATTGAAAGAGATCGGCGCGCTCGATGTGCCGCAGATCCTGGTGTGGAACAAGCTTGACTTGACCGCGGCAAGCCCCGCGATCGAGCGTGATGACTGTGGTAACATTTCGTCCGTTCGACTCAGTGCCCGCACGGGGGCCGGGATGTCCCTGCTGCGACAGGCACTGGCGGAAACTGCGAGTCGGCACAAGGAAATTCCCGCCGCCGCAGCCTGATGGTTCTCTGACGCACTCCTCCTTCTTTGACTACCCAATCCAAAACAACGTGATCGCCGGAATCCTCATGTCTCTCAACGACCACGGCTGGGGCAACCAGCCCGGTGGTGGCAAGCGCGGTGGCGGCAATCAAGGCCCTCCCGATCTCGAAGAACTCTGGCGCGATTTCAATCGCCGCTTGTCCGGCCTGTTCGGCAACAAGGGAGGAGGTGGCGACAGCGGCGGTGGTGATGCCGGGAAGCGGATGCCATCGATCAGCCCGAGGCAGTTCGGCGGTGGTATCGGCATCATCCTGATGCTGGTGGCGGTGGTCTGGCTGGGCAGCAGTTTCTATATCGTGGATGCTTCCCAGCGTGGCGTGGTACTCCAGTTTGGCCGCTTCAAGGAAACCACCGAGCCGGGTCTGCGCTGGCGCCTGCCGTGGCCGATCCAGAGCCATGAAATCGTCAATGTCACCGGCGTGCGCACGGTCGAAGTAGGCTATCGCGGTTCGGACAAGAACAAGGTTCTGAAAGAGGCGCTGATGCTGACCGACGACGAAAATATCGTCAACGTCCAGTTTGCCGTGCAGTACCTGCTTTCCGATCCGCAGGCCTATTTGTTCAACAACCGTCATCCTGATGATACTGTCATGCAGGCGGCGGAAACCGCGATTCGCGAAGTGGTCGGCAAGAACAAGATGGACTTCGTGCTCTACGAGGGCCGCGACCAGATCGCCGCGAATACGCAGAAGCTGATTCAGGATATTCTCGATCGCTACAAGACTGGCATTCTGATCCGATCAGTGAATATGCAGGGCACACAGCCGCCGGAACAAGTGCAGGCCGCCTTCGACGATGCAGTCAAGGCCGGTCAGGACCGCGAGCGACAGAAGAACGAGGGCCAGGCCTACGCCAATGACGTGATTCCGCGTGCGCGCGGCGCGGCCTCGCGGCTGATGGAGGAGGCCACCGGTTACCGTCAGCGCATCATTGTTACCGCCGAGGGCGATGCTTCGCGCTTCAAGCAGATCCTCACGGAATACAGCAAGGCGCCGGAAGTGACCCGTAGCCGGATGTATCTCGAAACCGTGCAGCAGGTCTATGCCAATACCAGCAAGGTAATGATCGATGCCAAAGGCCCGGGTAACCTGCTCTACTTGCCGCTCGACAAGCTGATGCAGGCCACGGCAGCCGCAACGGCTGCTCCGGCGACAGCCGAGGCGGCCGCGGTTCCGCGCGGTCTCGTGTCGGGATCAGCCGCGGCAACGCTGGATGCGCCGCCACAGACCGAACGTTCGGCGCCGGGTGACGCGCGTGCGCGCGGCAATCTTGGCTCGCGTGAGCGGGGAGAACGTTGATGCAGCGCCACTTGTCGTTTGTCGCTTCATTCATATTCGGCCTTGTCGCGTTGTTTGCGATGACAATTTTCACGGTCGATCAACGCCAGTTCGCGATCATTTTCCAGCTGGGTGAAATCAAGGAAGTCGTTTCCGAGCCCGGGCTCGCGTTCAAGTGGCCGCTGATCCAGAACGTGCGGATTTTCGACAAACGCATTCTCACCATGGATTCGCCCGAGCCGGAGCGCTTCCTGACTGCCGAGAAAAAGCCGGTGCTGGTGGATTCCTTTGTCAAATGGCGCATCCACGACGTCAAGCAGTACTACATCTCGGTCGGCGGCGACGAGATGCTGGCCCGGACGCGGCTATCGCAAACCGTCAATTCGGGCCTGCGCGAAGAATTCGGCCGGCGCACGGTGCATGACGTGGTCTCCGGCGCTCGCGACGACATCATGGTTTCGGTGAAGAAGAAGGCCGATGCCGACATGCGCACGATTGGGGTGGAAATTGTCGACGTTCGCCTGAAGCGGGTCGACCTGCCGCCGGAAGTATCCGAATCGGTTTATCGCCGAATGGAAACCGAGCGCAAGCGGGTGGCCAACGAGTTGCGCTCCGAGGGGGCTGCGGAAGCCGAGAAGATCAAGGCCAACGCCGACCGCCAGCGCGAGGTGATCCTGGCCGAGGCCTATCGCGATGCACAGAAAATCAAGGGCGAGGGCGATGCCAAGGGAGCCGCGATCTACAATCGCGCCTTCGGCGAGAACCCCGAGTTCTATGCCTTCTATCGCAGCCTCGAAGCTTATCGTGGCAGCTTCAAGAGCAAGACTGACCTTCTCGTCGTCGAACCCAATTCCGAGTTCTTCAAGTATCTGAAGAGCAGCGGCAAGGGCAAGTGATTCGGGCAGGTGCGGCTTGAAATGCTGAATACCTTACTGCTGGCTTTCGCCCTGATGCTGGTGATCGAAGGTCTCATGCCCTTTCTCGTGCCACGTGTCTGGCGCGATACCTTCCGCCGTGTGACTGAACTGAGCGACGGGCAGATTCGCTTCATAGGCTTGTCGTCGATGCTGGTCGGCGTCGTCCTGCTCACCGTATTTCGCTGACTCCCATGGCAAATCGGCGCTGGCTCCTGCCTGAAGCGATTGAAGACGTGCTGCCGCACGACGCGGTGCGCATCGAATCCTTGCGGCGTAGCCTGCTCGATGAATTCGCCCGGCACGGCTATGAGTTCGTCATTCCGCCGCTGCTCGAATATGTCGAATCCTTGCTTACCGGCAGCTCTCACGACCTTGATTTGCGCACCTTCAAGCTGGTGGATCAGATTTCCGGTCGCAGCATGGGCGTGCGTGCCGACATCACGCCGCAGGTCGCCCGTATCGATGCACACCTGTTGAACCGCAGCGGGGTCACGCGGCTGTGCTATTGCGGCAGCGCGCTGCACACCCTGCCGGCCGGCTTCAATGCCACCCGCGAGCCATTGCAGATCGGAGCCGAACTATACGGTCACGCGGGCCTGGAGGCAGACATCGAGGTGATTCGGCTGCTGGCGACCTCGCTTGGGATCTGCAATATCACCGCATCGCGCTTCGATCTCGGCCACGTTGCCGTGTTCCGCGCCTTGACCCGGAGTGCAGGGCTGGCCGCACAGGCAGAAGAGGAACTGTTCGGCGCGTTGCAAGGCAAGGATGTACCGACGGTGCGCGAGCTGGTCGCCGGCTTGGCCGACCCTGTTCGCTCCGCGCTACTGGCCCTGCCCGAACTGTATGGCGACCGGCGGGTGCTGGAGCGAGCGACACGAATCCTGCCGGCTTTGCCGGAAATTAGCGCTGCCCTCTCCGACCTGCGACGACTGGCGGATGCCCTGGCTGACCTGCCCCTGAGTTTCGACTTGGCAGACTTGCGTGGTTACCATTATCACAGCGGTGTCGCCATTGCTGCCTATTGTGCCGGCAGTGCCAGTGCCGTGGCGCTGGGCGGTCGCTATGACGATTTTGGCCGCACCTACGGCCGCGCTCGACCGGCTACCGGTTTCTCCATGGACCTGCGTGAATTGGCGCGGTTGTCGCCGGATGGTAAAGCGCGCGGCGCGATTCTCGCTCCATGGCCCGAGGATGACGCCTTGCACGCCGAGGCCTTGCGCCTGCGTGCGCAAGGCGAACGCGTGGTGCTTGCCCTGCCGGGACATGAAGGCTCCTGGCGCGAAGCCGGCTGCGACCGGATCCTGGTGCGTAGCGGCGAAGACTGGATTATTGAATCCCTGAAGGAAGACTGAAATGGCAAAAAACGTCGTAGTCGTCGGTACCCAGTGGGGCGACGAGGGCAAGGGCAAGATCGTCGATTGGCTGACCGACCACTCGCAAGGCGTGGTGCGCTTTCAGGGCGGTCACAACGCGGGTCACACGCTGGTCATTGGCGGCAAGAAAACCGTGCTGCATCTGGTGCCCTCGGGCATCCTGCGCGACGGAGTCACCTGTTACATCGGCAATGGCGTCGTACTGTCGCCCGAGGCACTGATCAAGGAGCTCGACGAACTGACGGCGGCGGGCATCGATGCCGAGGCGCGGTTGAAGATATCCGAAGCCTGTCCATTGATCCTGCCCTACCACCAGGCCATGGACGTGGCACGTGAGGTTGCGCGCGGCAGCAACAAGATCGGTACCACCGGACGTGGCATCGGTCCCGCCTACGAGGACAAGGTGGCGCGGCGCGGCCTGCGCCTGCAGGATCTGACCAAGCCGAAGCGCTTCGCGGAGCGGTTGGGCGAAATTCTCGAATACCACAACTTCGTGCTGAAGAATTTCCATGGTGCCGAGTCCGTGGATTTCCAGCGGGTCTATGACGAGGCCATGGCCATTGCGCCACGCATGACGCGAATGATCGCCGACGTTCCGCGTGCGCTCTACGACGCGCACAAGGCCGGGGCCAATCTGCTGTTCGAGGGTGCCCAGGGTACCCTGCTCGACATCGATCACGGCACCTATCCTTTCGTTACTTCCTCCAACTGTGTGGCCGGTGCCGCGGCTGCCGGCGCCGGGGTCGGGCCGGGCATGCTGCACTACATCCTCGGCATCACCAAGGCCTACACCACGCGGGTGGGCGGCGGCCCCTTCCCGACCGAGCTGTACGATGCATTGGACAAGCAGGACCCGGTAGGCAAGCACATGGCCACCAAGGGCCACGAATTCGGTGCCACCACGGGGCGCGCGCGCCGCTGTGGCTGGTTCGATGCCGCCGCCCTGAAGCGGGCGATACAGATCAACGGTATCTCGGGGCTATGCATCACAAAACTCGACGTGCTCGATGGCGTCGAAGAACTCAAGATATGCACCGGTTATCGCATCAACGGCAGCATTTCGGACATTCTGCCGGTGGGTGCGGATGATCTTGCGTGTTGCGAGCCCATCTACGAGTCGCTGCCGGGCTGGAAGGGCAGTACCGTCGGCGTCAAGACGCTGGACGGATTG
>JACPUD010000036.1 GCA_016192435.1 Rhodocyclales bacterium | reverse complement strand
TGTCTGGATGATCGGCGGCATGCAGGTGGAGATCATCGATCCGGTGACGGATTACGCCGAACTGATGGAGTCGCTGTTCGATTTCGCTGCGATCCGCGAGCTTATCGCCAGCGGCTTCCGCCTCTGCTTCGATGCGATGCATGCGGTGACCGGACCCTATGCGCGCGCGATCCTCGAACGCCGGCTCGGCGCACCGGCCGGCAGCGTGATCAACGGCGTGCCGCTGGAGGACTTCGGCGGCGGCCATCCCGATCCCAACCTGACCTACGCCGACCAGTTGGTGGCCGTCATGTACGGCAAGGATGCGCCCGACTTCGGCGCCGCCTCCGACGGCGACGGCGACCGCAACATGATCCTCGGCCGCGGCTTCTTCGTCACGCCTTCCGACAGCCTGGCCGTGATCGCCGCCAACGCGGCACTGGCGCCGGGCTACGCCAACGGCATTGCCGGCATCGCACGCTCGATGCCGACCAGCGCGGCGGCCGACCGCGTCGCGCAAAAACTCGGCGTGCCCTGCTACGAGACGCCGACCGGCTGGAAGTTCTTCGGCAACCTGATGGATGCGGGCAAGGTCACGCTGTGCGGCGAGGAAAGCTTCGGCACCGGCTCCGACCACGTGCGCGAGAAAGACGGCCTTTGGGCCGTGCTGTTCTGGCTCAACATCCTGGCCAAACGCCGGCAGTCCGTCGAGCAGGTGCTGCAGGACCATTGGGCCGTGTTCGGCCGCAACGTGTATGCGCGCCACGACTACGAGGCGCTGCCGACGGAAGTGGCCAACGGCATCATCGGCCAGGTGCGTGCCGCCTTTGCCACGCTGCCGGGCAAGACCTTCGGCAGCTACGCGGTGAAATTCTGCGACGACTTCGCCTACACCGACCCGGTCGATGCGTCGGTGTCGACCGGCCAGGGCCTGCGCGTCGTGTTCACCGACGGTTCGCGCATCGTCTTCCGCCTCTCCGGCACCGGCACCGAAGGCGCCACGCTGCGCCTCTACCTCGAAGCCTTCGAGGCCGATCCGGTGCGGCAGCGTATCGATGCGCAAGTGCTGCTTGCCGAACTGATCGCCATCGCCGACGAGATCTCCGGTTTGAAAGCACGCAGCGGCCGCGAACGGCCGACGGTGATTACGTAAAAAAGCCGGGGGACGCAAGTCCCCCGGCTCTTTGCAGGTGTGCAGTCGCCTTACACCGCCGCCAGCGCCTGTTCCAGGTCGGCCTTGATGTCGTCGATGTGCTCGATGCCGATCGACAGGCGCACCATGTCTTCGGTGACGCCGGCCTTCTTCATCTCTTCCGCCGACAACTGGCGGTGCGTGGTGGAGGCCGGGT
Organism: Rhodocyclales bacterium; assembly: GCA_016192435.1. Taxonomy (GTDB): domain Bacteria; phylum Pseudomonadota; class Gammaproteobacteria; order Burkholderiales; family Rhodocyclaceae; genus Sulfuritalea. The sequence continues at coordinate 24,936 of JACPUD010000036.1, read as the reverse complement.
GGCAGGCCAGGCTCTTGGCGTCGCCGATGTTCACCAGCCGCGTCACCAGTTTCAGCGCGTCCTGGAAGCGCCCGCCGCCCGCCGCGCCGCCCTTGACGCCGAAGGACAGGATGCCCGAAGCGCGGCCGCCCATGTATTTCCGGATCAGCGCATGGTCGGCGTGGTCGGGCAGGCCGGCGTAATTGACCCAGCCGACCTTGGCATGGCCCTTGAGGTACTTCGCCACCGCCAGCGTGTTGTCGCAAATGCGGTCCATGCGCAGCGCCAGGGTCTCGATGCCCTGCAGGATCAGGAAGGAATTGAAGGGCGAGATCGCGGCGCCGGTGTTGCGCAGCGGTACCACGCGGGCGCGGCCGATGTAGGCCGCGGGGCCGAGCGCCTCGGTATAGACCACGCCGTGGTAGGACACGTCGGGTTCGTTGAGGCGCTTGAAGCGGGCCTTGTGCTGCGCCCAGGGAAACTTGCCGGAATCGACGATGACGCCGCCGATGCTGTTGCCGTGGCCGCCGAGATACTTCGTCAGCGCATGCACCACGATGTCGGCGCCGTGCTCGAAGGGGCGGCACAGGTAGGGCGTGGGCACCGTGTTGTCCACGATCAGCGGCACGCCGGCATCATGGGCGATTTTCGCCAAGGCGGCCAGGTCGACCACGTTGCCCAGCGGGTTGCCGATGGATTCGCAGAACAGCGCCTTGGTGCGGCCGTCGATCAGCGGCTTGAAACTTTCGGGATTGCGGTAGTCGGCGAAGCGCACTTCGATGCCGTATTGCGGCAGGGTGTGGGCGAACAGGTTGTAGGTGCCGCCGTAGAGCGTGCCGACCGAGACGATGTTGTCGCCGGCTTCGGCGATGGTCTGGATCGCGTAGGTGATCGCCGCCATGCCCGAGGCCACGCCCAAGCCGGCGATGCCGCCTTCGAGTTCCGCCATGCGCTTTTCCAGCACGTCGGTGGTCGGGTTCATGATGCGCGTGTAGATGTTGCCGGCCACCTTGAGGTCGAACAGGTCGGCGCCGTGCTGGGTGTCGTCGAAAGCGTAGGATGTGGTCTGGTAGATCGGCACCGCGACGGCCTTGGTGGTCGGATCGGGACTGTAACCGCCATGCACGGCGATGGTTTCGATTTTCATTTTGGGTCTTCCTCGGGACGGTGAAGCGGCGCAGTATAAGGTCACGGAGCGGACGGATGAAAAGACTTCTTTGTGCTTTGCTTATAAGCAGTTCGCTGGCCTGGGGCCAGGGATTGGAGATCATCAGCCTCAAGCATCGCAGCGCCGAACAACTGCTGCCGCAACTGGCGCCCTTCGTCGAGTCGGGCGGCACGCTGAGCGGCGCGAACGACCGGCTCTTCCTGCGCGCCTCGGGGCGCAACCAGGCCGAGATCAGGAAACTCGTCGCCGCGCTCGACACGCCCTTGCGGCGCTTGATGATCACGGTGCGCCAGGGGGGATCGAGCAGCGGCGAGGCCGGCGGCGGCGGCGCGACGGCGCGGATCGAGATCGGCGGCGAGGGCACCGACATCGGCGGCCGCGCCCGTATCTACCGGTCCGACCGCCGCAGCCAGCGCGATACCCAGCAGCAGGTGCAGACCGTGGATGGCGGACGCGCGGCCATCCTGGTCGGCGAATCCCTGATCCTGCCCCTGCGCCAGGTGGTCATGACGCCGGCCGGCGTGGTGGTGTCGGAAAGCCTGGTGCAGCGCGACCTGGGCACCGGCTTCGTCGCCGTGGCGCGTCTCAACGGCGAGCGCGTGACCCTCGAAATCAGCCCGCGCGACGACGCGCCGGGCGCGCTACCCGGTTCGGTCAATAGCCAGCGCCTGGTCACCACGGTCAGCGGCCGGCTCGGCGAATGGATCGAGCTGGGCGCTGCGGCCCGCGCGCAGAGCGACAGTTCCGCCGGGCTTGCGGTTTACGGCACGCGTTCGGCGTCGCGCCAGCGTCAACTCTTGCTCAAGGTGGACGAATTGCGGGAATAAAGGCGCGCCACGGCGGGCGCCGCCTCGGGTAGACTCGAAACACAATAACGGGGAGTAGGGGAGCTTCGCTCATGGCTGAACGCAACATTTGCATGTCCACCCTGGCCGCGACGCCGGGCCAGCGCCTGGCGCTGGCCGTGCGCCGCGCCGACGGCGAGGTGTTGCTGCCGGCCGGCACCGAACTGGAAGTCGAGCACCTGCGGCACCTGATCCAGCGCGGCATCGACTGCATCCACGTGGCGCAGGAGGAAACCCGCGACGCGGAGCAGATCGAGCGCGACGTCGCCGCCGCCGCGGCCCGTGTCGCCCACCTGTTCCGCTGCCCCGGCAGCGCCGCCCGCGAAGAACTCGCAGAAGCCGTCGCCGACTATCGGCGGCGCGCGGCGTCATGAGTGCCGCGCGCAGGGCCGCCCCAAGCCGGCGCCAGCCATCCCACGCAGCTGCCCAGCAGCGAGCCGCCAGGAGGGTAGTCCCATGACCGTGCGCCTGTCCCTCGACCAGGTGCTGGCGCAGGCGGCGAAACTGCCGGCGCTGCCGCAGATCGTGGCGCAGATCATCGACATGCTGGGCGACGAGGAAGCCAGCGTCGAATCTCTGAGCACGCACATCGTCAGCGATCCGGCCATCGTGGCGCGCCTGCTGGCGGCCGCCAACGCCGGCGCGCTGGGCACCGGCGGGCGCATCACCTCGGTGCGCCAGGCGATCATGCTGCTCGGCATCGGCCGCGTGCGCGACATCACGCTGGCCACCGCGATCATCGACCGCTACAAGGCGGCGCCGCCTTTCGATGCCCATCGCCTCTGGCTGCATAGCGTCGGCGTGGCCGTCTGCGCGCAGGACGTGGCGCGCATCGCCGGCCTCGACCCCGACATCGCCTACACCGCCGGGCTGCTGCACGACATCGGCCAACTGCTGTTGTTTGCCGTCAATCCGGCCGCCTACGGCCTGATGCTGACGCAGCAGGCCGCGCGCGACATGGATATCGTCGAGGCCGAGCGCGAATGCCTGGGGCTCGATCACGCCCACGTCGGCGGCGAGCTGGCACGGCTGTGGAAATTGCCCGAAGCCGTCGCCGATGCGATTGCCGCGCACCACGTCTCGGAGCAGAACCAGCCCGAAAGCGAACTGGCCGATGCCGTGCATGTGGCCGAGGTGCTCAGTTACGCGCTCGACCTGGGGGGCTTTGGCGACGCCCGGGTGCCGAATCTGTCGATACTGTCCTGCGCGCGCATGGGCATCGACTGGCGCAGCTTCGCCGACCATTTCCCGCGTATCGAAGCGCGCTTCGCCACCGCCCGCATCACGCTCGGCCTCTAGTCGGCGGCGGCCGGCCGCGCCTCAGGCCGGCGCGTCGGCCGGGTCGGGCGGGGGATGCGCCAGCAGGTTCTGGCGCACGAAATTGATGTGGCCGCGCAAACCGTAGAACAGGTCGCCGAAGGTGGCTGGAATCACGATGCGGTTGACCGCCGACTCGATGTGGTCGAGCTGGCGCAGCAATTCCGCGTGCCGCGCGGCATCCAGCGGCGGCTTGTTGGCCTCGCGTTCCAGTTCCAGCAGCACCTGGTACCAGCGGTAGATGCGCGATTCGATGCGCCAGCGATAGATCATCGGCGCGAACTTGAGGGCCGGCAGGAGCAGCAGCACGACCGGGACCAGGAAGGCCAGCACGCGTGCGATCAGGCTTGCCAGCCAGAAGGGAAAGCTGCCGTAGAGGAAGCTCTTGCCCGACGCGTAGTAGCGCGTGGCGTCGGCGCTGATGCGGAAGTCGCCCTCCTGCGCCGCGGGAAATTCGCCGCGCTTGCGAAACAGGCTGGCCGTGCCATGGACTTCGCGCGCCGCTTCCAGCAGCAGGTCCGACAGCGCGGGGTGCAGCGATTCGCGCGCCACCAGTTGCACCGTCGGGCCGACCAGGTACACGTCCTCGGGCGGCAGGTCCAGCCCCAGGTCGAGGCCGCCGCGCGGCAGCAGCAGCTTGTTGAGCACCCTGACGCGGCGCACATAGGCATCGGTCTGGACGAAGCTGAACAGACGCACGTCGCCGTCGCGCATCAGTTTGCGCATCACGGCGCTGGCGGTCGAATCGCCCATCAGGAACACCGCATCGACGCGCCCTTCGCGCAGTTCCTTGCCCGGATCGTCGAAATCGGTCTCGTCGAGGATCGTGTCGGCGCCGGGGACGATGCCGTTGGCCTTGAGCAGCCGCAGCGCCAGGTCATGCGGGCCGCTGGCGGCGGGGCCGACATTGAGGCGCTTGCCCTTGAACTGCGACAGCAGCTCGCGCTTCTCGCCGCGATAGAAGATCATCAGCGGCTGGTAGGACACGCTGCCGAGCGACATCAACTGGTCGAACTCCTTGTCGCCGGCCGCGCCGCCGAGCACGAAACCGATATCGACGCCGGACTTGGGGTCCGCCAGCCGCCGCAGGTTTTCCGTCGAGCCGTCGGAAGGCAGGATCTTCAGCCTGACGCCTTCGCGGGCAAGGATCTTCTGGTATTTCTCCGCGGTGCGATGGAAGGTGCTGCCGGCCGGGCCGCTGCTGATCGTCAGGCTGCGCGGCGCCGCGGTGTTGAGGAACAGGAAGGCGCCGGCGCTGACGGCGAGGCAGACGATCAGGATCGAAGCGACCGAGATCACCAGGCCGCGCCCGAACAGCACATTGAGGCGGGCCCAGGCCCTGGTCAGCAGGATTTTCGGCGATATCATCGGGCGTGGCGCGGCTTCACCAGGAAGTTCAGGCGGCATTCTACCTTTGGCTCCGGCAGCACCGGGCCATCGGGAAATTCGACGCGCGGCTCTGCCGGCGGCCGCGCCGAGGGGCGGCCTGGGAAATGGTTTCCGGAAATTGAAACGCAAGCCCGTGCCGCTGCATCCAATGGTGTAACAACAGCATGGATGGAGGCAGGCAATGAATTCCAGCAGCAATCTGGCCACCCACCGGCAATCGACCGACATCGATCTGGCGCAAAGCGTGGCGGCGGGCGATCACGATGCCTTCCGTACCCTGATGCGGCGGCATAACCAGACGCTTTACCGCACCGCGCGCAGCGTCCTGCGCAACGACGGCGAGGCCGAGGACGTGGTCCAGGAAGCCTACATCCTCGCCTATCGCTCCATGGGGAACTTCCGCGGCGAAGCGAAGCTATCGACCTGGCTGATCAGAATCGTGGTCAATCTGGCGATCCGGCGCAAGCAGCGCCAGAGCCGCGATGACGCGATGTTCGCCGACATTTCCAATGCGTCTGACGAGGAGGCTCAGGACATGGGCGAGAGTCATTCACGCAGTCCGGAGGATGCGGCGTCGAGCGGCGAACTGCGTCAATTGCTGGAGGCCCACATCGACCGGCTGCCCGACCTGTACCGCGAAGTATTCGTCCTGCGCGGCGTCGAGGAACTCAACGTGGAAGAGACGGCCGAGGTTCTTGGCATTCCCGAAGCCACCGTACGCACGCGTTTCTTCCGCGCCAGGCATGTGCTGCGCGAAGGCCTGGCCAAGGATATCGACTTCGCGCTGGGCGACGCATTTTCCTTCGCCGGCGATCGCTGCGACCGCATCGTCGCCGGCGTATTGGACCGCCTGCAACAACAAGGTTTCGAGCACCCATGCTCACCCACAGGAGAAACACCATGACAACACTGATCAAGCTGGAAGAAATTTCGCACGCGGTTCCCCGTCGTGCCTTCCTCACCCGCTCCGGCCTGCTGCTTTCCGGCACCGCGGTGGCCCTGCTGTCGGGCCGGGATGCGCTGGCCGCCAAGTCGGGCAAGGGCGCCGAGTCGGATCTGCGCATCCTCAATACCGCGCTGGGCGCGGAACTCGAAGCCATTGCCGCGTACCAGGTCGGCGCCGAAAGCGGCCTGCTGCAAAAGCCGGTGCTCGATCTTGCCGTGAGCTTTCAGGGCCACCACAAGCAGCATGCCGATCTGCTGTACAAAACCATCACCCAGCTCGGCGGCAAGCCGATGGCGGCCAGGGACAAATACGTTTTCCCGGTGGAGACCCTGAAGAACCAGACGGACGTCCTGCGCTTCGCCGCCTCGCTCGAAAAGGGCGCGGTCAGCGCCTACCTCGGCGCCATTCCGGTATTCGGCAACCGCGACCTGTCCAAAGCCGCCGGCAGCATCCTCGGCGACGAAGCCATGCACTGGGCGATTCTGCGCAATGCGGTGGGCGACGTCCCGGTGCCCGACGCATTCGTTGCCTGAGCCGACGGACACCGGCCATGAAGCCCGGCAGGCGACGGCATGCGGCGCTGGCGATGCTGCTGTCGCTGGCCTGCCATCAGGTACTCGCCGCGGGCGATGCGGAGCCGGACGCGGGCGCCGCTGCCCGCGGCGCGCTGATCTACGAACGCTGTGCGGCATGCCACGCGCTCGAAACCGATCGAACCGGCCCCCGCCATTGCGGCCTCGTCGGTCGCCGCGCCGGCAGCGTCCCGGGCTTTGACTATTCGCCGGCGATGCGCCAATCGAAAATCATCTGGACCGCGGCGAACCTCGATCGCTTCCTCAAGGCGCCGCTGGCGATGGTGCCGGGCACCGCGATGGGATACGACGGCATCAAGGACCAGCGCGAACGCCGCGACCTGCTCGCCTATCTGGCCAAGGCCGGGCAGGGCGCGCGATGCCGGGCCGTGCCTGCCGCTGCCGGACCGCCCGCTGCCCGGCCGATGGCGCACCAGCGGCCGGCGCGCTGAACGCATGAACAAGGGGTCGACCCGGGTCGACCCTGGCCGGCCCGGGAGCGGCGCCGCGGGCGTGAAGCGTCGCGGCGCGGCATCCCCGGCGCCGTAGCGCCAGCGCCAACTCTTGCGCGGCGAAAATACGTCTCGCGCAGGATGACGCGGCCTTTGTTGATGGTGGTCAACCTGCGATGCGGCGCGATGGTATGAAATGGATCGCTCGCAGGGTAACGCAATCCATCGACGTAGGAGGCCCTATGAAAAAACCATACCTTTTGGCGGCGCTGGCTGGCCTGTTCGCCGTTCCGGTTCATGCAGACGGCAATCTTTCGGCGAAACAGTCCGAAGTCATGAACAAACTCCTGGCGACCTATGCGGCACAGGCGAGGATCGAGTTCAGGGAGCAGAAAGGACGCGGCGCCGTTTCCGACCAGCACTTCACTGCGGAGGCCGGGCGGAACTTTTACCTCGTCCGGCGCACCTGGCAGTCGGGCGACTTCACCTGCTCCGGTTGCCATACCGAAGATCCGCGCAAAGAAGGCCGGCACATCCAGACCAAGATGCCGATCAAGCCGCTGGCGCCGTCGGCAAACCCCGAACGCTTTACCGATGTCCGGAAAGTCGAGGCGAACTTCACCGCGCACTGCATGGATCTCCACGAACGCGATTGCCGCGCTTTCGAAAAAGGCAATTTCATCAGCTACCTGATGTCCGTGAAATAGCTGTCGCGTTCGGTTCCATGACGGACTGCAATTTGGCCTTGCTGCCGTTCAGTGTCGTGGACCACCAATACGGCTGAATGCCTGATGTGCTTTGGTCCGACGGTCGGCTGCGCAGCGAGGCGGACGGAGGCATCCAATGACGGTCACGCTGAAGATCCTATTCGAAATCGACTGATCGCCAGCAGCAGGTGACCGGCGTTGCGACCCTCCTTCCGGTTGCCGTCATCGCTCACCAGCAAGACTGAGGGAATCCCGCCGATCAGCGCCGCCGCGATCCCTTCGGCACGCGCGAGGTCGCGCAGGCCGGGAACGCTGACCGCCTGCGCGGCAGAATCAGTGCCATTCCAGAACCACAGGCGGAAGGGTGCCGGGGCGCGGAACAGCGGTCCCGCGATCACCAGATAACCGCTCAATGCCGGCACCCAGGCGATGCCGCGGATGCCCTGGCCGCCAAGATCCAGCAAGCGGACGGCAACGCCGATCGGCGTGCCGGCATCGAAGAGGGCATCCGGGGACGTGAGCACTGCCAGCACGGCTTGACCGTCGATCAGCGGACCGCGCAGACCGACCAGGAGCTGCGTGCCATCCGGTGACATTTCCAGTGCCTCGATGTTCAGCCCGCCCTCCCCCTTGACATCGGATACCTCAGCTGCGGCTGCGAGCGCCGGATCGGCGGCGGTCAGCGCGGGCAGCAAGCGCTCGGTCAGCACCGCATCGGTGATCGATTCGCCAGTCAGCCGGAAACGCAGCAGCCGGCATCGCGATTTTTTTCGTTTGCCGTCGCTGTCGCGGGAATGCGAGGTGATGGCGTAAAGGGAGCCGTCCGGGCCGCTGGTCAGTCCTTCCAGATCATTCAGTCGGTCCGGTGTGGCCACAGAAATCGGCGGCCCGGCAAGGCGCCCGTCGGCGGTGAAGGAAATCAGGCTGAACGGATGCTCCTTCTCGTCTTCCACCACCAGAAAGCGAGCGTCCGGCAGTTGCTGAATCGCCGAAGGTTCGTAGATGCCGGCCAGCGGCTGAAAGGCGATCGGGGCCATCGGCAGGGGGCTATCGTCGTACTTCCGCTTGTTGCAGACTGTTGCCTGGCAGCAGGGGCAACGCAGAGTCCGCAGCCGGCTCGACCAGCGGTATGGCCCGGACAAGCCATTGCGGATTGAAGTGCGGTAGCGGTTTGGTGCAGGTCAGTTCGATCATGATCGAAAGGGATGGCCGCAATTGTGAATGTGCGGAGATACTACTCGCACTGGCATTGTTCGGATCAGTGCACGGTGCACGCGGTGGTGACTGGCCGCCGCCAAAAAGCGGAATACCACGAACCGCTTTCCGGCGATGAATCCGAACCGGCGTCGGGCACTTCGATGTAATCAGCATTGCAACTTCCCGAACGCGGGCGCATCATCCTTCTCGCGCAATGCTAGGCAGGCTCCAATCAGCCGCCGACTTGACATGACACGATCCGAAACAGGCGGGATGGCAAATGGACAATCGCCGGTACTATGGTCTCGATGCCTTGCGCGGCGGCATGATGATGCTGGGTATCGTTCTGCACGCCTGCATGCTTTATCTTGCCGAGCCGCCAGCGCGATACCCTTTTCCCACCGACCGCAACACGGCATACGCCTTCGATGTCGTTCTCGCGTTCATTCACAGCTTTCGCATGCCGACGTTTTTCGTCCTGGCGGGTTTCTTTGCCTCGCTGCTGATCGAAAAGCGCGGCCGGCGCGGCACCTACACCAACCGCGCGAAGCGGATCCTGGCGCCGCTGGCCGCGGGTGTGGCAACGATATTGCCGATCACGGCCCTGTTCATGGCGACTTTCATGATCGGCGCCCGCTACGGAACGCACGACCTCATCCCCGCCGCCGATGCCCTTCAGGCGTTCAAACAGGAACTGATTGCGCAGGGTTTCCCCATCGACAAGCCGACTCTCGGGCACTTGTGGTTTCTGTATTACCTCTGCTTCTTTTACCTGCTGATCCCGCTGTGCGATTTCCTGGTTCGGCACAGCCTGCGGTATGAGGACCGTGTCAAGCAATGGCTGGTTTCACCGGTATTGCTGATGACGTTCGCGATGTTGACGGCGGCAAGCTTGTGGCCTTTCCAGGGTGGCATGATATTCATGGAGTACTCGTTCCTCAAGCCGCATTTGCCGGCGTTACTCTATTTCGCGCTGTTCTTCATGCTGGGTTACGCCTTTCATCGCTACCCGGTTTTCCTGCAAGCACTGGAGCAACGCGTCTTGTCGCTGACCATGATTGCGGTCATGCTGTTCCCGCTTGCGCTGTATGCGAGTCATCTCGACGACAGCGCCGGCGGCAACAACGTCGCGTTCCATCTAGTCGCGGTGCTGGCACACGGACTATGCACATGGGTTCTGGTCTACCTGTTTCTGGGTTGCGCCTTGCGTTTTTTCGACCGCGAATCGCCCTGGATCGTGTATGTGGCGCAATCGGCTTACTGGGTCTATTTGGTGCACTTGCCGCTGGTTTTTCTCGCCGGTTGGTGGTTGTTGCCATTCGATCTTCCGGCCGCGCTCAAGTTTGTCCTCGTTTGCGGCTTCACCTCGGTCGTGGCCTTCACGACATTTCACTATTGGGTGCAGAAAACCTGGATCAGCGATTTCCTGTATGGGCGCCGCTTCGATCTGGATTGGCCATGGCGGGAATCGGCGCCTTCTCGCTCGACTCTCGACACGCGAACATGAATCCCGACGCCCGCATGAATCGTTTCACGCTGCGCTTTGCCGATCCGGAACTGGAAAAGGCTTTTGCCGAAGAGCAGGCACGCAAGTCCCTGCGACCGATTCGGATCGCGGTGAGTTGTGCCGCGGCGATCACGCTGTTCATACTATGGCCCGCGACCGTCTGGATAAATACTCCTTTTCAAGAGCGGATGCCGGAACTCGCCGCCCTGGTTCTGGCGACTGTCGGCGCCTGTTACGCGTTGACCTATACCCGAATCTTTATAATCCGGCATCAGTGGCTGATGCTCGTCATGGCCTGCCTGATGTCCCTGGGAATGATTCGCGCCGTATCGCTATCGCCGACTTTCGAGGCAAGCGGTTTCTTTCTGGTGACCATTCACTTGTTCAGCATCTATGGCGTGTTTCGCCTGCGCTTTCCGGCGGCGGTGGGCGGGGGATGGATCTCCATGGCCATGTACCTGATCCTGCTCGGCGCACTCGGACTATTGCCCGGAAATGTGCTTCTCCGCCATGCCGGACCACTGCTGATCGCAAACCTCTGGGGCATGCTGATCTGCTACCAGATGGATCTGTCCACCCGACGTGCATTCCTGGCCGTGCGCGATGTTGCCGTCGAAAAGGAACGTTCCGAGCGACTGCTGCGCAACATTTTGCCGGCGGAACTGGCGCAGGAATTGTCGACGACCGGCAGCGCACATCCGGCCCGGCACGAGTCCGTCACCATATTGTTCACCGACTTCAGCGGATTCACCCAGGCGGCCTCATCCATGCCCGCCGAACGCATGGTCGCCGAGCTTAACGAGATATTCGCGGCCTTCGACGACATCACCGACGCCTGTGGCGTGGAGAAGATCAAGACCATTGGCGATGCCTACATGGCGGCGGCCGGGTTGCCCAAATCCTGCACGGATCACGCGCAGCGCTGCGTTCGCGCTGGGCTGGGCATGATCGACTATCTTGAAAATAGAAACAGCACGTCGGCCTTCAAGTGGTCGTTGCGGGTGGGCGTTCATTCCGGTCCGGTGGTGGCAGGCGTGGTCGGCAAGCGAAAGTACGCCTTTGACATTTGGGGCGATACCGTGAACGTCGCCTCGCGCATGGAAAGCTCGGGCGAGATCGGTCGGGTCAATGTTTCGGCTTACACCTTCGATTTGATCCGGGCAGAGTTCGACTGCACGTACCGCGGCAAGGTGGACGCCAAGGGCAAAGGGCAGATAGACATGTACTTTGTAACGGGCGCAAGGCGGGTCTGATTTGCCCTAGACGGGTGTGAACTTCGCTGGAACTATGGGATTCCCGGTTGTGTCACCTGGTTTCAACTGACTCGCAGTGCCCGCAGGGCCGGGCGCAGCGCCAGTGTCAGTGGCAGAACCAGCAGCACCACTGCCGCGATCACAGCGCAGCTGCGCGGCACCCCGATCGCGTCTCCGAGCAGGCCATAGAGCACCGGTGACACGGCGCCCGCGCCGATCGTGAGCGTATAGAAGACCCCGAAAGCGCGAGCCCGCCGCGCGACCGGGACGAGTTCCGGCACCGTTCCGTATAGGATCGACGACGTGCCGTTCAGAGCAATGCCGATCACCGGCAGCAGCAGCATCGACCAATCCAGCGCAAGCGGCAGCAGCGCGACTATGCCGGCGGCGGTGGCAAGCTCGGTCAGGATCGTCGTTCGCAGCACACCGGCGCGCGCGGCAATCAGGCCGCAGAAGAATTTTCCCGCGGCACCGCCCGCAAAGACCAGGCTCAGCGCGAAACCGACCTGCGTGATCGATGCCCCTTTCGCGATCAGCAGGAAGGGCAATAGCGTCAGAAAACCCATGCGCGTTGCGCTGTCGATGAAGCCGATCGCCGACAAGGAGATGAAGCCCGGGGTCGCCAGCGATCCGCTCGCAGTGCCTGTCGTTGCGGATGCTTCCGGTGCTTCCGCAGGGGACGCCGCCGGAGGCAATGCCCGCGGAACGGCAAGCCAGATGGCGAGCGCCGCGCCGAGGCCGAGCGCGCCCATCAGCGATGTCACCGCATGCCAGTCGAGCACGGCCAGCAGCGCTGCGCAAAGCGCCGGCAACAGCACCTTGCCGACATCGCCGGAGAAATTGTAGGTGCCCAGCGCAGCGCGCAGCCGAGTACCTTCGAACGCCCGGGAAGTGAGTGCGGAGCCGAGCGGATGTTGCACGCTGGCCCCGGCACCGCTCAGCATCAGGCACAGCGCGAGGCCGAGAAATCCTGTGGTCCAGCCCGACACGATGAACCCGGCCGCGGCGACGAGCGTGCCAAGCGCAAGCAGCAAGCGTTCACCGACGCGTTCGGCGAGGAGGCTCGATGGCAGCTGCAAGGCCGCCATCGAACCGGAATACAGCATCTTGAGCATGCCGACCTGAGCCAACGACAGTCCGAACGCCGCCTGCCAGATCGGGAACAGAACGTACAGCAGATCGGCGAATCCGTCGTGCAGCACGTGCGCACCGCAGCATGCGGCAAGCGTCCGCCGGCTGCGCGAAGGCGCGGGTGGATCCGATGCGGCGAGCGCGGCGGTGCTCATGCCATGGGTCCGCTGCTACGGCGTCTGCGGCAGCAGGGCCCGCTCCAGACCGTGGGCCCGATACAGCTGGGTGACGGATTCCGTGGCCAAATAATCGAGCAGCGCACCGCCCCACTCGCCACCATCGCCAACGAGTCCGCAGTCGGTGCGTCCGACCTCGCTCCCGTGATCCCGTGCCCAGGCTGCTGGTTGCACGAAATCGAACAGGTCGGGAAAGATGCGCTGGTAACGCAGCGCCAGGTGATAGAAGACGACGGCGACGTCGGCCATAGTGTCGGCCAATGCCTGGGGCGCCTCGCGGTGATGAATCGATCCGCCATACAGCAGCTTTCCGGGGTCGGGCTGTCCGCGCGGATGGTCGAGAAACCCGAGCGCCACGCCCTCCGCCGCCGCAAGTCGACGCAAGGCGCCGAGATAGGTGTCGTAGCTGACTTTTTCGGCAAGCGGATTGGACAGGAACAGCCTCACCTCGTCGCGCAGCAGATCGGCCGCGCCGAGGATCCTCTTCGGGTTTCCCTTCCGTACCAGCAGGGCAACCCCGCGGCTGCGCATGAACGGCCGATGGGCCGCCATGTGTCCGCCAGCTACCGCCTGGTCCAGAGCAGGCGGTGGTCCGATCATGACGTGCGGCTTGGCCGAAAGGCGAAGATTGCCGATGTCGAGATGCCCGGCGCACAGCAGCCGCAGCGCCACGCGCGGCGGCGTGGTGGTGTAGAAGATGTCTTCCACGGCGGGATTTTCCGCCAGGAAAGCCGCCAGCACCTCGCGCAGGGCCATGTGGTGATTGCCGTCCGACACCACCATCAGCCGCGCGCGCAGCGGATCACCGTGAAAGTCCAGGCAGACGTTCGATCCCGGCTGGACCAAGCGTGCTTCGCCGCCATCGGTAGGGCCCGCGGCTTCGTCCGGCCAGTTCAGGCTAGCCATGACGGATGAAGCCGCTCGCGATCAGGTGAAGGTGGGAAACACGGCCGAAGTCCATACCTTCGCATCATCGATCTGCCGGCCGAATAAGTAAACCGGGCGATGGCCGTGCGGGCCGTTGTGCGGATCGATGCTGAGCGTGCCGCTGACCTCGCGCGGCGCGGGCCTGTCGCTCATGCGCTCGAAAGCGAGAAACATCTCCACGCCCGGCAGATCGCGCCTCATGCGCGCTGCGTCGAGCAGCTCGGCGCCGGTGATCTCCCACGCAAATGTCGGGCAATGCACGAAGGGGTTGCCCTTCAACGGGTCGCCAACCTTGACGTAGCCGTCGATGGTGCCTTCGACGCGAATCCTGGCGGTGGCCAGGTGCGACACGTCCAGCTCTATCGCATCGACGTCGCCATAGGTGTCGCTCCTGAAACCGACCGTGGTGGCGGACTCGCGCCAGCAGGTCTCTTCCATGTGCTCGAAGCCGCGCCCGGCGAAGTCGTTGATGACGGCGTTGGTGATGGTGACCTTGCCCTTCCACGCTGCCCAGCGGTAACGGTCCTTGACCCGCGCGCCGCCCCAGCGAAAGCGGATCTTGCGCTCCGAGTAGCCGAGTTCCTGCTGCAGGTCGCGACGCCAGATTTCGCCCGTTTGGTCGAAGGCCACGATCTCGTCCCAGCCGGCGTCGCCGAGGAACCGGTAGTCGATGGTAGCCGGTCCCTTGTGCTCGAATTCGTCGCCCATGATGTGCTTGCCGACGCGGATCAAGCCATAGCTGCGTTCTCCGGTCGAAGCGAAGGTGTGGCGCGCCCGCAGCGCCTTGGCGATGGCTTTGCGCGACAACTCCGGCGCGATCACGCCGGACATGCCGCCCTTGGTGCCGAACACCGCCGTACCCGGCACGCCGCCGCCGCAGCGGCCCCGGTGTTCGTCGCCGGCCATCGAGGCGCCGATCTTGTAGCCGCGCACCATGGCTTCCTGATACAGCCAGCCGAAGTGTCCCCAGCTTGAACCGATCTCGATCAGCCGTTCGAGTTTGGGATAGTGCCAATCGAGAATGCAGCGCCGGCCGCCCACATGCGGAATCAGCAAATGCCCGTCCGGATCATGGGCGTAGGCTGCCCACAGTTCTTCCAGCGGCCAGGCGCCGGGCTCGACGCCGCCGCCCTTCATTTCTTCGTTCCACTCCACCGAGCGCACGTGCTCGCCGGTCTTGAGATAGGGAAACTCGGGCTCGTCGTCATGCAGGAAAACCACGTTGTGGTCGCCGCCGGCGCAGCTCGACCCGCACCACTCCGTGCCGGGATAGGCAACGAAGCTGCCGTCCTCGGTGATTTCGCGTATCAGCTCGACGGTCCTCTTCCACTTCTCGGTAGTGATGTTGAAGTCGTTGTGGGCGAAGGCAAGGATGTCCAGGCCGCTCACGTCGCGGCCGTAGGTCAGGTTGTAGGTGGTCGAGTTGGTGCCGATGGTGTCCTCCGAATGAACGTGGAGGTCGCAGTAGTAAATGCGCGGTACGGCGAGCGCCGGGTCGACGGTGACATAGAAACTCTGCGATTTGACCCAGGGATGCTCCGGCAGGCTGGCGGTGACGATCAGTTCGCCTGCATTCTTGCTCGGCAGGTCTTCCAGCAGCAGCACCGCCCAGCCTTTTCCCGCCAGATGCGTCTCCTTCTCATACACCGGCTTGCCATCCAGCGTGGCCTTGATGTTGACCTTGTCGCCCCGGTTCCAGCAGGTGTTGCCCCATTGGTCTTCGCTGCGCAGACGCAGGGGGAACTTCTCCCCGGCGCGGACGATGCGCGATCCGGCCCACATCAACTGCGCCGGCGCACCGGCCTTGATGTCGATCACCAGGTCTTCGCCGATGGACGCAAAGCGCGAGGTGCCGAGCGGATCGACATAGCAGCGGATGCGGAAGAATTCTTCGACGAAAGTCTGTACCCGAGTGCCGGCGCCGCCGAAGCGGCGGTCGCCGAGGCGGATGATGATGTGGTCGCCGGCCTTCAGATAGCCGTCGTAGGTATCGACGATCACCGCCTTCTGGAACGGCCGTTCATGGCCTTTCTGATCGAAGCGCACGCTGAGCTTTTGCACCGTGGCGGGGCTTTGCCCGGGGATGGTCGGCGCGGCATGATATTCGGCCGAGATGTAGTTCGCCCCGGCCGGATCGGCGTTCTGGAACAGCGCCCAGTCGGAATAGAAACGGAAGGTCGCCTTGAACCAGGAACCATCGGCCATGCCCGAGGCGCCCAGCTCGTAATCGATGACGATTTCCTGCCACGAGCCTGCCTCCATGGACTCGATATTGCAGCTGACCTTGCCCAGGAAGGGCATGTCCTTGGTGAGCTGATAGAGATCGGGTGGTGCCGTGTAGTCGCCGAGCTTGGTTTTCAACTCGGCATTGGTCATTTTCTTCATTCTGTCTTTCCCATTTCCAGTTTTCAGTCAAAAAGAACTCCACTGCGACCAGTGGACTGGTCGCAGTGCGTTGCGTCAGGCCTGCCCGTGGTTATTTGAAAGGCCACGGTGCTGCCGGATCCCATACCGGAATGCCCATGAAGGCATACCACGGGGCCATGACGCAGACGCCATAGGCGATGGCGATCAGTACCGAGACCCAGCCCACCTTGGCGTAGTCGGCCATGGTGAAAGTGCCGCTGCTGTAGGCGATTACCGCCGCAGTGATCTGCGTCGGCAGGATGTAGGCGAAGGTGTCGGTGTCGGAGATCAGCATGGTGAATGCCACCGGATGCAGGCCGAGCTTGGGTGCCAGCGCAAGGAGTATCGGTGCCAGCATGGTGATGGCCGCGACGTTGGAGAGCATGCCGAGCCGGATGACGTGGGTGCCCGCCATCAGGATCACCAGGATCATCCACCAGGCATGGCCATGCGCCAGCGGATGGATGATGTCGGACAGCCACTGCGCCAGCCCGGTGCTGCCCATCGCCGCCGACATGGATAGCGCCCCTGCAAGCAGCAGGAAGGTGCCCCAGATGGTGCGATCCTGCAGCTCCTTCCACTTGAGGCCGAACAGGCCGGGCGCGAAGAGAATCGCCAGGCCGATCAGTGCCGCATTGTGCGACTTCACGCCGTGCCACGACTCCGTCACCCAGAGCACCGCGATCAAGCCGAACACCGCGAGAATCAGCCATTCCGCCTGACTGCTTTGCGGCAGTTCCGCATGCTGTTTTTGGATGGCCGCAAAGCCGCCATGAATTCCCACGTTGCGCGTCCTGAAATAGCGCTGCACCCACCACTGGGTGATGACGAACATGCCGAGATAGGGCCATTGCAGCTTGAACCAGTCGATGTAGGACAGATTTATGGCCAGTTCGGTCTCGAACAGGCCCACCAGCACCAGGTTCGGCAGGTGTGCGGTCATGATGCACATGCCGCTGATCATCGAACCATAGACCAGGGTCTGGATGACAATGGCCTTCTTGCCGGCGCGCTCCTCCGGCGTGTCGCCGAACATTTCGGTGATGCCGTTGACCACCGGCAACAGCGTCGCCGCGCGCGCATTGGCGGCCGGGATGATCAAGGACAGCAGCATGTTGGCGGCGAACATCGCCCAGATCACCCCATTCACGGTTTTCACCTTGAGCTTGTGCAGCAGGGTCAGGGCGATGCGCCGATCGAGCCCTGCTGCCTGCATCACGGCCGCGAAGATGAAAGCCGCCAGGCAGAGGAATACCACCGGCGTGGCAAAGCCGTTGGCCGCCTTGGGAAACTTGTCGATCGCGCCGCTCATCACCAGCAGCATCGGAATCAGCATGCCGGAGATGCCCACCGGAATCGCCTCGGTGATCCACATGATGCAGGCCCACACCACTACTGCCAATGCCGCCTTGCCGGGAACCGTGAGGCCGGCGGGAACCGGCATCAGCCACAGGATGGCGAAGAACGCGACCCACGCCACGGCAAAGCCGCAGGCGCACTTGCCTGGTGCGCGTCCGGAGGCGCGGACATTGAGCGCCCAGTTTGCAAGGAATCCGCTGCTGACGCTTGACATTGCCTGATTCATGATTGACCCCCTACTGGAGATTGGCAGCGGTAAGGGATACCAGCAGGACGCCGATAACCGTGGTTCCGTTCTTCACCGGCGCGGCAATCTGGACGGTGTCGATGTTGGTGCTGGGATCGGGCTTCGATTCCCCCTGCTGCCAGACCTTGCCGCCGAATGCCTCGTCGAAGTTCGGCTTGCCCTTGCCGATATAGATCGCCGGCATCGAGGTGAAGGCCACGCGATGGCTCTTGTCGCCGGAAAGCACGATCTTGTTGATGCCCTTCGCATCGGCATTCATCCACTTGGTCATCAATTGCCCTGCCGGATTGTCGACCAGGCCCTTGACGATCGGATCGCTCTCCTTCAGATCGCGCCATTTGGCATTGCCCATCATGGGAATCGGGCCGGCGGTGTTGGAATCCCTCACCGCCTTCACGATCGATGGATCGGCCGCCCAGGCCACCGCCTGCTTCTTGTAGGCGTCGATCCTGGGTTGCATCTTCGCCGTCACATCGGCCGCCAGGGCGGCGCCAGCGCCTGCCAGCGCCAAACCGCAAATCATTGCCGGGATTGCAGACTGCCGAATCCACTGAACCGATGTGCTCTGCATCATGGACTCCTCCTTATGTGCGATTCCATTGTCCGGCAGGAAGGATTGCCCCGACCCCGCCACCTTGTCATCGGGGGTTCTAGTTGCGCCCCTTGAACCACGTGACTAGTATTCGTCCTTGGCGATTCCATGTCTGTCGGCCAGCCGACATTCTGGAAGTTCGCAGATCGAGTTTGCCGGATACTTGAAGGAGGCGGTGTGGCAGCGAGCGACGGGCACCTTACCCGCCAGGCGGGACCGACGGATTTCCTGGCCCGCCTGAGCAGCGCCGACGCTCGGGATCTGATCGACGCCGGCCAACGCAAGCTGTTCGCCAGAAACGAGTTCATCTTCAAGGCGGGCGATCCCGGCCGGCATGTTTATTTCCTGCAGCAGGGCCGGGTCAAGATTTGCCAGCCGGCGCCGGAAGGCAAGGATGTCATTCTCTGGTTCTGCTTTACCGGGGACATGTTCGGCATGGCGGAAGTCGCCCGCGGCGGTGGACGCGTCGTCCATGCCCAGGCTTGCGAAGCATCCGAAGTGCTGGTGCTATCCCAGAACGAGTTGACCGATTACCTGAAGACGCACGCGGCAGCCGCGCTGCCGATCATGCAGGTCCTGGCCGATCGCTTGCGCGCGCTCGGCGATGTCGTCGTCAATCTGATCAACGACGATGCGCAGACACGCATCATCAAGCTCATCCTGAGGCTGGCCACCCGACACGGCATCAGAGTCGGCCAGGACATCCATCTGAATATTCACCTGACCCACCAGGAAATCGCCGACATGGTCGGTACCACGCGCCAGACGGCGAGCAGCGTTCTCGGCCACTTGAAGCGCCAGGGTCTGATGCGCCTCGAAAACCGGCGGATTCGAATTGACAGCATGGAGTTGCTGGACGAGATGACCAACGCGACCTGATTTCATCCTGGCGCGGCGCTACTTTCCTTGGGGCGCACAGCTTTAAGCGGCAATGAACCGGGTAAGCCTGGCGTGCCGATGGCTGAGCGCCAGCCGGGACTTTCCCCGTCGCGGCTTCGGCGCCGTGTCGCCAGCGCCAACTCTTGGTTTGGCGCTTCGCCCCGCGTGCTACCATGCCGCGCCCGCCATGTCCGATCCCATGCACCAAATTGAGCGCATCTTCGCCCCCGAGGGGCCGCTCGCCGTTGCTGTTCCCGGCTTTCGTCCGCGGCCGCAGCAGCTTGAGATGGCGCAGCGCATAGCAAAGGCGATCGCCGGCAATCTGGCGCTGGTGGCCGAGGCCGGCACGGGAACCGGCAAGACCTTCGCCTATCTGGTGCCGGCGCTGCTCTCGGGCGGCAAGGTGATCGTCTCCACCGGCACCAAGACGCTGCAAGACCAGTTGTTCAACCGCGACCTGCCGACGGTGCGCGATGCGCTGAAGGTCGGCGCGTCGATCGCGCTGCTCAAGGGCCGTGCCAACTACGTCTGTCCCTATCACCTGGAACGCGCGATGAGCGCCGGGCGCCTGGCTTCGCGCGAGGAGGCGGCGCATCTGCGCAAGATCGCGCGCTTCGCCGAGCGCACCCGGACCGGCGACAAGGCCGAATGCATCGACGTGCCGGAGGATTCCGGCGCCTGGGCACTGGCGACTTCGACGCGCGAGAACTGCCTGGGCCAGGAGTGCCCCAACGTCAAGAGCTGCTTCGTGCTCGCGGCGCGCCAGGACGCGCTGACGGCCGATGTGGTGGTGGTCAATCACCACCTGTTCTTCGCCGACGTGATGCTCAAGGACGAGGGCATGGGTGAGCTGCTGCCGGCCTGCAACACGATCATCTTCGACGAGGCGCATCAGTTGCCCGAGGTGGCGGGCTTGTTCTTCGGCGAGAGCGTGTCGACCAGCCAGATCATCGAACTGGCGCGCGATACGAAGAACGAAGCCATCGTCGCGGCCAAGGATTACCCGCCGCTGCAGGATGCGGCGCAGGCGCTGGACAAGGCGGCGCGCGACCTGCGCCTGGCGGTCAAGGGCGAGAACCTGCGCCTGCCGGCGGCGCGCGTCGAGGGCGAGGCCGAGTTCCGCGCCGCGCTGCAGGGCCTGGCCGACGCGATCGCGGAACTCGGCCGCCATCTCGACACCCAGGCCGAGCGCGGCGAAGGCCTCGCCAACTGCCTGCGGCGCACGCAGGAGCTGGCGGCGGCGCTGAGGCGCTGGCGCGGCGGCAGCGCCGACCCTGAAGTGGCGGGTGGAGATGAAGTGGTGAAGTGGGTCGAGGTCTATTCGCAGGCGATGTCGCTGAACCTGACGCCGCTCGACATCGCACCGATTTTCCAGCGCCAGATGGAGGGCCATCCGCGCGCCTGGATCTTTGCTTCCGCCACGCTCGCCGTGGGCACGAATTTCTCGCATTACTGCGGCGAACTCGGGCTGGGCGAGGCCGATACCGCGGTCTGGGGCAGCCCCTTCGACTACGAAAAGAATGCCTTGCTGTATGCGCCGCGCAACATGCCCGATCCCAACAGCGCGATGTATCAGGAAGCCGTGGCGGAGGCCGCCTGGCCGGCGATCCGCGCTTCGGGCGGGCGCGCCTTCGTGCTGTGCACTTCCTTGCGCGCGATGCGCCGCATCCGCGAACTGCTGCAGGAGAAGCTCGCCGCCGAAGGCCTCGACCTGCCGCTCCTGATGCAGGGCGAGGGCTCGCGCACGGAACTGCTGGAGCGCTTCCGGTATCTGGGCAACGCGATCCTGGTCGCCAGCCAGAGCTTCTGGGAAGGCGTCGACGTGCGCGGCGAGGCGCTGTCGCTGGTGGTGATCGACAAACTGCCCTTCGCCCCGCCCGACGATCCGGTGCTCTCGGCGCGCATCGACCGCCTGCGCGCGGCGGGGCGCAATCCCTTCATGGAATACCAGTTGCCGCGCGCCGTGATCAACATGAAGCAGGGCTCGGGACGGCTGATCCGCGACGAGGATGATCGCGGCGTGCTGATGATCTGCGATCCGCGCCTGACCGGCAAGCCATACGGCAAGGCGATCTGGCGCTCGCTGCCGCCGATGCGGCGGACGCGCGAGGCGGCGGATGTCGAGGCCTTCTTTGCCGTCGCCGAGCCGGTAGAATCGAACAATGAGTAGCCACTACAGCATCGAACTGGCGAACCGGCTGAATGCCGGCTGCCAGTGCGTTTCGCTCGACCGCGCCGGACTCGGGGCGGAACTGGAGCGCGTCAGTCCGGGTTTTCACGACGAGGTGATGGCGGGGCGGCCGCATCTGTTCTCCGATTCGATGGTGTTCGTCAGCGCCGAGCATGTGCAGCGCATGGCGCGCCTGGTCGCCGCGGTGGAGCGCGTCGTCGCGCTGCCGGCCTTTCGCGAGCACGTGCTGGCCTGGGCGCCCGAGAGCGCGCGGCACCGCAGCGCGGCGCCCGGCGTGTTCCTCGGCTATGACTTCCATCTCGGCCAATCCGGGCCGCAACTCATCGAGATCAACACCAATGCCGGCGGCGGCCTGCTCAATGCCCTGCTGGCGCGCGCGCAGAAGGCCTGCTGCGACGACGTCGAAGCGCTGCTGCCGGGCGACCTGGCCGGCGACACGGCGGAGCACCTGTTCCTCGAAATGTTCCGCGCCGAGTGGCGCGCCTTCGCCGCGCAGACCGGCAACTTGGGCGCACTGGGCCATATCGCCATCGTCGATGAAGCGCCGCAGACGCAATACCTGTATCCCGAGTTCGTGCTGTTCAAGCGGCTGTTCGAGCATGCCGGGATTTCCGCCGTGATCTGCGATCCGCAGGAACTGGGGTTTCGCGACGGCGCGCTGTGGCATGGCAGTACGCGCATCGACCTGGTGTACAACCGGCTCACCGATTTCGCGCTCGACGCGCCGGCCAATGCCGCGCTGCGCGCCGCCTGGCTGAGCGATGCGGCGCTGATCACGCCGCATCCGCAAGCCCATGCCCTGTATGCCGACAAGCGCAACCTGGTGGCGCTGTGCGACGACGCGCTGCTGGCCGGCTGGGGCGTCGATGCCGCGACCCGTACCACCCTGGCCAACAAGATTCCGCGCACCGAACTGGTGTTGCCCGCCAACGCCGACGACTTGTGGACACGGCGCAAGGCCTTGTTCTTCAAGCCGGCGGCGGGTTATGGTTCCAAGGCGGCCTATCGCGGCGACAAGATCACCAAACGCGTCTTCGACGAGGTGCTGGCCGGCAACTACATCGCCCAGGCGCTGGTGCCGCCGTCCTCGCGTACCCTCAAGGTGGGCGAGGCGCCGGTCGAACTCAAGCTCGATCTGCGCAACTACGTCTATGCCGGCCATGTCCAACTCGTCACGGCGCGTCTGTGGCAGGGCCAGACCACCAATTTCCGCACCCCCGGCGGCGGCTTCGCGCCGGTGCTGACGGTGCCCTCGCTGAAAGTTAACGCATGAAGGTATTCGGCCTCGCCGGCTATTCCGGCGCCGGCAAAACCACGCTGCTGGAGGACCTGATTCCGCGCCTGACGGCGACGGGGTTGCGCGTCTCGCTGATCAAGCACGCCCACCATCGCTTCGACATCGACCAGCCGGGCAAGGATTCCTACCGCCTGCGCGAAGCCGGCTGCTCCGAGGTGCTGTTGGTTTCCGATCACCGCTGGGTGCTGATGCACGAACTGCGCGGCGAGCCGGAACCTTCGCTGGAGGAACAACTGGAGCGCTTTTCCGACTGCGACCTGGTGCTGGTCGAGGGCTTCAAGCACACGCCGATACCCAAGCTCGAAGTGCATCGGCCCTCCGTGGGCAAGCCCTTGATCGCCGGCAGCGGGGTGGAGACCATCGTCGCCGTGGCCACCGACGAGCCCGAAGCGGTGGCGGGGCTGTGCGGCCTGCCTGTCCTCGACCTCAACGACCGCGACGCGATCGCCGGTTTCATACTGCGTCACCTGGAGTTCCGCTGATGCGCGCCATGCTCGATTTCGACCAAGCCCTGACCCGTCTGCTGGCCGGCGCGCAGCCGCTGCGCGAGACCGAGGCGGTGCCGACCCAGGCCGCGGCGGGGCGGGTGCTGGCGCAGGCGCTGCACTCGACGCTCGACGTGCCGCCGCTGGACAACACCTCGATGGACGGCTACGCCTTGCGCTGCGCCGACGTCCCGGCCGCGGGCGCGCACTTGAAAGTGGCCCAGCGCATTCCCGCCGGCAGCGTCGGCCAGATGCTCGCGCCGGGCACGGCGGCGCGCATTTTCACCGGGGCGCCGCTGCCGGCCGGCGCCGATGCCGTGGTGATGCAGGAACTCTGCGCCGTCGAGGGCGACCTGCTGACCGTGAATCATCTGCCGCAGCCCGGCGAATGGATCCGCCGCCGCGGCGAGGACATCGCCGCCGGCGCCGAGGTACTGGCGGCCGGGACGCGGCTGTCGGCCGCGCATGTCGGCGTCGCCGCTTCGGTCGGCGCAGCGCAACTGACGGTGTTCCGCCGCCTGCGCGTGGCGCTGTTTTCCACCGGCGACGAGCTGGCGATGCCCGGCGAGCCGCTCAAGCCGGGCGGTATCTACAACTCCAACCGCTACACCCTGCGTGCCCTGCTCGAAGGCCTGGGCTGCACGGTCGATGACTTCGGCATCGTGCCCGATTCGCGCGAGGCGACGCGCGCCGCGCTGCGCACCGCGGCGGCCGGCAACGACCTGATCCTGACCAGCGGTGGCGTTTCCGTCGGCGAGGAAGATCACGTCAAACCCGCGGTCGAGGCCGAAGGCGCGCTGGACCTGTGGAAGATTGCGATCAAGCCGGGCAAGCCGCTGGCCTTCGGCGCCGTGCGGCGGGAAGTTGGTGCCGGCAACATGGAAAACGCGGCAGCAAACCGGGCGGCAAGCGCGGCGGCGGCCTTCATCGGACTGCCGGGCAACCCGGTGTCGAGCTTCGTCACCTTCCTCATGCTGGTGCGGCCCTTCATCCTCAGGGCGCAGGGCGCCTCCTCGGTGACGCCGCAGGCGCAGAGCCTGCGCGCCGATTTCGATTGCAAGGGCGATCCGCGCCGCGAATTCCTGCGCGCCCGCATCGGCGCGAGCGGCGGCCTGGAACTGTTCGCCAACCAGAGCTCGGGCGTGCTGACCTCCTGCACCTGGGCCGACGGCCTGATCGACAACCCGCCGGGGCAGGCGATCAGGCGCGGCGATATGGTGCGTTTCCTGCCGTTTTGCGAACTGCTATAGTGAATTCATGAACATCAAGATACTTTTCTTTGCCGGCCTGCGCGAGGCGCTGGGCACGGGTTCCGAGGCGCTGGCGCTGCCCGCCGGGATCGCCACGGTGGGCGCCCTGCGCGACCATCTCGCGGCGCGCGGCGAGGCGTGGGCCGCGCTGGCGACGACGAAGAATCTGCGCGCCGCGGTGAACCAGCAGATGGTGGGCGCCGAGGCCGCCGTCAAGCCGGGCGACGAAGTGGCCTTCTTCCCGCCGGTGACCGGAGGCTGAAATGTCGGTCAGCGTGCAGGAAGCCGATTTCGACGCCGGCGCCGAGATTGCCGCGCTGTCGGCCGGACGCGAGGATGTCGGCGCCGTCGCCAGCTTCGTCGGACTGGTGCGTGCCGACAAGCAGGCCGATGCGGGAGCAACTGCAAGAGTTGGCGCTGACGCTGCGGCGGCGGTGCAGGCGATGACGCTGGAACACTATCCGGGCATGACCGAAAAGGCGCTCGAAGCCATCGTCGACGAGGCGCGTGGGCGCTGGGACCTCTACGGCGTGCGCGTGATCCATCGCGTCGGCCGCCTGGTACCCGGCGATCGCATCGTCTTCGTCGCGGTCGCCTCCGCGCATCGCGGCGAAGCCTTCGCCGCCTGCGAGTTCATCATGGATTACCTGAAGACGCGGGCGCC
>JACPUD010000035.1 GCA_016192435.1 Rhodocyclales bacterium | reverse complement strand
GGCGATCCGCAACCTGCGCCGCGACGCGATCACACACCTGAAGGACGCGCTGAAGAAGAAGGAAATCTCGGAGGACGACGAGCGCCGCGCGCTCGACGACATGCAGCGCCTCACCGACCGCTATGTCGCCGAAGTCGACCGGGCGCTGGCGGACAAAGAGAAGGACCTGATGGCGATCTGATTGCGGATCGCCGGTGCGCCGCCATCGGCTTGCGCAGCAGATTGATCGATCGCTTCTGAGAGGGTGTCATGGCAAGAAAGTTCACCAGCTCGACGCAGGCAATTCCCAACGTGGGCGATGTTCCGCGCCACATTGCCATCATCATGGACGGCAACGGGCGCTGGGCGAAAAAGCGCTTCATGCCGCGTGTCGCGGGCCACAAGCGCGGCGTGGAAACGGTGCGGGCGATGGTCAAGGCCTGCATCGCACGCGGGGTCGACTACCTGACCCTGTTCGCCTTTTCCTCGGAAAACTGGCGGCGCCCGGCCGAGGAAGTCTCCTTCCTGATGAACCTGTTCATCAACGCACTGCAGGGCGAAATCGGCAAGCTCCATGCCAACGGCGTTCGGTTGAAAGTGGTCGGCGATCTGTCCGCCTTCGAGCCGCGCCTGATCGCGCTGATTCGCGAAGGCGAGGCGACCACGGCCAACAATTCGCGCCTGACGCTGACCATCGCCGCCAACTACGGCGGCCGCTGGGACATCCTGCAGGCGATGAACCAACTGGCGCTGGCCCATCCGGAAAAGGCCGGCTGCTACGGCGAGGCGGACCTGGCGCCGCACCTGGTGATGGCCTACGCGCCGGAACCCGACTTGTTCATCCGCACCGGCGGCGAGCAGCGCATCAGCAACTTCCTGCTCTGGCAACTGGCCTACAGCGAACTGCATTTCACCGACACCCTGTGGCCGGATTTCGACGAGGCGGCGCTGGATCTGGCGATCGCCTCCTACCGGCGGCGCGAGCGCCGCTTCGGGCGCACCAGCGAGCAACTCGCCGAACAGCCGGCGGTCCAGGCGCTCGGCGTATTGCCAGCACCAACTCTCGCGCCGTCTGCCAACGACTGAGATGCTGAAGACGCGGGTCGTCACCGCACTGCTGCTGGTCGCCGGCCTCGCGCTGATCCTGTTCGCCCTGCCGCCGCTGGCGGCGGTGCTGGCCTTCGCCGCAATTGCCGCGCTGGCGGCCTGGGAGTGGGGCGGCCTGATGCGCCAGGATCAGCCGGCGCGCTTCATGTATGCATTCGTGCTGCTGCTGTTCTGCTGGCAGCTGACGGTGGCGGTGCCGCAACTGGTGCCGGTGCTGCTGGGCGTCGCGGCGGTGTTCTGGATCCTCGTGGTGCCGCTGTGGTTCCGCTACCGCTGGACGCTGGCCGGCAACGACTTTTTCGGGTACCTGCTCGGCGCCCTGGTGATCCTGCCGACCTGGGCGGCGATGGTGGCCCTGCATGCGGTGGACACCTGGCTGCTGCTGGCCGCCATGGCGCTGGTCTGGGTTGCCGACATTTCCGCCTATTTCGCCGGCCGCAGCTTCGGCAAGCACAAGCTGGCGCCGAGCATCAGCCCCGGCAAGACCTGGGAAGGCGTGGCCGGCGCCGTGGTCGGCGTGCTGATCTACGGCGCCGTCGTGCTCGCCTATTCGCCGCTGGCGGGCAGCTTGCCGCTGGCATGGCCGCTGTTGGCGCTGCTGCTGGTACTGCTCACGGCGGCGAGCGTGATCGGCGACTTGTTCGAATCGCTGCTGAAGCGCCAGGCCGGCATCAAGGACAGCAGCAATCTGTTGCCGGGTCACGGCGGGGTGCTCGATCGCATCGACGCGCTGACCTCCACGCTGCCGCTGGCGGCCCTGATCCTGTACCTGGTTAAATCATGAAACTGACAATTCTCGGCGCCACCGGTTCCATCGGCGTCAGCACGCTCGACGTGGTGGCGCGCCATCCCGAGCGCTTCGAGGTGGTGGCGCTGACCGGCTACAGCCAGGTCGAGGTGCTTGCCGCGCAGTGCCGCCAGTTCCGTCCGGCCTATGCGGTGGTGGGCGCCGCCGCCGACGCGCAACGCCTGGCGCGCATGCTCAGGGATGCCGGCCTCGCCACCGAGGTGCTGCATGGCGCGCAGGCCCTGGTACAGGTCGCCAGCCTGCCCGAGGTCGATGCGGTGATGGCCGCCATCGTCGGTGCCGCGGGCCTGCCGCCGACGCTTGCCGCCGCGCGTGCGGGCAAGCGCGTGCTGCTGGCCAACAAGGAGGCGCTGGTGATGGCCGGCGCGGTGTTCATGAGTGAGGCGCGGCGTGCCGGCGCGCTGCTGCTGCCGATCGACAGCGAACACAACGCGGTGTTCCAGTCGATGCCGCACAACTACGCGGGCGACATGGCGCGCGGCGCGGTCCGGCGCATCCTGCTGACCGCCTCGGGCGGACCGTTCCGCACTACGCCGCTGGCCGCGCTGACTGCGGTGACGCCGGAGCAGGCGGTGGCCCATCCGAACTGGGTGATGGGCAGAAAGATTTCGGTCGATTCGGCGACCATGATGAACAAGGGTCTCGAAGTCATCGAGGCGCACTGGCTGTTCAATGCTCCGGCCGACCGCATCGAAGTGGTGATCCACCCGCAGAGCGTGATTCATTCTCTGGTGGATTATGCGGACGGCTCGGTGCTGGCCCAGCTCGGCAATCCAGACATGCGCACGCCGATCGCCCACGCCCTGGCCTGGCCCGAGCGGATCGATTCCGGGGTGGCGCCGCTCGATCTGTTCGCCGTGGCGCAGTTGAATTTCGAGCGCCCGGACCTGGCGCGCTTTCCCTGCCTCGAACTGGCCTATCGCGCCCTGCGTGCCGAAGGCAATGCTGCAGCCGTGCTGAATGCCGCCAACGAAGTCGCGGTGAGCGCGTTTCTCGACCGCCGCCTGTCTTTCCTCGGCATTGCCGACCTGATCGCCGCCACGCTCGATGCCGTGCCGCCGGCCGCCGTGCCCGACCTTGCCGCGGTGCTGGAGGCCGACCGCCAGGGACGGGCGGCGGCTTTCGATATGCTTTCGCGCATGTCATGAATCCGCAACTGCTGGCCTGGTATGGTGGCGCCTTCCTGCTGGCACTGGCGGTGCTGGTGGTGGTGCACGAGATGGGCCACTACCTGGCGGCGCGCGCCTGCAACGTCAAGGTCCTGCGCTTTGCCTTCGGTTTCGGCAAGGTACTCTGGATGCGGCGCCACGGCCGCGACGGCACCGAGTGGGCGATCTCGGCGTTTCCGCTGGGCGGCTACGTCAAGATGCTCGACGAGCGCGAGGGCGAGGTTGCCGCCGCGGAACTGCCGCGCGCCTTCAACCGCCAGTCGGTGGGCCGCCGCGCCTTCATCGTGGCGGCCGGTCCGGCGGCGAATTTCCTGCTGGCGATCGTCTTGTACTGGTTCCTCTTCATGTATGGCGTGACCGAGCTCAAGCCGCGCCTCGGACCGCCGCCGGTCGGGACCCCGGCGGCGCTGGCCGGCATCAGCGAGGGCATGACGGTGCGCGCGGTGAATGGCCAGGCGATCCAGACCTGGCAGGAACTGCGCTGGGAAACCATGCGCCGCGCCCTGGACCAGGAGCCGCTGCAACTGGAAGTGATCAACCTGCAACGCGAGATCGGGATGCACCGCATCGCCAGCGATCGCTTCGATCTGGCAGAACTGGAAAAGGATCCCCTGCGTACGCTGGGACTGGTGCTTTACCGGCCGCGCCTGCCGGCGGTGGTGGGTCGCGTGTTGTCCGGTTCGGCGGCCGCTGCAGCGGGATTTCGCGAGGATGACCGGATCCTGGCGGTCGACGGCAAGGCGATTGCGCTCTGGGCCGAGTTGGCGGCAACTGCCGGCGCCGCCCCGGGCCGTGAGCTGAAATTCGCCATCGAGCGCGATGGCCGCCAGCTCGAGCTGGCCGCCACGCCGCGCCTGGCGGAAGATGGGGGACATAAGCTCGGACGGCTGGGCCTGATGGCCAAGGAGGGCAAGGGCGAGGCCTTCGAGATGACGACGGTGGTCAGCTACGGTCCGTTGGATTCGATTGCGCGTGCGCTGACCCAGACCTGGGACACCTCGATCCTCAGCCTGCGCATGATGGGCCGCATGCTGACCGGCGAGCTGTCATGGAAGAATCTCTCCGGCCCGGTGACCATCGCCGATTACGCGGGCCAGTCGGCACGCCTCGGCCCCAGCTATTACCTGCGCTTTCTGGCCCTGATCAGCATCAGTCTGGGCGTGCTCAACCTGCTGCCGGTGCCGGTTCTGGACGGGGGGCATTTGATGTATTATCTCGTCGAATTTATCAAGGGTGGACCAGTGTCCGAACGGGCGCTGGAAATCGGACAACAGATCGGTTTCGCCCTGCTGGCGCTGCTTATGGCTTTTGCCTTCTACAACGATATCAACCGTCTTGTTTCCGGCTAATTCCCGTTCAAACACATGAATAAAAAACTGCTCGCCGGTCTGGTTGCTTCCCTGCTGGCCCACTCGGCCTGGGCGTTCGATCCATTCCAGATAAAGGATATCCGGGTCGAAGGCATACAGCGCACCGAGGCCGGAACGGTGTTTTCCTACCTGCCGGTCAAGGTCGGCGACACCATGAACGACGAGAAGGCGGCAGCCGCGATCAAGGCGCTGTTCGCCACCGGTTTCTTCAAGGACGTACGCCTGGAAATCGACGGCCAGGTGCTGGTGGTGGTGCTGGAAGAACGTCCGGCGATCGCCTCGCTCGACTTCTCCGGCCTCAAGGCCTTCAAGCCGGAAGACCTGAAGAAGTCGCTGCGCGATGTCGGCCTTGCCGAGTCGCGCATCTTCGACCGCGCCATGGTCGAGCGTGCCGAGCAGGAACTCAAGCGCCAGTATCTGGCGCAGGGACACTATGCGGTGCAGGTGACGACCACCATCACGCCGCTGGAACGCAATCGCGTCGGCGTGAACTTTGCCGTCACCGAGGGCGACATCGCCAAGATCAAGCAGATCAACATCATCGGCGCCGGCGCCGTCAAGGAATCCGAGCTGCTCGACCTGATGGTGCTGCGCACGCCGGGCTGGCTGACCTGGTACACAAAGAACGATCAATACTCGAAGCAGAAGCTCTCGGGTGACCTGGAGACGCTGCGCTCCTTCTACCTCGATCGCGGCTATCTCGAATTCAACATCGAGTCCACTCAGGTATCGATATCGCCGGACAAGCAGGACATCTACATCACCATCAACATCACCGAGGGCGAGAAGTACACGGTCTCCGCGGTCAAGCTGGCCGGCCAGTTGCTGCTGCCGGAAGAGGAATTGACCAAGCTGGTGCAGGTCAGGCCCGGTGAAGTGTTCTCGCGCGAGAAGATGGCCGACACCACCAAGGCCATCAGCGAGCGTCTGGGCAATGAAGGCTACGCCTTTGCCAACGTCAATGCGGCACCGGAACTGGACAAGGAAAAGCGCCAGGTGGCGTTCACCGTGTATATCGATCCGGGACGCCGCGTCTACGTGCGCCGCATCAACGTGACCGGCAACACGCGGACCCGCGATGAAGTGGTGCGCCGTGAATTGCGCCAGACCGAGTCCGCCTGGTATGACGGCGAGAAGATCAACAAGTCGCGCACGCGCGTCGACCGCCTCGGATATTTCGACGAGGTGTCGGTGGAAACGCCGCCGGTCGCCGGCACCACCGACCAGGTCGATATGGAGGTCAAGGTCAAGGAAAAGCCCACCGGCAACATCATGCTCGGGGCGGGTTTCTCCAGTGCGGAAAAATTCACGCTCTCCGGCTCGGTGCAGCAGCAGAACCTGTTCGGCAGCGGCAAGCACATCGGCGTCCAGGTCAGCACCAGCAAATCGAACAAGGTCTATTCGCTGTCGCATACCGACCCGTATTTCACGGTCGACGGCGTCAGCCAGGGCTTCGACGTCTATGTGCGCAACACCGACACCAGCACCCTGCAGGTCGGCAGCTTCGGCTCGGATTCGGCGGGCGGCGGCGTGCGCTGGGGGCTTCCGATCGGCGAGGACGACTACCTCAATCTCGGTCTTTCGATCGACCGCACCACGCTCAAGACCGATGCCAACAGCCCGCTGCGCTACCAGGACTACGTGACCCGTTTCGGTGCCAGGAGCAACACCCTGCTGACCACGATCGGCTGGCAGAAGGATGAGCGCGACAGCCTGCTGGTGACCACCAAGGGTGCCCTGCGGCGCGCGGTACTCGAAGTTTCCCTGCCGGGCAGCACGGCGACCTATGTTCGTGCCACCTATCAGCACCAGCATTTCTTCCCCCTCGACCGCAAGCTGACGCTGGCGCTGAACGGCGAGGTGGGCGTGGCCCAGAAATATGGCGACAAGGAACTGCCCTTCTTCAAGAATTTCTACGCCGGCGGCATCGGCTCGGTGCGCGGTTTCGACTCGGGTTCCCTGGGGCCGCACGATACGGCTACCAACGAGGCGGTCGGCGGCAGCAAGCGGCTGATCGGCAACATCGAACTGCTGTTCCCCGTGCCCGGCATGGGGCGCGACAATTCGATGCGCCTCTCCGGCTTCCTCGATGCCGGCAACGTCTGGGGTTACGACAGCAAGTTCAGTCTGGGCAGCTTGCGCTACAGTGGCGGCATCGCGCTGTCGTGGAATTCGCCCATGGGCCCGCTCAAGTTCTCCTATGCCAATCCGTTCAACAAAAAAGCCGAAGACAAGGTGCAACGTCTGCAGTTCCAGATGGGCTCGGTCTTTTGATAGTCTGATAGTGAGAAAGTCATGCTGAAGAAATACATTCTTGCCGGTATTGCCCTGATCTCGTTCTCCGCTGCGGTCCTCGCGGAGAGCAAGATCGGTTTCGTCAATAGCCAGAAGATACTCAACGACGCGCCCCAGGCCGCGCGCGCCAAGAAGAAAATCGAAAAGGATTTCGAGAAGCGCGACCAGGAACTGCAGCGCATTGCCAAGCAGTTGCAGGGCATGCAGGAGACGCTGGACAAGAATGCGGTGACCATGGCCGAGAGCGAGCGCCGTACCAAGGAGCGCGAGTTCGGCGAACTCAACCGCGACTTCCAGCGCAAGCAGCGCGAGTTCCGCGAGGACCTGAGCCAGCGTCAGAACGAGGAAATGGCCGCAATTTTCGAGCGCGTGAACAAGATCATCAAGCAGATCGCCGAAGCCGAAAAGTACGACATCATCTTCCAGGAGGCGGTTTACGCCAACCCGCGCATCGACATCACGGACAAGGTGATCAAGGCGCTGGGCGACGGCACCAAGTAAGACCGCGGCCGTGGTGCTGCGGCTCGACGAGATCGTCGCCCGTTTTGGCGGAGAGATAGTTGGCGCTGGCGACACGGTGATTTCGCGCATCGGCACCCTGGAGGGTGCCGGCCCCGGCGAACTGGCCTTCCTGGCCAATCCGAAGTACCGCCATCAACTGGCCACCACGCGCGCCGCGGCGGTGATCATGGCGCCGCCCGCGGTGGCGGGTCCGGCGGCGGCAATCCTGACGCCGCAACCCTATCTGTATTACGCCCGCGTCGCGCAGTGGCTGAATCCTCCCGCCGCCGCCGTCGCCGGCGTTCATTCCAGTGCCGTGGTCGAGGGCGAGGTGGCCGCCACGGCCAGCATCGGACCCCACGTCTGGATCGGCGCCGCGGCCAGGATAGGCGACGATGTGGTGATCGGCGCCAACTGCAGCATCGGCGCCGGAGTCGAGATCGGCGCCGGCACGCGCCTCGCGGCCAACGTCACGATTTATTCCGGAGTCATCCTCGGGGCGCGCTGCCTGGTGCATTCCGCGGCGGTGATCGGCGCCGACGGCTTCGGCTTCGCGCGCGAGGCGGAGGGTGCGTGGGTCAAGATTCCCCAGGTCGGTCGCGTGCTGGTCGGCGACGATGTCGAGATCGGCGCCGGCACCACCATCGATCGCGGTGCGCTGGGCGACACGGTGATCGGCGACGGGGTCAAGCTCGACAACCAGATCCAGGTCGGCCACAACGTGCGGATCGGTGCCCACACCGCGATGGCGGGCTGCGTCGGAATCGCCGGCAGCGCGGTGATCGGCGCGCGCTGCACGGTGGGCGGCGGGGCGGTGATCCTCGGCCACCTGAGCGTTGCCGATGACGTCAATGTGGCCGCGGGCACGCTGGTGGCCAAGTCGATCGCCAGGGCTGGAAGCTACAGCGGCGCCGTGCCTTTCCTCGAACATGGCGACTGGCTGAGGAATTTTTCGCGCTTGCGCCATCTTGACGCGATGGCCGATAAAATCCGTGCCCTCGAACAGCGGCTTGCCGCACTGGAGAAGAAATCATGAGTTCAGCCACCGCTGGCGGGGCAGTCGATTCCCGCATGGATATCCACGAAATCCTCAATTATCTGCCGCATCGCTATCCCTTCCTGCTGGTCGATCGCGTGCTCGACGTGGTGCCCGGCGAGCGCATCACGGCGCTCAAGAACGTCAGCATGAACGAGCCGTTCTTCCCCGGTCACTATCCGCATCATCCGGTGATGCCCGGCGTCCTGGTGGTCGAGGCGATGGCGCAGACCGCGGCGATCCTGTCCTTCAAGACCATGGGCAGCAAGCCCGACGACAAGTCGGTGTACTACTTCGTCGGCATCGACAACGCGCGCTTCAAGAAGCCGGTCGGCCCCGGCGACCAGCTCGTGATCGAAGTCAGGCTGGCGGGCAACAAGCGCGGCATCTGGAAGTTCTCGGCGACGGCCAAGGTCGACGGCCAGGTGGCCGCCGAAGCCGACCTGATCTGCGCCGTGCGGCCGACGCCCTGATGCTCATGACAGCGAGAACCATCCGCCGATGATGAAACACGCAACAGGCCAAGTGAAGGCCCGCCCCCCCATCCCCCCTCACGGGGGGCTATTGATTGGCTCGCTTTGCTCGATTGTCAACAGTCGCTCGGAACGAGGTATTTCACTTTAATGAGCGTTCATCCCAGCGCCATCGTCCACCCTGCGGCGCAACTCGGCAAGGGGGTGGTGGTCGGTCCCTATTCGATCATCGGCGAGCATGTCGAAATCGGCGATCACACGGTGATCGGCCCCCACGTAGTCGTCACCGGCCATACCCGGATCGGCAGCGACAACAGGATTTTCCAGTTCTGTTCGATCGGCGAGCAGCCACAGGACAAGAAATACGCGGGCGAGCCGACGCGGCTGGAAATCGGCGACCGCAACACCATCCGCGAGTTCTGCACCTTCAATTGCGGCACCGCGCAGGATGCCGGCGTGACCCGGCTCGGCAATGACAACTGGATCATGGCCTACGTGCATCTGGCGCACGATTGCCAGGTCGGCAACCAGACCATCTTCGCCAACAACGCGCAGATCGCCGGCCATGTGCAGGTCGAAGACTGGGCCATCCTCGGCGCCTACACGGCG
>JACPUD010000028.1 GCA_016192435.1 Rhodocyclales bacterium | reverse complement strand
TTCGCCACGGCCTCGACCACGCCGACGCCGTCCATGCCTGCGGTGGCGAAGCCATAGCGCTCGGCCAGCGCCGCCGGGTAACGCTGCAGCAGCAGCGTGGCGAGAAATATCGCCACTTCCGATTCGATCACCGCGTTGCGGCCGATGGCATGGCTGGCGGCGAGCATGAAGCCGTCGCTGTCATGCGTGATCTTGGGCCACATCAGGCCCGGCGTGTCGGTGATGCTCATGGTGGGCCCCAGGTCGATGCACATCTGCGACTTGGTCACCGCCGGCTCGTCGCCGACGGCGGCGACGCGGCGCTTGAGCAGGGCATTCATCAGGGTCGATTTGCCGACGTTGGGAATGCCCATGATCAGCATGCGCAAGGGCTTGACGCCGTCGTTGCGGTGCGGCGCCAGGCTCTTGCAGAGGCCCGGCACGCGCGCCGCCTCGCCGGGTTTCTTGCTCGAAATTGCCACCGCCTTGACCCCCGGCTGGCTGTTGTAATAGTCGAGCCAGGCCTGGGTCGCCGCCGGGTCGGCGAGGTCGGCCTTGTTGAGCAACTTGAGGCAGGGGCGCTGACGGTGCTGGCGCAGTTCGCGGATCATCGGATTGCTGCTGGCCTCGGGCAGGCGCGCGTCGCAGACCTCGATCACCACATCGGTCAGGGCCATGGTCTCGGCCGCCTTCTTGCGCGCCGAGGTCATGTGGCCGGGGAACCACTGTATGGTCATGGGGCGGCTTTCACGATGCGGATCACATCGCCCGCCACGGACACCGTCTGGCCGGGGCGCAGCTTGCGGCGGATGCGGGTTTCGACCTGGCCGTCGACAGCTACCTCACCGGCGGCGATCAGCGCCTTGGCGCCGCCGCCGGAGGGCGCCAGCGTCAGCAGCTTGAGCAGCACATTCAGCTCGATGAACTCGCCCTGAAGTTGAAAATCTTGCATGGTCGGTACGCTGTGCGGAAGCGCCAATTATAGTCGCCGCCGTCATGCTGCCGCGCCGGGAACAAGAGTTGGCGCTGGCGCCACGGCGCCACCCTGGGCCAGAATCACGCCTGCCGGTGCCGCAGCGCTGCAGGCAACGCTTTGAAAGGGAGCAACCATGAACTTGTTCGACTCGTCGTATGAATCGCGCCGGATCGCGGTGAATGGCACGCAGATCCAGGTATTGCTCGCCGAACGGCCGGGCAAGCCGGTGCTGCTGCTGTTGCACGGCTACCCCGAGACGCATGCCATGTGGCACCGCGTGGCACCGCTGCTGGCGGCGGACTTCTCACTCGTCATGCCCGATTTGCGCGGCTACGGCGACTCGGCCAAGCCGCCTTCGCTGGCGGACGCCGCGAACCAGTCGAAGCGGGCGATGGCGCAGGACATGGCGGAACTGATGACGGCGCTCGGGCATCGGCGCTTCCATGTCGCCGGGCACGACCGCGGCGCCCGCGTCGCGCATCGCCTCTGCCTCGACCACGAAGCGCGCGTCGCCAGCGCCTGCATCATGGACATCGCGCCGACCCTGACCACCTTCGAACTGACCGATCAGGCGCTGGCCACCGCCTATTTCCACTGGTTCTTCCTGATCCAGGCGCAACCGCTGCCGGAACGCATGATCGGCGCCGATCCGGAATCCTGGCTCAGGGGCTGCCTCACGCGCTGGAGCATGGGCAACGAGCAGGCGTTCGCGGCGGCGGCAGTGGCCGAATACCTGCGCTGCTTTTCCGCTGCCGACGCCATACGCGCGAGTTGCGACGATTACCGCGCCGCAGCCGGCATCGACCTGGCGCACGACCGGGCCGACGCCGGACGTCGCGTCGGCATGCCTTTGCTGGTGCTGTGGGGCGCCCGCGGCTTCGTCGGGCGCAACTACGACGTGCTTGCGCTGTGGCGCGAGAAAGCCGTCGACGTCAGGGGCGCGGCGATCGACTGCGGCCACTTCCTGCCCGAGGAAGCGCCGGCCGAGGTGGCGAACTACCTGCGGGTGTTCATCCCCAGGTAGTTTTTGCCCCAGGCGGCCCGCTCGGGGGCCGCCTTATCAGCGCTGCCCGATCACATTCAGAATCTGGTACTCCATGCCGTTGAGCATCAGCGTATGCCGATAAGGCGACAGCTCATGGGCGTGGACGTGCAGCGTGGCGCGTGTCGTCAGGTCGCGCACATCGAGGCGCTCCTGCGCGGCGTAGGTCTGCTGCAGCGTCGAGCCGCGCTTGTCGCATCCGCGCAGCAGTATCTGATATTTGCTATTCATGGCTGAACTCCTGTTGTGGTGAAGTGGACGGGTGGGGAAGACTGCAATCAGTCATCGTGGTGCCGGTGATGCTTGTGGTGCCGCCCGCCGAAGCGCTGCACCACGTAGGCATTCGCTTCGTAGGGCCGCTCGGTGCCGAGGACGACCGACACCCCGGGTGTGCCCGTGACCACGATGCCGGTCGGCAGGGTGGTGCCGACCCGCCAGCCGCCGCCATCGAGCCAGAACCAGAGCTGCGTTGTTGGCGCGAAATAGACTTCATGGCGCGGGTAATAGATGTATCGATGCTGCTTGGCACGATAGCCATGGGCCGCCGCCCAGGGCGGCGGATCGGCGAGCGCCAGCGTCGGCAGGGCCGGGCCTGCCAGCAGCAGCGAACTCACTGCGAGTCCAAGGAGTTGTGTTTTCATACCATTCTCCAAACGCGCACTTCATGGTTTGGTCCTTGTCGTCATCCCCGCGCCAATCGGTGCGTAGGCCTAGCTACGCAGCGACCGTGCCAGCGCTAAAAGTCAAATGTTTTCAATGGGATGGCCTGTCTTATGGGTGATGGCCGCGCAGGCCTTCCGTCGCCATTCGGCGACAGGATTTCCCTTGCTTCAGGCAGGTTGTTGATTCGAGGCGTTTTCGGCTGTCGCCGGATGGCGACAGTGGAGGGCATGCGGGAAACGCCGGATTGTCTCCGGCAGCGCCGCGGCTATCTCGCGGGTGCCGCGGCGGCGGCCAGATCCTCGGTGGCGCCGCTTGGCGCCGGCGCCTGGGCGGGCTTGAGCGAGGCCAGGCGCGTCGTCACGAACCAGACCAGCGGCAGTACGCCGCCGAAGATGAACACGGTGCCGCCGACGATGCGCGCCCAGGTCAGCGACCGGAACAGCTCGCCCTCGATGAATGCCTGCGAGCGCGCCTGCCACAGGCCGTGCGCGAGCACCTCGTTGAGTTGGGCGATGCCGGCCGGAAACAGGTCGATCACCACCATCAGCAGCAGGCCCAGGTTGAGCGCCCAGAAGACATGGCGCAGCAGGCGGGCATCCCAGTGCTCGGCGGCAATCAGGTAGCGGCTGCAGAAAATGATGGCGGCTATCGCCAGATTGCCGTAGACCCCCATCAGCGCGGCGTGGCCGTGGTTCACCGTGAGATAGGTGCTGTGCTCGTAGTAATTCACGATCGGCAGGTTGATGATGAAGCCGAATACCCCGGCGCCGAAGAAATTCCAGAAGTTAACGCCGATCAGAAACAGGAAGGCCTCGGCCTGACCGAAGGCCGGCTGTCCTGCGCCGCGCCCGCCCAGGGCCTGGTGCGGGGCGTTGCGGAACTGCCAGGCCTCCAGGGTGAGCAGGATCAGCGGCACCACCTGCAGCGTCGAGAAGATGCTGCCCAGGGCCAGGGTCGCCACCGGCTTGGCGTTCCAGTAGAAGTTGTGGGAAATGCCGAGCAGGCCCGAGCCGAGAAACAGCAGCGTCGCCAGGTAGACGATGCGCGAGGCGGCGGCATGACTGACGAAACCCATGAGCACCATGAAGTAGGCCAGCAGCGCAGTGGTGAATACTTCGAAGAAGGCTTCGACCCACATGTGGATCACCGCCCAGCGCCAGAAGTCGGCGACGACGAAATTCGTCTCCGGCCGCGCGACGAAACCGGAAACGAACAGCAGCAATACGCTGGCCACCGCATACAGCAGCCACTTCGGCAGGGTCCAGGCATCGCCCTCGTGCCACACCGCCCGCGCCAGGCGCGCGACGATGCGCAGCCACAGGGCGAAGACCACGAACAACACGCCCTGCCACAGCTTGCCCATTTCGACGAATTCCCAGCCCTGATTGCCCAGCAGGTTCCAGTACTCGCCGAGCAGTCCCTTCGAGCCGAAAGCAATGCCGATCAGCGTGCCGGCCACCCAGACGACGAAGACGCCGAACAGCAGGTTCAGCTCGCGCTGCAAGCCCGGCGGCGTCTCGCGCTGCGCAGCGGACAGGACGAACACCGAAGCCCCCACCCAGCAGGCGGAAATCCACATCAGGGCCAGTTGCAGGTGCCAGGCGCGCACGATGGTGATGGGCAGCGCCGCGGCCAGGTCGATGCCCAGGCCGCGGCCGACACGCAGGAAGTCGTCGAGGGTCAGCACGCCGGCGACGACCTGCAGCAGGAAGAGCAGCGTCGCGGCGGCAAAGAACTTGTAAGTGGCGCGCTGCAGGGCAGTCGGCGCAAAGCCGTCGACGCGCGAACGGGTCGCCAGACCGCTCGCGGCGCCGGCCTGGCGCCAGCCGGCGAGGCTGCCATAGCGCCCATGGAGGAACAGCACGACGCCCAGGGCGATGATCAGTCCCAGCGCCGCGGCGACGCTCCACATCATGATCGGGGCGCTGGGACGGTTGCCGGCCAGTTCGTCATAAGGCCAGTTGTGCGTGTAGCTGTAGTCCTCGCCGGGGCGCGCGGCGCCGCAGACCCAGCCGCCCCAGAAAAAGAAGGCGGCCAGATCGCGCAGTTCGGCCGCATCGGTGATGTAGCCGGCGGGATGGAAGGGTTCCTCGCCCTCGCCACGGAACATCGCGGCATAGCGGCGTTCCAGCTCGCGCACGGCATAGGCCTGCGCCTCGCCCAGCGTCACCCGGTTGTCGGCGGCAACGTGGCGGTTGTTGCGGATCTCGGCCTGGGTGCGGGCCACGGCAGTCGCAACATCGACGCCGTCGCGCGAGGCATGGTGGTCGCGCATCGCGCGCGCCATGGCGTGCAGCGCGTCGGCCGTGAAGTCGGGCCCGCGGCCGGCGCCGTCGCCGAACATCGAGCCGTAGTTCATCAGGCCGTACTTGAGGAACACGATCTGGCCGCGCGTGATCGCGGCAGCCGGCAGCAGCGTCTCGCCGGATTCCGCAACGAAATCCGGAATCGGCGGCGCGTCCTGGTAAGTGCGCGTGCCGACGTAGATCATGCTGCCCAGGCCGATGAACAGCACCGCGCTCAAGGGCAGCCACCAGTTGCGCCGGTCCATCACCAGGCGGTTCCAGAAATTACCGAGCAGATGCCGACTCATAAGCTTCCTTTGGTCGCCGCATCGGGCGCCGCGCAGTCGCTGCCGACGACACCGTCCAGCGGCAGCATCGGCGGCAGCTCGGGGACCGCGACGAGCAGCGGCCGCTCCATGCTCAAGGCTTCGAGAAACGCCACCAGGTCGTTTTTTTCCTCGCCCGTCAGGCCGAGCGGCTTGAGCAGCGGCGATTTGTTCGCCGTCGCGCCGCCGCCGGCGTCGAAGAAATCCACGACCTCGCGCAGCGTGGCGAAGACGCCGTTGTGCATGTAAGGCGCGGTGTACTTCAGTTCGCGCAGGCTGGGCGTGCGGAATTTGCCGATGTCGGCCGCATCGCGCGTGCGGTAGTAACGGCCGAGGTCCTCGTCCCGATCGCGATACACGGCGCGCGGCACGTCGCGCTGCCGGTTTTGCCAGCGCACGGCGATCTGCACCCGCGGATTGGAGTCGAACAACTGCTGGCGCGGGACCCCCAGCGCATGGAAGCCTTCATCGCTGGCCAGCGCG
This sequence comes from Rhodocyclales bacterium, assembly GCA_016192435.1. Taxonomy (GTDB): domain Bacteria; phylum Pseudomonadota; class Gammaproteobacteria; order Burkholderiales; family Rhodocyclaceae; genus Sulfuritalea. Next base: position 13,988 of record JACPUD010000028.1, on the reverse strand, counting down.
CCGTGATGGCACTGGATGCAGCCGGCCTTGCCCGCGAACAATGCCAGTCCGCGGCGGGCGGCCGCGGACAGCGCCGCCGGGTCACCGGCCAGGTGGCGGTCGAAGGGCACCTGGCGCGGATCCGACACCAGCGTGCGTTCGAACGCGGCGATCGCGCGCCAGGCATCGTCCAGTTGCGGCCACTCGCTGCCGAACACGCGACGGAAGCGCTCGACATAATCCGGGATCAGGCGCAGGCGCATTTCCACCATCAAGGCCTTGCCGTTGCCTTCGACCGGCGCCTGCATCGCGGAGCGCGCCTGGATTTCCAGGCTGTCGAGCGTGCCGTCCCACATCAGATGCCTGAAGTGGGCGGCATTCAATACTGTCGGATTGTTGCGCCACAGGCGATGTCCGGGGTAGCCGGGCGCCAGCGCCTCGCTGTGGCTCCAGCCGTGCTGAGGCAAGTGGCAGGAGGCGCAGGAGGTGGAGGCGTCACCCGACAGGCGCGCATCGAAAAACAGCAGGCGCCCCAGAGCGATCTTTTCTTCGCTCATCGGGTTGTGCGCGGGCACCGGCACTGCCGGCAGCGAGGCCAGCGACTCATGCCCCGCCGGCGACGGCGACGGCGCCCATGCGGCTGCGGCAAGTGCCGCAAAGGCCATGGCGACGAACCCAAGCCGTCTCACCAGCGGCTCCCTTGCACCGCATCGTAGTCGTGGGCCGGCGGTTCCGCGACCTTCTGCAGCGGCGCGGACAGGGCTTGCAGGAAGGCCACCAGCGCCCGCCGCTCCTGCGCACTGAGGCCCAGCGGGCGCAGCTCGCTGCCGGGGCCGCCGCCGCGATCATGAAAGTCCACCACCTCGTCGAGGCTGCCAAAACGGCCGTTGTGCAGAAACGGCGCGGTGTGGCTCAGGCCGCGCAGGCCGGGCGTGATGAAGCTGCCGCGCTCGGCCGGGTTCTTGCTGATGGCATAGACGCCGGGATCGCCGCGCGTCGCCATCGGGTTGGGCAGATTGCGCAGGGCGACATGGCGCAACAGGCTCACGCTGCGCAAGGGGTCGCGCATCAAGGCCGGATGCTCGGGCACGCCGAGACGGTGCGGCTTGCCGTCGGAAAGCAAAGGCCCGTGGTGGCAGGCGACGCAGCCGGCCTTGCCGGTGAACAGGCGCATTCCCTGGTCCGCCAGGGGCGGCAGGCCGGCTTCGCCGCGCAAGGCGGCATCGACCGCGCTGCGGCCGAAATCCAGGGTCTTCAGATATTCGCCGATCGCCAGGAAGGCCTGCTCGCCGCGCAGCTCGCTGCGCTCGCCGAAGGCTCGCCGCCACAGCGCAAGCAGCGGCGGAATCTGGCGCACCCGTTCGACGATGATGCCGGCATCGCCGTTCATGAACTGCGCATCGAGCACCATCTCGCGCACCACGGCGGCCAGCTCGGTGCCGCGGCCGTCCCACATCAGCCGCGGCTTGAGCCGCACCGAGAGCAGGCCGGGCGCGTTGCGAAAATACTCGGTGCCGTTGTAGCCGCGCGACAGCGGCTGGCCGTCGGCAAAGCCCCGTGCCGGAACATGGCAACTGGCGCAACTGCGGCTGCCGTCTCCCGACAGGCGCGGCTCGAAGAAAAGATGTCGCCCCAGATCGGCGAGCGCCGGCTTGACCGCCGCCGGCGCCGGCAATGGCTGCAGTTGCGGCGCCTCGGCCTGGGCTGCCGACCAGCCGGCGGCAAGCAGGCACAGCAACGGCAACGCACGGAAAGTTTTCTGCAGCGGGCTCATCGCGGGCCCGTGTACTGCAGGAAAGCGGCATTCTGGATCACCACCGGACAACTCTTTTTCCAGCTCAGGATCTCGCTCAGGAGCAGGGCATCCTGTTGTTTGCCGAGGGGCTTGCCGCCGTTGTCCGGGACGCGAATGAAGAACATGCGGCCGCTGTCGGTATGCGCAAACTGCCCGACCAGGAACGGCGCCTGGCGACGGATCGCCTCGGGCGGAAAATGGCAACCCATGCAGTTGAGCGCATACAGCGTCGCCGCCGCCTGTGCGGCTTTCTCGGCGCGCACGCCAAGCGGCGCCAGCAGCAGCGCCGCGGCCAACGCCAGGCGGGCCTTCGATAAGTGCGGCATGCTCGATCTCCTGCCCGCGCTGTCCGGCGCAACAGCCGGTACCCGCCATGCGGCGGCTACCGGCGCTACGCTCACTTCTTCAGGCTGATGACCTGCGGCTGGGTCACCGCCTTGAGCCCGTCGACGCCGAACTCGACGCCGTAACCGGAACCCTTGATGCCGCCGAAAGGCACCATGGGATGGATCATGCCGTGCTGGTTGATCCATACCGTGCCGGCCTGGATGCGGCTGGCCACGGCCCTGGCCGCCTCGATGTCGGTGGACCAGACCGAGGCGCCCAAGCCGGCGCGCAGCCGGTTGGCGCTGGCCACGGCGTCGTCCACATTGCTGTACTTGATGATCGGCAGGACCGGGCCGAACTGTTCCTCGTCGACCAGCCGGGCGCCGTCTTCGAGGCCCGTCACCAGGGTCAGCGGATAGAAATAGCCCGGGCCGTCCTTGGGCTTTCCGCCGCAGACGATGGTCGCGCCGGCCTGCTTCGCGCTTTCGACCAGGTCGACCACCTTGTCGTACTGCATGCGGTTCTGGATCGGTCCCATGACCATGCCTTCGTCCATGCCGTTGCCCATCGGCATCGCCGTCGCCAGTTCCTTCAATGCCGCGACGGTCTGGTCGAACAGGGATTCGTGGACGTACAGGCGCTTGGCGGCGGCGCAGGTTTGTCCCATGTTGATGAAGGCGCCCCAGAACAGGCCCATCGCCATGGCCCTGGGGTCGGCGCCGGGGAGGACGATGGCGGCATCGTTGCCGCCGAGTTCCATGGTCGTCGGCACCATGTTGCGCGCCGCGGCTTCGGCGATCTTCTTGCCGGTACTGGTCGAGCCGGTGAACATGATCTTGTCGATGCCCGGGTCGCCGACCAGCCAGGAGCCCACTTCGCCCGGCCCGCTGACGGTGTTGACCACGCCCGGCGGCAACAGCTCGCCGATCACGCGTACCAGTTCAAGGGTGCCGATGGTGGTGTATTCGGAAGGCTTGATGACCACGGTATTGCCGGCGCGGATCGAGGGAATCATCTGCCAGATGGCGATCAGCAGCGGCCAGTTCCAGGGCGCGATGGCGGCCACGACGCCGAAGGGCTGGCGATGCATTTCGTCGCGGCGGGTGTCGTCCTCGAACACCACGTCCACCGGCAGGTCGAGGCTCGCCGGCACCTGGGTCCATACCTCGCAGCCCCAGAGTTCGAAGCGCGCGCCCGGCACCTGATCGGGGCCGAGGCCGCCGAGCGGCTTGCCCTGTTCGCGCGTGACCCATTCGGCGAGGTAGGGCGCGTTCTGCTTGATCGCCTCGGCGAGCTTCATCATCAGCGCCTTGCGCTCCGCATCGGGACGCGCGGCCCAGGCGGGCTGGGCCGCGCGGGCGGCGGCAATCGCCGACTTGACCTGCGCCGCAGTGGAGATCGGGGCGAGGCCGAGGACTTCGCCGGTAGCCGGGTTGCGCGATTCGAAAGTCTGCTCCGAGCCTACGGGTTGGCCGTTGACGAAATTCAGATAGGTCTTCATGGCGGGTCTCCAGATGTTGGTGTTATTAGCGTTAAACAAACAAATAAGTGCGCCCTGTGACATTCGAGCGCAGCGAGCAAATCAATAGCCTCCCCGCGAGGGGAGGATGGGAGGGGCGGGCGTTCAATTCGTCTTTGCGTTGTTTCATGATCGGCAGTGCAGTCATTAGCGGGATGAGCATCGGGTGAAATCGGGTGCTCAGGCCACAGCGCCGGCGCAGGCATGCGCAGCGGTTCTGTCGGACAGCCGCGTCGGTGCGACCACCCAATGGGCACGGTGGCTTGACCTTAACAACACTGGTAAGCCGGCGTTATCACAATTCGGCAATCTGCTGCGCAGCGAGCGATGGGCCGGATGTCGACGCCGGCCGCTGCGGCCCGCGGCTGGCTTACGGCCCGCTTCTCGAGCGGATGATTGATGACGGCTCGCCGCAAGCTTGCGACAAAACCCATGTCTTTATCATGGTTTATTTGCGTGCCGGGAAAGGCCGCCAAGGCCCGTCCAGTCCCGTGTGAGTCAGAGAATTGCTTGTTGCGCTGCGACATGGAAAGGCGGTTCGCCGCAGGCTGAAAATTGCCGAAATTGGATAACGTATCCAGTATCCACAACCTAGTATCACCCTCGACATAGGAACAACTGGATCGTCCGGGCGCCCGGACGGCATTCGAGGAGTGGAACCATGCTACCAAGGTCGTTGGTTGCGATTGGGCTGGGCGGTTTTTTCATCTGCGCCGCAGCGCTTGCCGGCAAGACTCCGGAGTTGCCGGTGGATCGCATCGCCGTGAGGAATCTGCCGGCCGCCACGCCGTATCGCCTCTACCTCAACGATGCGGCGTTTCCGCACATCATCGACGGCAAACTGCTGATTATCGACGGCGCCAGCCTGAAGCTGGAAGGCATGGTGGGCACCGCTTACGTCGCCCACACGGCGCTCTCGCCGGATCGATCGGAAATCTATGTCGCGACCACCTACTACGCGCGCTTGAACCGTGGTGAGCGCTTCGACCAGATCGACGTTTACGACGCGCTCACGCTCAAGCTCAAGACGGAAATCGCCTTGCCCGGCAAGCGCGCCCTGGCCCTGGCCTACAAGGGCTTGATCCGCAGTTCGGCGAATGGGCGCTTCATCTTCGTGCAGAACGCGACGCCGGCCAGTTCGGTGAGCATCGTCGATCGCAGCGCCGGCAAATTCGTCACCGAAGTCGCGACCCCGGGCTGCTGGGCGATCTATACGCCGGCCAGCGTTTCCGACCGGTTCTCCTCGCTGTGCGGCGACGGCACCATGCTCACCGTCGTGCTCGACGACAAAGGCAATGTCGTGGGGCGCAAGAAGAGCGCCGCCTTCTTCGATCCCGACGACGATGCGCTGTTCGTCTCGGGCGAAAGAGTCGGTGACCGCTACTACTTCGCCTCCTTCAAGGGTCATCTGCAGCCGGTCGATATCGGCGGCGACGTGGCGCTGGCGGCACCGCGCTGGTCGCTGGTCCCGGCCGCGGATGCCAAGGGCCGCTGGCGGCCGGGCGGCTATCAGCTGATGGCCGTGCACGAGCAGAGCGGAATGCTCTATGTCGGCATGCACAAGAACGGCGCGGAAGGCAGTCACAAGAATCCCGCCGACGAAATCTGGGCCTACGACCTGGCATCCGGCAAGCGCATTGCGCGCAGCCCGGCGGCCGGCACCACGACCCTGGCCGTGACCCAGGGCGCCGCGCCGCGCCTGCTGGCTTTCGACGGCACCAAGGCGATGCTCAACGCTTTCAACGCGACACCGCAGCAGGGACGCATGAAGTTCCTCGCCAGCGGCGGTCCTTTCGGCGAAACCCCGACCTTGATGGATACGCAGTGAGCGCCGCCCGCCGGGCCGCCCCAAGGGCGGCGCAGCCATGGACACGGAGCGAGCGAAGCTCGCGAACCGAAGTCATCCCCTCCCCTGGGGAGGGGGCCGGGGAGAGGGTAGTCCAATGATGACGCCCTTGTCGCTGCCCGTCGACCCGGTCCTGTCGCACGCCATGGGCGCAGCGCTGGCCGTGGTGTTGTTGTCGGGCGCCTGGCAGAAGCTGAAGGAGCAGGACGTGTTCGCCGCGGCGCTGGAGAATTATCGCCTGCTGCCCGCCGCCATGGTGGGCTGGACGGCCAGGCTGCTGCCGCTGGTCGAGGCGCTTGCGGGAGCGCTGCTGCTGTTTCAGTCCACGCGCCTGCCGGCCGCGCTGCTGGCGTTTGCACTGCTGTTTCTGGCGACGTCGGCGGTAGCCATAAACCTGTTGCGGGGTTACTCCGAAATCGAATGCGGCTGCGGCGGATTGGGTGGCGGCATCGGCGATCAGTCGATCTCATGGGGCCTGGTCGCGCGCAACCTGGCGCTGATCGCGGCAATTCCGTGGATCGCCGCCGAGTCCACGCTGCGTGAGCTGGTCTGGATGGATTACCTGACCGTAGCCTGCGCCACCCTGGCCCTGCTCGGCCTGTATGCCCTGGCCAGTCAGTTGCTGGCCACTCAACCACGCCTGAGCGCTTTGAGGAACTCCTGAAATGATCGATGCGATTGTGATTTCGAACGTCTTGCTCTGGGCGGTGGTATTGGTCCTCATGGTGACGGTGCTGGCCCTGGCGCGCCAGATCGGAATCCTTTACGAGCGCGTCGCCCCGATGGGAGCGCTGATGCTCGACAGCGGGCCCAAGGTCGGCGAGGCCGCGCCGCAACTGGAAATCGACTCGCTGTCCGGCAGCCGCGTGGCCATAGGTGGCGCGGGAAATGCGCGCAGCCAGCTCCTGTTCTTTCTTTCGCCGACCTGCCCGGTATGCAAGAAGCTGCTGCCCATTCTGCGTTCGGTGCGGCACAGCGAACGCAACTGGCTCGACGTGGTGCTGGCCAGCGACGGCGAGCCTGCCGAGCATCTGGCCTTCTATCGATCGGCCAAGCTGACCGACTTCCCCTACCTGCTGTCGACGCAACTGGGCATGGCGCTGAAGGTCGGCCGCCTGCCCTATGCCGTGCTGATCGGCGACGACGGCCGGATTCGCGCCAAGGGCCTGGTCAATTCGCGCGAGCAGCTTGAGAGCCTGTTCACGGCCAAGGAACTGGGCGTCGCCTCGGTTCAGGAATTCCTCGACCAGAGGGCGTAATGGACGGCACTAGACAAAATCCCAAGGAGAGATCAGGTGAAATGGTTCGATAGCTTTTTCGAACAAAAGACGCGCGCGGCGGCACAGGGAATCTCGCGGCGCAGCGCCCTGGCGCGGATTGGCCGTGCGGTGGTCGGCACGGCCCTGGTCCTGCCGATATTGCCCTTCGATCGCGTGGCGCGGGAAGCCCATGCGGCGCCTAAGGACAAGCGCAATGACGATACCGCCTGCGAGTACTGGCGCTACTGCGCACTCGACGGCTGGTTGTGCACCTGCTGCGGCGGCACCATTTCGAGCTGTCCGCCGGGAACCGAAGTATCCAAAGTGACCTGGGTCGGCACCTGTCACAACCCGAACGACGGCAGGGACTACCTGATCAGCTACAACGACTGCTGCGGGGCCACCAGTTGCGGCCGCTGCCTGTGCAACGGCAACGAAGGCGAAAGGCCCGGCTATCGCATGGGCGTGCACAACGACGTCAATTGGTGCATGGCCAACAGCAACAACAACTACCACTGCACGGTCGCGGCGGTGGTCGGCACGGCCGAGTCGCCGCGGGCGCGATGATGGAAAGGCGCCTGTTCTGGTTGGGGATGGCGGTGGCCCTGGGCAGCACCTCGACCTGCGCCCAGTCCAACGGCGCTGCGGGCGCCGAGCTTTTCGCCAAGCACTGCGTGGCCTGCCACCAGGCCGACGGCGAGGGCATTCCCGGACTGGCGCCGCCGCTGGTGGGAGCCCTCAGGAAAGTTGCAGAGGTCGACCTGGGGCGCACCTATATCGCCCATGTCCTGGTCTCGGGCATGGCCGGCACGATCAAGACCCGTGTCGGCAAGTTTGTCGGAGTCATGCCTTCCCAGGCGGCGCTTTCGGACCAGGAGCTGGCGACCGTGGCTTCGTATGTGCTGTCCACATTCAATGACAGTCCGGTCGCACTGAAAGCGGAAGGCTTCGCGTCACTGCGCGGCAAGCCGCTGGCGCCGGGAGAAGTTCGCAAATTGCGAGAGCAGGTCCTGGCCCAAATCGGTGGGCAGTAGATGGCGGTGGCTGGCGAGCGCGGCGGCAGGGCGCGGCGACCTGATACGAAAAACCATACCTAGAGGAGTAATGGCAATGACGGAGAGAATGAAACTGATCGCAGTGGCGGTGACCGCGATGCTGTGCGGAGCAAGTCTTGCGGCCTCGCCCCAGGAGGCCGAGCGGCTGGGCAAGGATCTGACGCCCGTCGGCGCCGAAAAGGCCGGCAACAAGGACGGCTCCATACCCGCATGGCCGGGTCGCCAGGCGCAGGGCCCGGGCTGGAGTCATGGCCAGAATCGCGCCGCGGCATGGAAGGACAAGGGTGAAAAGCCCCTGTACTCGATCAGCGCCGCGAACGTGGACAAGTATGCCGACAAGCTGACGCCGGGGCAGGTGCAACTGATCAAGCAGACGCCGGGCTACCGCATGGACGTCTACCCGACGCATCGCAGCTGCGCGAATCCGGACTTCGTCGAGCAGAACACCAAAAAGAATGCCACCGCGGCCAAACTCGGTGCGGACGGCTGGAGCCTGAAGGAGGGCTTCATGCCGGGCATCCCGTTCCCGATCCCGAAATCCGGGGCCGAGGCGATGTGGAACTACAAGATGAAGTACGCCGGCATCGGCTTCGAATGGGCGCGCAACTTCATCACGCTCTCGCCGCGCAAGGGCAGCAGCGACTGGGTGCAGGCCGGAGCCACGCAAACCTACTTCTTCCCGTGGGGCGCCAAGGGTTCGACCGCGCTGGCCGACCTGCCGCCCATCGAGTACTACACCTACTTCGCCTATGAAAGCCCGGTGGCGCTGGCAGGCCAGGCGCTGGCGATCGCCTACTACACCGACCGTGTCGGCAGCGATACCTTCTACTATTTCCCGGGACAGCGCCGCGTCCGCCGCATGCCCTCGTATTCCTACGACGCGCCGCAGATCGGTTTCGAGAACCAGTACACGCTGGATGAGCCGCGCATGTTCAACGGCACCATCGACCGCTTCGACTGGAAACTGGTCGGCAAGAAGGAAATCTACGTCGGCTACAACTCCTTCGGCATCTACGATCCCAAGGCCAAGTTCAATGACGTGGTCAAGCCTGACGGCATCGATCCGGCAGCGCGGCGCTACGAGCTGCACCGCGTCTGGGTGGTCGAAGCGACGGTCAAGGCCGGCGTGCGTCACGTGGTGCCGAAGCGCACCTTCTATCTGGACGAGGATAGCTGGTCGATCTCCGTGGCCGAGGATTTCGACGCCAACGGCAAGCTGTGGAAGCTGCGCGAGAGCTTCGTGATTCCAGTCTATGAAACCGCCAGCTGCGATAACCCGGCCTTCGTCCAGTACAACATGCTGGAAGGCGGGCGCTTTGTTTTCGACCAGAGTCCGCTGGGCGCAGGAACCGATATGCGCTGGGTGGTCGAGTCGAAAGACGCCAAGTTCAGGAAAGACTTCTATTCGGCTGAAAACCTGCGCGCCATCAGCGAGCGTTGATTCTTTTGGGGAGGGAAAGAACATGAAAGCAAGAACGACACGACTCGCATCCGCGATGCTGCTGGCAGGACTGTATTCACTGGGTGCCCAGGCCTTCACCTTCGAGGGTGAGTCGATCAAGGGTTCCTTCGATTCGACCGTCAGCTTCGGCTTCGGCAAGCGCCTGAAGAACCAGAGTTGCTCCCTGGTGGGCGACGTCACCGGGCCTTGCGGCGCCAGCGCCGATTTCGCCGTCTGGTCGAATGGCGACGACGGCAACATGAACTACAACAAGGGCGATTTCTTTACCACCTATCTCAAGGGCAACCACGAACTGTTGCTGAAGCTGCCGTCCGACATCACCTTCATGGCGCGGGCGAACTGGATGCAGGACTTCGCTGCCGACAAAACGCGCCGCACCGACCTGCTGGGGGATGCGAAACAGCAGATGACCTCGGATGTGAACCTGATGGATCTCTGGATCAGCAAGGAATTCAACATCGGCGAGCAGCGCGCGCGGGTGCGGGTCGGCAACCAGGTGGTGAGCTGGGGCGAAAGCCTGTTCGCCCCCGGCGGCATCAACTCCACCAATGCCATGGACATCAACCGACTGTCCAGCCCGGGCATGCAGTTGAAGGAGGTGTTCCTGCCCGCCCCGATCATCAGCTTTGCCACCGGGCTTGGTCACGGCCTGAATTTAGAGGCCTACTACCAAACCAGTTGGAACCGCAGCAAGTTGCCGGCGGTCGGCAGCTACTGGTCGGTGGCCGACTTTGCCGGCAAGGGATCGCACAAGCAGCTCTATCTCGATTTCGGCGGCGGCCCGGGCGCCCTTTCCTGGCTCAACGGCATCGATGCACCGACCTACGCGCGGATGAACGGGGTCAGTCTGGCCGCCGCCGAGGCGGCGCTGGGAGGATTCGCGTTTGCCGGCGCCGGGGTATCGGCAACCGCCTTTGCGGTACCGCAGACCTCCGATCTGACGCCGAAGAATTCCGGGCAATACGGCCTGTCGATGCGCTGGACGCCGCCGGACAGCGACCTCAATCTCGGCTTCTATTACATGAACTACCACGACAAGACGCCCAATGGCCGCTGGTGGAAGGATACCGGGCTGGCACCGTTCGGCACGGTCGAGAACGTGTTCCTGGAAAACCGGAAAATGTACGGCGTCAGCGTCAACACCTCGATCGGCAACTGGGCGGTCGGCGCCGAACTGTCTTACCGGCCAAAGGATGCCGTGTCGCTCTCGGCCTGCACGCCGACGGGAACCGGCGGACCGGCGCAGAACTTCATTCCGGGGGCTGTCGGACCAGGTGCCTATGACTGCGATGGCTGGATCGACATGAAGAAGTACCAGACCCACATCACCGGCATCCTGGCGCTGACGCCGGGCGATCACGGCTGGTTCCTCGATGCCGTCGGCGCGCAGACCGGCACCTTCCTCGGCGAGTTCGTCTGGACGCGCTACCCGGAAGCCGATCCCAACAAGATCTATACGCGGACGGTCAACGGCACCGGCGGTCCGATCACGGTCGACCAGGTGATCGCCGGGGGGCTGTACACCTGGCCCGCCAACGGCAACAAGACCACGATCAAGGGCACCGGCACCAAGGATTCCTACGGCTATATGTTCGATTTCAGCCTGGTCTACGACAGCACGCTGATCAGCGGCTGGCAGGTGATTCCCGGCATCTTCATGATGGGCGCCCTGAAGGGTGAAACGCCCAATCTGGTGGCGTTCTGGCAGGAGGGTGCGAAATCGGCGAACTTCTATGTCAACTTCGTGCAGAACCCGGCGAAGTGGCAGGCCGGCGTGAACTACACCACCTTCTGGGGCGGCAAGTCCGAGTACCATCAAGTGCTGAAGGACAGGGACTTCGTTGGTGGCTACGTGTCGTACAACTTCTGAGTCCGTCTCCGGTTCCGGCGGGCTTCGGCCCGCCGGTTTTGGTAAACCGCGTCGCAGTCAGAATCGCCCGTCGATGGTGAAACACGCGAAGGACGAATTGAAGGCCCGCCCCTCCCATCCTCCCCTCACGGGGAGGCTTCTAGTCAGCTCGCTACGCTCGGCTATCACCTGTCGCTCCGAACGAGTTATTGCACGTTAAACCTTTGTCCACCATCGCCAGTGCCCAATCCATTCAAAATTGACGACCTCGATCAGTTTCTCACGCGCCGTCTGAAGCAACTGGAGTCCTTCTGTTTCCGCTTTCGCCTGCCTATCCTCGCAGTGCTGGCGGTATTCACGGTGTTCATGGGCTATTTCGCGCTGCAGTTGCGCATGGATGCCGGCTTCGAAAAACAAATGCCCTCCGGGCATGAGTACACCGAAACCTTCAACAAGTATCGCGACGACGTATTGGGTGCCAATCGCCTCAATGTGGTGGTCAAGGCGCGCCAGGGAACGATCTGGACCCAGCAGGGGCTGACCCGCCTGTACGAGGTGACCCAGGCGGTGGCCTATCTGCCCAGCATCGATCGCCTGGGCGTGCAGTCGCTCTGGACGCCGAACAGCTTCGTCAATGAAATCACCGAGGAAGGTTTTCGCGCCGACCCGTTGATTGCGGGCACCATCACGCCGCCGCAACTTACCCCGGAGATCATCGCCGGCATCCAGCGCGCAGCCAGCCAGGGCGGTTTCGTCGGCACGCTGGTATCGCACGACCAGCGCAGCGCGATGATCGTCGCCGAGATCCAGGAATACGACAAGGACGGCAAGAAGGTCGATTACATCGCCTACAACCGCCTGCTCGAAGAGCAGATCCGCGCCAAGTTCGAAGATGGCGATTACGAAATCCAGATTATCGGCTTCGCCAAACAGATCGGCGATATCGCCGACGGCGCCTCCGCCGTCGTCGAATTCTGCGCCATCGCGCTGCTGCTGACGGCCCTGGCGGTGTACTGGTACTGCCACTCGATACGCTTCACCATCCTGCCCATCGTCTGTTCGCTGACTTCCCTGGTCTGGCAGTTCGGTGCCTTGCGCCTGCTCGGTTACGGGCTCGATCCGCTGGCCGTGCTGGTGCCTTTCCTGGTGTTCGCCATCGGCGTTTCGCACGGCGTACAGCAGATCAACTTCATCGTGCGCGAACTCTCCCACGGCAAGAGCAGCGAAGAGGCAGCTCGCGCCAGCTTTACCGGTCTGCTGATTCCGGGCACCCTGGCCCTGGTAACGGCCTTCGTTTCCTTCATTACGCTGATATTGATTCCCATCCCCATGGTGCGCGAGCTGGCAATTACGGCGTCGCTGGGCGTCGGCTTCAAGATCATTACCAATCTGGTGATGCTGCCGATCACGGCATCCATGTGCAACTTCACCAAGGAGTATGCCGACAAGGCGATGCTCAAGCGCGAGCAGCGGGCAGGCTGGCTGCGGGTGATTGCGCGCGTTGCGGAACCGCGCAATGCCTTGGTGGTCATCGGCATCACCACCCTGATCTTCGGCGTCGCGGTTTGGCAAAGTCACGACCGGGTGATCGGCACACTGCAACCCGGCGCGCCCGAGCTGCGCGCCGACGCCCGTTTCAACCTCGATGCCGTGGCGATTGCGGAAAACTACGACGCGGGCCTCGACTGGCTGACCGTGATTTTCGAGGCCGCCCCCGAGTCCTGCGAAAATGTCGCCCTCGGGGTTTACCAGGACCAGTTCACCTGGACCCTGCAGAACGTTCCCGGCGTGCTCTCGGCGAATTCCTATGCGGGACAGTTGCGGGTGTTCAACGAGGGCTACAACGAGGGCAATCCGAAGATGAACGTGGTGCCGATCGATCCGGGCAACTATTCCGCACTCAGCGTCGAGATCGGCCGCAACCGCGGCTACATGAAGAAGGACTGCAGCATGACCGCGGTTCATCTGTTCCTCAGCGACCACAAGGCCAAGACCATCAATCGGGTGGTCGATGCGGTCAAGGCATTCCGCGACAACTACCGGCTGGAGGGGGTGACGATACGCCTGGCTTCCGGCAACGCCGGCGTGCTCGCCGCGGTGAACGACGAGGTGGAGAAGAGCGAGCTGCCGATGATGCTGTACGTGTATGCGGCAATCTTCGTGCTGGTGGCGGCGGTGTATCGGGACTTCCGCGCCGTCATCGCCTGTTGCCTGCCGCTGACGGTGGGCACCTTCATCGGCTACTGGTTCATGAAGGAACTGCAAATTGGATTGACGGTGGCGACGCTGCCGGTGATGGTGCTGGCGGTGGGCATCGGGGTCGACTATGCGTTCTATATCTACAACCGCCTGCAGATGCACATGGCCCGTGGCCAGCCCATCGTCAAGGCGCTGGAGCACTCGATCCTCGAAGTCGGCACGGCGACCATTTTCACCGCGGTGACCCTGGCGATCGGCGTCGCGACCTGGAGCTTCTCGGCACTCAAGTTCCAGGCCGACATGGGCAAATTGCTGGCCTTCATGTTCATGGTCAACATGATCATGGCCATGACCGCCCTGCCGGCCCTGGCGGTCTGGCTGGAGCGGCTTTTCCCGCGCCGCGGGCCCGTCCGCGCGCCGGGCATCCTGACCCATTGAGCGATCGATATGAATTCCAGACTTCTGCCTGCATTCGCCTTCCTGCTCGGCTTGCCTTACGCCATGCCGGCTACGGCGACAGGCACCCCACTGGCTGCGCAAGCGGCTGTCGCCAGTTCCTATGCGGGCAAGGCGCCTGTGCTATCGGCCGCGCGCGCCGGCAAGCACGTGGTTTCGGTCGGCGACTACGGCACGGTGATGATTTCCGATGGTGGTGCGTTTCGCCAGGCGCGCGAAGTGCCGGTGAATTCCACGCTGAC
>JACPUD010000130.1 GCA_016192435.1 Rhodocyclales bacterium | reverse complement strand
GATCGACGCGGTCATCTGCTCCATGCTGGCCGTGGTTTCCTCGACCGATGCCGCCTGCTCGGAGGATGACTGCGACAGTGACTGCGCCGTGGCCGAAACCTGGCCCGACGCGCTGGAGAGCGCGTCGGCGGCGCCCTTCACATCGCCGATGATTTGCGAAAGTTTGCCGACCATGGTCTGCATGGCGGCCTTGAGCTGGCCTGGCTCGTCTTTCGAATCAATCGAGATGCGGACCGTCAGATCGCCCTCGGCGAGTCGGTTGGCCGCATCGACGGCTTCACCAAGCGGGCGGGTGATGGAACGCAGGATCCAAACCGCAAGCGCCGCGACAACAAGCAGCAGCAATACGATGCCGCCGCCTATCGTGAAGCGGGCAGTGGCGAAATTGGCTTCGTTGCGCTGCAGGCGGGTGACCACTTCCTGGTCGAGAAATTCCTCCACGTCCGCGCCGTGCTTCATTGATTGATTGAACAGCGGATTGACGGCCTTCAGCAGCGTGACCTGCGAATCCGCAAAGCGACCGGCGGAGAGTTGTTCGACCGCGGGAGCCACTCCCTCCTGTCCATAGGTGGCGCGAGCAGCAGCGAACCGATCGGCCAGTGCCTTTTCCTCGGGGTTGTCGATCATCTTCGCGTAATCGTCCCATAGGCTTGTGATGGTTGCATTGTTGCGCGCGACCGTGTCGGTATGCAGGGTGATCGCATGATCGTGCCGGCTGGAATTCGGATTGGCCGGATCGTGTTGCAGGGCAAGCATGATCTGGCTGCGGTTGTCGCTCATGAGAGCCAGGATTCTGGCGATCTTCTGCAGCGGGCGCATGCTCGTCTCGTAGGTCTCGCGCCCGCTCTGGTTGGCATGCGTGGCAAGGCTGAGCCCGGCAAAGGCGACGGCAATCAAGGCAAGGATGAGCAGTCCAAGCAGAGCCCAGATGCGCCATTTGATGCTGTAGTTTTTTATCACTTTGGAATTTCCTTGGGAAGTGTATTGCTGGCGATCGGGTAGAGCCTGGCCGCAGCAGCATAGTGCCCGATTCCGGACCATTCAAGTTCTGCCGCTGGATTCAAGCCGGACCGAAGTCTTTCATTAGCGGAAAACGCCCGGATGGTCGTGCCCCGGCGTCACGGCAATGACCCCAACAGCATAGGACGTGTGAGTATAAATCTTCGTCACGCCCCGTCGCATCCGTATAATCCGCAAAATCTTGCAGCAAAGCGTAAATGTGACGAGAATCCGCATCGCAGTGCAACTCCGGGCCAAGCAATTCCCGGGCCGATCAGAAGCTCGAACCGGGCTGCAGCAGGAAGCTGATTTCGGCCTCGGTCGAGGCGCGGCCAAGAATCGCGTTGCGCTGCGGGAAACGGCCGAAGCGGGCGTTGTGGCCAGCAACATCGCCGGCTTGGCGCCGCCCGCTTTGGTTGCCGGTTTTGCCCCCGCTTTCGGCGCCGCTTTGGGGTTCCTCGGCTCGAACTCGAAGCCGACCTTGCACAACGGACAGCGGCATCGCTGAGAGTCTTCCGCTCGCAGCAAACATGGCCCCGAGAGGGGCCATGTTTGCGCAGGCGCGACGGGAAACGATCGAGACGGGTCGCTGGTGTTTAGGCCCCGGCCATGGCGCTATCGCCCATGTTGGAGAGCACGGTCATCTGATCGGGACAGCATGCGCTGGATATCGAGCAGGATCACGAAGCGGCCGGCAAGCCTGCCCATGCCGGCGATGAAGTCGGCGTGGATCCCGGCGCCAAGGGAAGGCGGCGACTCGATCTCGCCGGCGGGGATTTCCAGCACCTTGGACACCGCATCGACCAGAATGCCGAATTCGTGCCGGCCGTCATCCTGGCGCAGCTCGACGATCACGATGCAGCTGCGCTTGCCAACTTCGCTGCGGGCATGGCCAAAGCGTACCGCAAGATCCACCACCGGCACCACGGCGCCGCGCAGATTGATCACGCCGCGGATGAATGCCGGCATCATCGGGATCTCGGTGAGATTGCCGCACTCGATAATCTCCATGACGCTGAGGATGCCCACCGCGTACATCTCGCCCGCGAGCAGGAAGGTCAGGTATTGATTGGTCTCGCCGACCGAGACCGGCTGCATGGCGGCGGCCAGGGAGCGGCTCAGCAGCGTTGAAACCGGGATCGCCATGTCCTTTTCCGGCTCAGAAACGCTCGAAGTCGCCATCGGCCGATACCATGGTCATGGTCGGCGCATGCGCCGGTGCGGCGGCTGCGCGCGCGCGGGGACGCGCCGTGTCGCCAGCGCCAACTCTTATGCCGACATTGCGGCCGGCACTCTGCGTTTCGATCTTGAAGAACTCCATCAGCGCCTGCAGTTGCGCGGCCTGGCCGCCCATTTCCTCGGCGGTGGCGGCGAGTTGCTCGGAGGCCGAAGCGTTCTGCTGCGTGGCCTGGTTCAGCTGGCCCATGGCGCCGTTGATCTGG
>JACPUD010000129.1 GCA_016192435.1 Rhodocyclales bacterium | reverse complement strand
GACAACGGCACGTGGGTGGATGCGAGCAACACCAGCAGCTACAGCTACCACTACGACGCGAACTGGAACCTGATCGACGGCACCAGCACCTGGAACGGCGAGACCACGACCTACGGGGCGAACTGGGTGATCCTGTCGCAGGCGCGCACCGACCTTACGGGCCTGACAACGGTGGCCGCCGATTCGACGGCGGCTGACCTGTTCGGCGCGGATGCGAAATACGCCGATGACGGCTTCGGTGGCAGGACCTACTACGACGCCACAACGGGCGCCAAACTGGGCACGAGCTACACCAGCACGTGGGATGATGGCCAGGGCTTTACCTCGACTAATACCGGCTACAACGACGACGACTGGAACTGGCTGGGGTCGGAGTGGAGCGACAGCAACGGCAATGCGGGCACCAGCAGCCGCGTGACGCAGACCGACGGCAGCTTCATCGAAAGCGGCACCTGGGCCCACGGCACGAACACCAGCAGCTACAGCTACCACTACGACTCAAGCTGGAACCTACTCGATGGCACCAGCACCTGGAACGGCGAGACCACGACCTACGGGGCGAACTGGGTGATCCTGTCGCAGGCGCGCGACGTGACCAACCTGACGCAGGTTGGCGCCGAATCGATGGCCGCCGACCTGTTCGGCGCGGATGCGAAATACGCCGATGACGGCTTCGGTGGCAGGACCTACTACGACGCCACCACCGGCGCCAAGTTGGGCACCAGCTACACCAACACGTGGACGGAAGGCAGTAATACCGGCTACAACGATGCCAACTCGAACTGGATAGGGTCGGAGATTCAAGACAGCTTGGGCAGCGGCTGGAACACGCGGACAGTCGAGTCGGTCAGCTTCGATTTCAATGGCGACGGCACCGTGGCGACGGACGCAACCGAGACCAATCGGTCGGTGATCGTCGAGCGCGGCGAGTTCACGGAAATAAATGAGATCACACCACGGGACAGCCGGGAGTACTACTACAGCAACGACGGCAATCAGACCTTCCTGGGCGGCACCAGCACCTGGAACGGCGAGACCACTACCTACGGCGCGAACTGGGTAATCATTTCGCAGGCGCGCACCGACCTTACGGGCCTGACAACGGTGGCTGCCGATTCGGTGGCGGCTGACCTGTTCGGCGTGGATGCGAAATACGCCGATGACGGCATTGGTGGCAGAACCTACTACGATGCCAGCGGCAACAAGCTGGGCACCAGCTACACCAGCACGTGGACGGAAGGCAGTAACACCGGTTACAACGACGCCAACTGGAACTGGATAGGATCGGAGTCCCAAGGCAGCTTCGGTAGCGGCTGGAACACGCGAACAGAGAACGAAGTCACCACCTTTGACTTTACCGGTGATGGCACCGTGGATGGCGCTGACGTCAGGACGGCGATCGTCGAGCGCGGCGAGTTCACGCGAACCGGCGAGACCACGCCGCAGGAAGAACATGAGTTCTACTACAGCACGGACGGCTCACTGACCTTCCTCGGTGGCACCAGCACCATGAACGGCAATACGATCGTTTATGGTGAGAACTGGACAATCATCAGTAGTGGCGGTGGCGGCGGCCCGATCGATCCCAACGACACGACGATCCCCGCGGTGGTGGGGGCGAGCTTTACGGAAGGCGCGAATTCCACGATCACGCTGCGCTTCAGCGAGGCGGTGACGTGGTCCGGCACGGGCAGTCCGATGCTGAGCTTCTTCAAGAATCCCGACTACTCCGACGGCTGGTCGCAGGCGGCCTACAACGCAGCGCTGTTCCCGACCACGGGTTACAGCGTGGACACGACAGCGAACACCATCAGCTTCACCACCAACGTGACCTTGTCGAGCACCGACGTCGTGCAGGCGCAATACAGCGGCAGCCCGATGCCGATGCATGGCGAGCTGGTCGACGCCGGCGGCAATCCGGTGCCTAACGGCGAAATCTGGTTTGGCGGCTCCGGCACCAGCACCATCAATCTGGACAACTACGGCTCCTGGCTGCCGATCCAGATTCGCGGCAATGGCGGCAGCGACACGCTGACCGGTACCAGCGCGAACGACACGCTGATAGACGGCGGCGGAGCGGACACGCTGATAGGCGGCGAGGGATCGGATGCCATCGTGCTGGTCGAGAACGGCGGAACTGTCCCGCATTCCCGTGACGTGGTGTTCATCCAGCCCGGTGACAGCATCGTCGGCGCCCGCGATGTGGTCAAGGGCTCGGCGACTTCGCCCTCCGATACCGGCTTCGACATTGCTTCCGTTACCGCCGGCAATCACGACGTGCTGAGTCTGCCGTCCGCTGTCATCGCCGGTAACACGACGGGTATTGTCGATGGCACGGATTCCGCCGGCGGCATTTCCGGGCACAGCATCAGCAACGGCATCGTCAGCTTCTACAACACCGGCGGAACGTCACTGGCCGTTGTCTTTAACGCCACGGACGCCGCTGCCGGCACGAGGGTAACCTCGGCCGATGCTGTGGCCTACCTGGCAGCCAACATCCATGAGGTCGGCGCCACCGTCGGCTTCAAGGTAGATGTGAATAACGATGGCAACCTAACCAACAGCGACTCGCTGGTGGTGTTCCAGGACATTGGCACGCTTGCAACGCAAGGCGGCATTGCTCCACCCGACACGCTGGTGACCCTGAGCGGCCTGATCGGTGTTGCCAGCGCAACGCTGGGTAATACTGAAGGTGCCAACGTAGTGCAACTCGTCGATGTTCAGGGGCCAGAGGTGATTGGCTTCGGGTTGACCACCGACGGCTTCCAGCTCGACTTCACGGAAAACGCCTTGATGCCCACAGTGCAGGCGAACCTAGCGCTGACGATGAAGAAGAGCGGTACGATCGACGTCGCGTTCACTGGAGTTGATGGTAGCGGTACGTCCAACTGGACGGTCCACACCAATCAGACATTCACGCAGGATGACTGGGTGCTGATCAATTACGCCGGCAGCGACAGCAGCAATGGCTTCCATGATGCGCTCGGCAATGTCATGGTGGATCAACCCGATCCCGGCTACGGTGGCACGGCCGAGGGCGGCGGCGGCAACACCGTAATCGATTTGAGCAATTCCGCCATATTCTCAGCCGCTGGCGGCTACGACCTGGAGGGTGCTCCGGGCAACGATACCCTGATCGGATCTGCGGGCAGCGACTGGCTGGAAGGTGGTACGGGCGCCGACTTGATGACCGGCGGCGCTGGCGAAGACGAATTTGCATTCAACCCGGGTGACGGCACCGCGCTGAGCTATGCAACCGGCGTTTATAGCTTTGCCGGTGGCACCGACGTGATCACCGACTTCGCGCCTGGCGACGCGGTGTACCTGAACCTGCCGGCCAACCGTGATTGGGCCGCGACTTCGCCGGCCGGCATGGGTGATGGCGACTACATCCTGGTGGCGGGCGACTACAGCGGCGGCAGCTTCCACGAGAATACGGCTACGGGGGCCGACACCCTGCTGGTCTATGACGGCGATGCAAGCTCGAATTTTGCAGCGACCGGCGTCGTTCTGAGCGGCGTGATGCCGTCCGAGTTCAATGCCAATGGCAACTACATCACGCTGATGCAGCAGACTTCGGGTGGCGATACCACTGCGCCGGTACTGCAAAGCGCCGTGGTGAACGGCGCGACGCTGACGCTGACTTACAACGAGCTGCTTGACGCGAGCAGTTCGCCGCTCGCCAGCGATTTCATGGTCGGCACGGGCACGCCGCCCCCGCTGGTACCCAGCAGCGTGGCTGTCAGCGGCGCAACCGTAACGCTGACCCTGCCTACCGCAGTTGCCGCTGGCGCTACGGTGACGCTTGGCTATCAGGGCACAACGCTCCAGGACGTGGCCGGCAATGATGCCGCCAACCTTTTCGGCCAGAGTGTGACCAACAATACTTCCGGGACGGCTTCGGGGGCAACGTATATCAACTGGACCAACAACTACACCGATGCGGTGGTCGTCACCGGAAGCGAGATCGCGATCCAGGTGCATTTCAGCAACGCGGTGGTGGTCGATACAACTAACGGAACGCCTAGCCTGAGCCTGGACATCTACAACGACGACGGCAGCTTCAATCACAGTGTGCAGGCCGGCTTCCAGCAGTACATCAACGAAGGCTTCAATCCGGCCTTTGGGCAAAACTCGATGGTGTTCGTCTATACGGCGACGGCGACGGACAAGGGTACGTTCCACATCGGCAACGTGAACCTCAACGGCGGCAGCATCATCAGCAACTTCGACCAGTTGCCGGCCAACCTGACGCTGGACAGCAGCAATCGCACCATCACCGCGGGCAACTATCTGTATGGCGACGCGGTGGCCACCGGCACCGGAACGGCGGGCAACGACGCGCTAGGAGTGTATGAAGCCAACCCGGCATTGGTGCAGGTAACCGATGGCCAGTATGTGGTGCCAACGGAGGTGGGCAGCTACGCGGTCACTGGCGGTGACGGTAGCCGCGACGTCCTCGGCGTGCCGGTGGTGCTGCCGGGATCGGTGACAACAGCCGAAGTTGCCAACGGCTATTACCTCAAGTACGACGCCGCCAATAGTCAGATCAAGGCCTTCGCGCCCGACGGCAGCGTCGCGACGACCCTGAGCGTACCGGCCAGCTTCCCCGCCGGCGTGGAGCAGTTGATCTATCACCTCCAGTATTTCAACGGCACGACGTATCAAGACGCCAACGCCAGCGAGATTCTGCTGGCCAACGGTGTAGCCACCTACACCGATGCCGCGGTCGCCGGCGAACACTTCGTGCGCGGCTCGCGCAACGCCGACACGATCGATCTCTCCGCCGAAACCGATGCCGCGGCCCGCTATACGGTGCGTGGCGGTGCCGGCAACGACACCATCACCGGTTCGCTCGGCAACGACGCGATCCAGGGCGAAGGCGGCGCCAATGTCATCAACGCCGGCGCCGGCAATGACGCCATCTTCGTCGCTAACAACGGCAACAACACCGTTGCCGACGGCGGTGCGGGGACCGACCGGCTGGTCTTCGAGCTTCCCGGACAGCAGATGGCCATCGTCAACCGCATCATGGGCCCGGCGATCCAGAGCCAGGAAGGCACTTGGGGTGAGACCGGCTTTACGCCCAATACGACGACCAACCTCTATCGCCTCGACACGGACGACAGCGGCGCCCTCATCGTCATGGACTACACGACTCTGGGCAGGCTGATGACGGCCACCAACGTGGAAGCGCTGCAGTTCCGCTTCGACCAGTGGGATGGCCGGATGGGCTTGACGCTGCAGTTCGGCACCGCCGCAGACGACACGCTGGGCAGCACCACAGGCATGATGCTGTTGAGCGGCGGCGCCGGCAACGACACCCTTGCTGCAAGCAATCTCGGCAACGACATCCTGATGGGTGGCGGCGGCAATGACATTCTGGTCGGCGGCACCGCTCGCGACCTGCTGTATGGCGGCGCGGACTACGATCAGATGAACGCCGGCGGCGGCAATGACTGGCTGGTCGGCGGCAGCGGCAATGACAGCCTGAACGGTGGCGACGGCACCAACGATTCCGCAGGCTATGCGGTTCACGCGTCGGGCACGGCGACGCCGACCATCGCCTGGAGCGAGGCCCTGAACGGCCATGTGGTCAGCCAGTCGGGCGGCGCCGGTGCCGGTACCGCCCTGGCGCTGGTGCAGTGGAATGCCGGGAACGGCAACTGGACAGTCACCGACCTCAGCGTAGTCGATCCGGCGACCAGCTTTGGCACGGATTCCGTGAGCAACGTCGAATACCTGAGCTTCGATCAAGATGCCGGCGGCATCTCGGCGCTGACCGTCGATCTGGCGACGCTGACCACTCCGTCGTCGACCGCTGCGGCACCGACGCTGGTGGGGGCAAGCTTCTCCACTGCAGGCTCGATCACGCTGACCTTCAGCGAGGACTTGATGACCCTCGATGCACAGCCGCTGCAAGGGCTGAGCTGGTACCAGAATCCCGATCCCGCAAATGGCAATCAGGGTGCAACCATAGTGATTACTGGGTCCAGTGTGTCAGGGCTTGCCTATACCTTCCAAACCTCGACAACGCTTCTTGGCACCGATGTTTTGAAGGCTACCTATGACGCCACTTGGGGCAATCTGGGCAATGCCGCAGGGACCGAGTTGACCGGGTTGGAAGTCTGGTTTGGCGGCAACGTGAATAACACCATCGACCTGGAAAACTACGGCTCCTCGCTGCCGATCCAGATGCGCGGCAATGGCGGCATGGATACGCTGATCGGTACCGGCGCAAACGACACGCTGATCGACGGCGGCGGAGCGGACACGCTGATTGGCAGTGAAGGATCGGATGCCATCGTGCTGGTCGAGAATGGCGGATCTGTTCCGCATTCCCGTGACGTGGTATTCATCCGGCCCGGTGACAGCATTGTCGGCGCCCGCGATCTGGTCAAGGGCTCAGCCACTTCGCCGTCCGACACCGGCTTCGACATTGCATCGGGCGATGCGACCAAGCACGACCAGCTGAGTCTGCCGTCGGCCATCATCGCGGGCGACAGCGGCATGGTCGCCGGCGCGGCATACAACGGGATAGCCCAGCACAGCATTGCCAGCGGTATCGTCAGTTTCTACACCTCGGGTGGCGACGCCGTCGCGATGACCCTGGCGAACTCCGCCGATGGGGTGAGCTACCTGTCCCAGAATATCAACTCGACGGGCAGCACCGTGGCCTTCAAGGTCGATGCCGACAGCAACGGTGCGGTCGATTCGCTGGTGGTGTTCCAGGATGCCGGCATTCTGGTCACGCAAGGCGGCTTGGAGCCACCGGATACCCTGGTGACCCTGAGCGGCCTGATCGGCGTTGCCAGCGCAACGCTGGGCAATACTCAAGGCGTCAACGTGGTGCAACTCGTCGATGTCCAGGGTCCGGAAATAGTCGGCTTCGGACTCACCGCTAACGGCTTCCAGCTCGACTTCACGGAAAACGCCCTAATGCCGACGGGCTCCCTGGCCTTGACGATGCAGAAAAGCGGCGTCACGACTGTCGCGTTTACCAATCTTGCCGGAGACGGCACGGCAAACTGGACCGTCACCACCGACCAGAGCTTCACCCAGGAAGACTGGGTACTGATCAACTACGGCGGGACCAACAACACCGATGGTTTCCGCGATGCACTCGGCAACGTCATGATGGATGACTCCGACCCCGGTTATGGCGGTTCGGCCGAGGGTGGCAGCGGCAACAACAGCATCGATCTGTCGGCCTTCACGGCCACCGGCGGCTACGACCTCAACGGCAACGGCGGCAACGACACGCTGACCGGCTCGGCCTATGAGGACTGGCTGAGCGGCGGCACGGGCGCCGACACCATGACCGGCGGCGGCGGCCCGGACGAATTCGAGTTGCGGCAGGGAGATTCGCCCCTGGCGACTCTGGCCAACGGGGTCTACAGCTTTGCCGGTGGCGCCGCCGATGTCATCACCGATTTCGGTGCTGACGACGCGATCTGGATCGACATGCGCGAAACTTCCAGCCAGACTCGCAGCTTTGGGGACTCGTCGTACGAGGTGGTGCAGGGAAGTTACGCGGGCGGGCTGTTCACCGCAGGCGCCGGAGCGGACACCTTGCTCGTTTATGATGGCGATTCGACGGTCGGCGCCGTAATGACCGGCGTTGTCCTGAGCAATGTGACGGCGATGAATCTGATGACTTTCGGCAATTACATCACTCTTAACACGCAGCCCGTATAAACTCCGTCACAAGCACCTCCGCAGGAGCCGCCCGTATCAGAGGGCGGCTTCTTGTTTTAATGAGATTCTGCAAGGATGCAAGCCACCATGAGCGACGTAATTGAATCGATGAAGGCAGCGCATGAGCGCGAGCTCGCCACCGTTCAGGAACAGCAGGAAAAGCAGCTGCAGGCCATGCTTGCCCAGCAGGAAGCGCAACTGGCGGGCATCAGGAAGCAGCAGGAACTGCAACTGAACGGGATGCGCGAAAGCCACAAGGCGCAACTCGCTTCCCTGCGTGCCCGCCATGCAGCCCAGCAGGCCGCCGCGGCGCAGGCCGTGCCCGGCGTGCAGCCGACGCGGCACTGAATATTCTTCGCCGGGCCACTGAAACATGAAGATTTTCTCGCTAGGGCTGGTCGTCCTGGCGTGGGCGGCAGGCGCCGCCCACGCCGATCCGTTGCCGACCTTCGACCGCGTTCTTGAGGCAGCGCTGACCCAGCATCCGGCGATTCTCGGCAAACGCTCGGCACGGGACGCCGCTTCGGCCGACAAAGAGGGCGCCGAATGGGCGCGTTTCCCGACGCCCAGTATCGAGGCGACCTCGGGCAGTGACGGACGTGCGGCCGCCAACCTTGTGCGCATCGACCAGCCCCTGTGGGCGGGCGGGCGCATCAATGCGGGCATCGAGGCTGCGGGCAGCCGCTTCGATGCCGCGGATGCCGGCCTGGACGAAACCACGCTCGAGGTTTCGCTGCGGGTCGTCACCGCCTACCTGGAAGCGCTACGCCAGAAAGCCAGGGAGGGCCACGCCGCGTCCGGCGTAGAGGCGCATGAAAAGCTGCTTGCCATGATCCGTCGTCGCGTCACGCAGGAAGTCAGTTCGCAGACCGATCAACGTCTGGCGGAGTCGCGTCTGTATCAGACGAAGAATGAACTGTCCCTGGTTTCCCAGTCCCTGAGAAACGCCTTGACCCAATTGGTCCAGTTGAGCGGTCAGCCGGTGAGGGAAGTTTCCTGGCAGGATATCGACGACCAGGGGGTGCCGGCCACGCTGGATGCCGCGCTGGCAGCAGCGCTCGCCGCCTCGCCGACCCTGCGCCGCTTGCGTCACGAGGAAGAGGCGGCGACGGCGGAAATCGACCAGAGGCGCTCGGCCTACATGCCCCAGCTCGCGTTGCGCTTCGAGCGCAGCTCGGGCGGCGGTCTGGCGACCGACAGTCGGGCGCTGGTCGTGCTCACGGCGCAGCCCGGAGCCGGTTTGTCCGCCGCCTCGGGAGTGGATGCGGCGATTGCCCGGCGTGAAGCCGCGCGGCGTGCGCGCGAAGCGGCAGAGCGCGACGTCACGGAGCGCATCGCGGTGGACTGGGACGAGTGGACGGCAGCCCGTTCGCGGCTGGAAACGGCGCGTCTGTCCAGCTTCATGTCGGACGAGGTGTTCGCCTCTTATGAACGCCAGTACGTGATCGGGCGCAAGTCCTGGATCGACGTGCTCAATGCCGTGCGCGAAGCCACCCAGGCGCAATTCGCCGCCGAGGATGCGCGCGCCCAATCCATCGCTGCCGGCTTGCGACTGCGAGCCCAGGCGGGAACCTTGACCAAGAAATGAGCGACCCATTGAACGCAGTAACGAGCAATGAGCAAGCTGGCGTCGCGCAAGGCTGTATGGGGCAACTGGTGGACCGGGCGGCTCGTCTGGCCGGGCAGCGCGTCGAAGCTGCCCGACTGGGGGACCTCGGGCGGTTGCCGGATCGGGCAGGCGCGCCGTCCGGCAGAACTGCCGCGGAATTGTTTGCCGGGGCCTGGCGTCTGGCGGAGCTCGACGGCGAACCGCAGGCGATTGCCGACCCGACGCCGGCCAGCCTGCCTTTTGTGGTCCATGCCGGAAACCTCGGCTGGGCCTTGATTACGGCGCGAGCGCATGACGGCAGTTGGCGCGGTGAAGGCGTAGACGGCGAAGCCGTTTCCCTGCCGGATCTTGCCGGCGCAAGCTGTCTGTCGCTGCCGCAGCGCTCGCGCGAGGCGAAGGCGAAGCCGCATGCGCTGGAATTGGTGCGGTTGGCGCTATGGCAGCGCAAGGGGGTGTTTGGCGACGCCGTGCTGGCGACCGGCCTGGTTTCCCTGCTGGCGCTCGCGACTTCACTCTATGCGATGCAGGTTTTCGATCGCGTCATACCGAACCAGGGATTCCACACCTTGTGGGTGCTGACTGTCGGCGTGGCGCTGTCGGTGGTGCTGGAACTGCTGCTCAAACAGGTGCGCAGCCATACGGTCGACCGCACCTGCAACACCATCGATCATGAATTGTCGGAGTGGTTTTTCAGGCGCATGCTCGGTATCCGCATGGAAGTCCGGCCCGCCTCGGTCGGTACGCTGGCGTCGCAGGTCAAGGGTTTCGAAATGGTGCGCGGGGTCCTGGCATCGACCTCGCTGTTCGTGCTTGCCGATGTTCCGTTTGCCATCGTCTTCCTGCTGGTCATCGCCGCGGTCGGCGGCTGGGTCGTCGTCGTGCCGCTGATCTTCCTGCCCATCGCGCTGACCACCGGCCTTATGTTCCAGGGCGCCATCCAACGCCATACGCGGCGCAATCTCTCGGCCAGCAATCGTAAGGCCGGCCTGCTGGTCGAGGCGGTCGATGGCGCCGAGGCGCTGAAGTCGAACAGCGCCGAGTGGGCGATCCAGTCGCGCTGGAATCGCCTCGTGGCCGAAACCAGCGATGCCGAGCAGAATATTCGCAGTTATACGGCCTTGTCGCAGAACCTCACCGTGGCCTTGCAGCAGTTGGGCTATATCTCGCTGGTGGCGGCGGGCGCTTACTTCGTCACCGAAAACCGGCTGACGATGGGGGGCTTGCTGGCCTGCTCGATCATCGGCAGCCGTGCCATGACGCCCATCGTGCAACTGCCCGGCGTCATGGTGCAGTGGGCGCTCGCCCGTGCCGCTCTGGACGGACTGGAACAGATCGTCGCCCTGCCCAACGAGGCTGACGAGGCGCACGCGGCATTGATGCCGCAAAGCCTGGAAGGCGGTTTCCGTTTCGAGCGCGCGCGTTTCGTTTATGGTGCGGCGAAGACCGCGGCACTCGAAGTCGAGCGACTGGAGATCAAGCCGGGCGAGCGCGTCGGTTTGATCGGGCCGATCGGTTCGGGCAAGAGCACCTTGCTCAAACTGGCTTCCGGCCTGTATCGACCGGCGGAAGGCAAGGTGTTTCTCGGCGGCGTCGATCTGGCAACCCTGGCGCCGACCGTGGCGCGCGAGGTCGTCGGCTATCTGCCGCAGGAGACGCGCCTGTTCAGCGGCAGTTTGCGCGACAACCTGTTGCTCGGCTTGCCCGATCCCGGCGAGGACGCGATTCTTGCCGCGGCGAAGCGTACCGGCCTGATCGATTTGATCCTCGGGCAAGCCGCCGGCCTGGCGCTGGAGCTGACCGAAGGAGGGCGCGGTGTTTCCGGCGGACAGAAGCAGTTGATCGCGCTGACCCGCATGCTGCTCGCCAGGCCGAAGGTTTGGCTACTCGATGAACCGACCGGGGCGATGGATTCGGCAACGGAGGCGCGGGTGGTCAATCTGTTGCGCGAGCTGGCCGCCGAGGGGGCGACTTTGCTGGTGACGACGCACAAGACGGCCTTGCTGCCGCTGCTCGACCGGCTTGTGGTGCTGCATGGCGGGCGCGTGCAGCTCGATGGTCCGCGCGACGCCGTCCTTGCCCGGATCTCCGGCAAGGCGCCCGCGCAACAACCTTTGCCCCAGGAGGCATCCGCTTGATCACGCAACTGAAAATGGGAACCGGCCGCATGTTGATCTGGGGCAGCGCCCTGGCCATCGTCGGCTTCCTGGTCTGGGCCGACTGGGCGGAACTGGATCAGATCACGCGCGCCGGCGGCCAGGTTATTTCCAGTTCCCGCAATCAGGTGATTCAGGTCATGGAAGGCGGCGTACTCTCGGAGCTCCCGGTGCGCGAAGGCTCGCCGGTGAAACGCGGGCAACTGCTGGCGCGCTTCGACCACACCAAGGCCGAGGCCAGCTATCTGGAAAGCGCGGCCAAATCGGCGGCGCTCAAGGCGACGGTGGCGCGCCTGAATGCGGAAATCTTCGGCGGCGCGCCCAGTTTCCCAAAGGAACTGGCCAAATACCCTGACTTTCGTGCCAACCAGCTCGCCTTGTTCGCCAAGCGCCAGGGGGCCTTGCGCGAGGAAGTCAGCTCGCTGGAAAAAGCTGAAGCCCTGATCAAGGAAGAGCTGGAGATGAATTTGCCGCTGCTCCAGGCCGGCGACGTCAGCCGCGCGGAAATCATCAAACTGCAGCGGCAACTCGTCGATGTCCGCAGCCAGATCACCAACAAGCGCAACAAGTACCTGCAGGACTGTCAGGCGGAACTGGTGAAGGCCGAGGAAGACTTGGCGGGCGTGCAGCAGATAGTGACGCAGCGCAAGGAGCAGCTGAATTTCACCGAAGTGTTGTCGCCGATGGATGGCATCGTGCGCAACGTGCGTCTGACCACCCTGGGCGGAGTGGCCAAGCCGGGCGAAGAAATCATGCAGATCGTGCCTGCGGATGAAGACTTGATCGTCGAAGCCAAGGTCAAGCCCGCCGAGATCGCCTTCGTCAAACCAGGCTTGCCGGCAACGATCAAGCTCGATGCCTACGATTATTCGATCTACGGCGTTCTTCATGGCGAAGTCAGCTATATCAGCGCGGACACGCTGACCGAAACCATCCAGGGAACCGAGCAGTCCTACTACCGGGTACAGATCAAGACCACGGGGAAAGGCCTGGTCAGCAAGAAGAACGAACCTATCCTGATCCAACCGGGCATGACGGCCATGGTCGAGGTCAAGACCGGTCAGAAGAGCGTCCTGCGGTATCTGACCAAGCCGATCACCAAGACACTTTCCGAGTCATTGGGAGAACGCTGACCCGGAAGTCAGCCCGCCGCAATCTGGAAATCGACTGCGGTGATGGCGCTGGTGCCGAGCAGCACCGCCAGGTATTCGCCGTTGCCGGTATGGATGACCGTGTTGTTGGCGGACGTGTCCGTGCCGTTGCCCTGGCTGAAGGTCAGATCGGCAAATTCGAGCCCGCCCGCCAGCGCGATGCGGTCGATGCCGTCCTCGAAGTCGTAAAGCATGTCGGCTGCGGCCAGCGTGGCGCCGCCGTCGCCCGCGGCGAAGACGAAGACATCGGCGCCGGCGCCGCCCACCAGCCGGTCCGCGCCCGAGCCGCCGCGCAGGATGTCGG
>JACPUD010000125.1 GCA_016192435.1 Rhodocyclales bacterium | reverse complement strand
TTCATAATCCGGGGGTCGGTGGTTCAAGTCCACTCATCACCACCAGCATTCAGACGGCTCCCAGCGATGGGGGCCGTTTTTCTCTGCGCTGCGCTATTTGCTGCGGCGCGGCGCGACGATGCCCATGTTGGGCGCCAACTCGCCGCCACCGCGCGCCAGGACTGCGCGGCGCTGTTCGCAGCGCTGCAACACCTCCCGCTGCTGCACATTGCTGTAGGCCACCCACCAGTCGCGCTCGTCCTGGGTCCGATGACAGCCGCGGCACAGACCATTTTGCGGATCGAGTTCGCAAACCTTGACGCAGGGCGAGCGCACCGGCGGCGGCGTAATTGAGTTGTTCATCGGATCCCTGCACAGCAGCGCGCTTCCTGGCCGCTTGCGGCCAGGACAGCGGAAAACACGGCGCGGGATTGTGGCTGCGCGCCGTGCGCGGACCTATTTCTTCTGCGCCTTCAGCTTGCGGCAGCCGACCTGCCTCGCCTTGTCGTTGGCAAAGTACTCGAGGCCCATGGCGCAGCCCAAGGGCTTGGCCGGAGCCATTGCGCCCTTGCCGCCCTTGCAGGAGAAATCGCCGGCCTTGCCCATGCGGCCGACCATCTTGTAGCCCTGCGGACAGGTCGGAGCCGCCGCGGCGGCGGCGGCCGGCCCCGGTTCGACCACCAGCTTGGCGGTTGCCGTGCCGACGCAGGGGAAATGGGTGGTGATGCGCTTGCCTTCGGCCTTGATGCTGTAGCTGCCCGCCTTGGCATAGGTCTTGGAAATGCTGACGGGGAACTTGCCTTCCTGGCCGTCGATCTTGACGTTGCGCGATTCGCTCCCGTCATCGAAATGCACCACCATGCCGCAGAAGCCAGGCGCCTCGCCTTCGGCCGCGATGGTGATTTTCACTTCCTGCCCGGCGCGGGCCGGGTTTGGTTCGACCTTTACCGTGCCGATGCCGCCCTGCTGTGCGAATGCCAGCGTCGACGCAAGACCCAGAATAAGACTCAGTTTGTGTTTCATTTGCGCTCCCCTTGGTCTGTCAATACGTTTAATCTAGCCTATTTTCCCGGCCCTGGAAATCCGCATGAAGGCATTTCGCATTATCGGCATCGCGCTCGGCCTGGTTCTGGCCCTGCTCGCGGTGGGGGTCGGCGCGCTGTATGCCCTGTTCGATGGCGAAAAGATCAAGGGCGAAATCAGCCGCGTGGTGCTGGAGCAGACCGAGCGCCGCCTGGACATCGCGGGCAAGCTCGAACTCTCGGTGTGGCCGGATGTCGGCATCAAGCTCGGCCGCCTCACCCTGTCGGAGCCCGGCGCCAAGGAGGAATTCCTCGCGCTCGACTCGGCACGGGTGGCGGTGGCCGTGATACCGCTGCTATCGCAGCAGGTGCAGGTGCGACGGATCGAAGTCGATGGCCTCCGGGCGACGCTGATCAGACGCAAGGATGGCACGCTGAACATCGACGACCTGACGGGCAGCAAGGCCGAGACGCCGAAAGTTGGCGCTGGCGGCACGGCGAGCACGCCCGTGCGGATCGACATCGCCGGCATCAGGCTGGCCAATGCGCAATTCACCTGGCGCGATGAGAAGAGCGGTAGCACCACGACCCTGTCCAGGCTCGATCTCGGCACCGGGCGCGTGCAGGCCGACAGCGGCAGGCAGACCCTGTCGGTCGATGCGCTGGCGCTGGCCGCCAGGGGCAAGAGCGGCAGCGATGCGTTTGAGCTGAAGCTCGATGCGCCGAAGCTGGCGCTGTCGCCCGACCAGGCCGGCGGCGAAACCCTGAACCTCAGCGCGACGCTGGCCGGCAGCGGCCGCAGCGTCGCCGCAAAGCTGGTGCTGTCGGGCGTCGAAGGCAATGCCAAGGCGCTGAAGATCGGCAAACTGGCGCTCGATCTCGATGCGAAGTCGGGCGAGACCATGGTCAAGGCCCGGCTCGAATCGCCGCTGGCGGCCAACCTCGCGGCGCAGACCGTGGCGCTGGAAAAGCTCGGCGGCAGCGTCGATCTGGCCAATCCGCAGATGCCGATGAAGCAGCTCAAGCTGCCGCTGGCGGGCAGCCTGCGCGCCGATCTGGCAAAGCAGAATGCCGCGCTGGAACTCGGCACCCGCTTCGACGAATCGAATATCGCACTGCAGCTCAAGCTGGCGAAGTTCGCGCCGCTGGCCATCGTCTTCGACCTCGACATCGACCGGCTCAACGTGGACCAGTACCTGCCGCCCAAGGCCGCCGCGGACAAATCCGCCAAGGAAGGCAAGCTGGATTTCTCCGCGCTCAAGGGCCACGACGTCAGGGGCGGCATCCGCATCGGCGCGCTGCAGGTGTCGAAGCTGAAATTGGCGAAGCTGAATGCGCAGCTCAAGCTCGCCGGCGGGCGGCTGGACATCGCGCCGCTGAGCCTGAATCTCTACGAAGGTTCGGCCAGCGGCAGCCTGTCGCTGAATGCCGCGGGCAACGGCGTCGCCATCAAGCAGAACCTCGCCGGCATCAGCATCAACCCGCTGATGCAGGATCTCGCCGACAAGGATCTGCTGGAAGGGCGCGGCAACGTCGCGCTCGACCTCAGTAGCCGCGGCGACAGCGTCACGGCGATGAAAAAGGCGCTGGGCGGCACCGCCGCGG
>JACPUD010000124.1 GCA_016192435.1 Rhodocyclales bacterium | reverse complement strand
CAAGGCCGACGTCGGGCTCTTCCTGCGCGTCGCCGAGCGCGGCATCGGCGCGCTGCGGCTCACGCGCCTGCGCCTGTCGCGCAACAACCGTTCCTGCCCGCAAGTGGTGGACTGGATCAACGCCTGCTTTCCCGCGGTATTTCCGGCGGCGGACGAACCCTTGCGCGGCGAAATCCGCTACCGCGAGTTCGTCGCCACGCGCGCGGCGCCGGCCGACGGCGGCGTGCAGTTTCATGCCGTCGTGGCGGAGCCGGACCAGGCGGGGCGCGCCGAAGCGGCGCAGATCGTCGCGCTGATCGAAGCCGAATGGCGCGCCGACCCGACGCGCCACATCGCCGTGCTGGTGCGCGCGCGCGACCACCTGTCGGCGCTGGTCGCCGCGCTGCGCCGGCATGCGCCGGACTGGCGCTACTCGGCGGTCGAGATCGAGCCCCTGGCCGGGCGCCAGGCGGTGCAGGACCTGATTTCGCTGACCCGCGCCCTGCATCACCGGGCGGACCGCCTGCACTGGCTGGCGATATTGCGCGCGCCCTGGTGCGGCCTGCGGCTGGCCGATCTGCTGCTGCTTGCCGCGGACGACCAGCAAAGCACGGTCTGGTCGCTGCTGCACGATGACGAACGCATCGGGCGGCTGTCGCCCGACGGCCGCCGGCGCGCGCTGCATCTGCGCACGGTGCTGGCCGAGGCGCTGGCGGGGCAGGGCCGGCAGCGGCGCCGGCGCTGGATCGAGGATGCCTGGAAGAAACTCGGCGGCGCGGCCTGCCTGGCCGGCGCCGGCGAGCTTGCCGACGCGCAGGCCTTCTTCGCCCGGCTCGACGCGCTGGATGCGGCGGGGCGCTTCGAGCTCGACAGCCTCGAAGACGACATGGCGCGCCTCTATGCGGCGCCCGATGCGCAGGCCGACGGCCGCCTGCAACTGATGACCATCCACAAGTCCAAGGGCCTGGAGTTCGACACCGTGATCCTGCCGGGCCTGCATCGCGAACCGGCGGCGCGCGACACGCCGCTGCTGGCCTGGGACAGCTTTGCGCTGGCGGACGGCGAGCGCATGGTCGCCGCGCCGGTGAACCGGCGGCGGGCGCGGCAGGGGGGGGCGCCGACGGTCTATGATTTCCTGCAGCGCATGGAGGCCGAGCGCAGCCGCAACGAGGAAGCGCGCGTGCTGTACGTCGCCGCGACGCGCGCGGTGCGGCGCCTGCATCTGGTCGGGGTGCTGCGGCGCGACGAGGCTGGTGCGCCGCTCGCGCCGCGCGCCGCCTCGCCGCTGGGGCGGTTGTGGCCGGTGCTCGAAGCCGAATTCCGGCAGGCGGGCAGCATCGAATCTGCAGGGGCGGCTTCGGTTGGACAGGGAGGAGATGGTGGGGAAGATGTAGGGCCGGCTTCAGCCGGCCAAAGCGGCGATGGCGGCGATGGCGAAGGCGGCGAAGGCGGCGAAGGCGGCGAAGGCGGCGGACTGAAGTCCGCCCTACAGTCCGCCCTACGGTCCGCCCCAAGGTCCGCCGCCCTATGGTCCGCCGCCCTATGGTCCGCCCCATGGTCCGCCTCACAGGAGGATTTGGCGCATTTCGTGCCGCGACTGCTGCGCCTTGCGGCGCCGGCGATTCCTGCGGCATGGCAGGCGCCGGCCGCGATCGGCGTGGCGCCGCCGCCCCGCGAGGAAACCGCCGACGCGCTGGCGGCGGCGGTCGGCACCCTGACCCACGCCGTGCTGGAACTGATCGCGGCGGCCCCCGAGGCATGGCCGGCGCAGTGCGTCGCAGAGCGCGAGCCGGGCTTCGAGCGCTGGCTGGCCAGCCGCGGCTGGTCGCCGGCCGAGGCCCGCACCGGCGCGGCGCGGGTGGCGCACATGCTGGCGACCACGCTGGCGAGCCGCGACGGGCAATGGGTGCTGCGCCGCCGCGCCGACGCGGCGGCCGAGCTGGCACTGACGGGAGTTGGCGCTGGCGATACGCCGATGACCCGCGTCGTCGATCGCAGTTTCGTCGAGGACGGCGTGCGCTGGATCATCGACTACAAGACCGCCGATCTGGGCCGGCAGGCCGACCCCGATCGCCTGCAGGCGCACGCCGCGCGCCATCGGCCGCAGCTCGAAGCCTATGCCATGCTGTTTGCCGGCGAGGGCCTGCCGCAGCGCCTGGCGGTGTTTTATGCCGCGCACGGCATCCTGACGACTCTGGAATACAATCCCCTTCACGTCTGAGTCTTCTGGAGGGAAGCCACATGTCCGACAAGAAATACCGTCTGGTGACGCGCAGCGATTTCGACGGTCTGGCCTGTGCCGTGCTGCTCAACGAAATCGAACTGATCGACGAGATCAAGTTCGTCCATCCCAAGGACATGCAGGACGGCAAGGTCGAGATTTCCGAGCGCGACATCACCACCAATCTGCCCTTCGTGCCCGGCGTGTTCCTGGCTTTCGACCACCACCTTTCGGAAACCTTCCGCAATCCCGGCGAGCGTCCCAACCACATCATCTATCCCGACGCGCCTTCGGCCGCGCGCGTGGTGTACGAGCACTTCGGCGGCAAGAGCCGCTTCCCGGCCCCTTTCACCGAGATGATGCTCGCCGTGGACAAGAGCGATTCGGGCAATTTCACGCGCCAGGAAATCCTCGACCCGAAGGACTGGGTGCTGCTCAACTACCTGATGGATTCGCGCACCGGGCTGGGCCGCTTCCGCGAGTTCCGCGTCAGCAACTACCAGTTGATGATGGACCTGATCGCCTACTGCCGGCACCACGGCATCGACGAAATCCTTGCGCTGCCCGACGTCAAGGAGCGCGTCGATCTGTATTTCGACCACGCCGACCGCGCCAGGGAACAGATCCGGCGCTGCACCACCGTATATGGCAATCTCGCGGTGCTGGACCTGCGCAACGAAGACACCATCTATGCCGTCAATCGCTTCATGATCTATGCGCTGTATCCGGAGATCAACATCTCGATCCACGTCATGTGGGGCGTGCAGAAGCAGAACACGGTATTCGCCACCGGCAAGTCCATCCTCAATCGCAGTTCCAACACCAACATCGGCGAGCTGATGCTCTACTACGGCGGCGGCGGCCACGAGAACGCCGGCACCTGCCAGATCGCCAACGAAAAGGCCGAAACGGTGTTGAAGGAGATCATCGCGACGATCAATGCGGACGGATAGCCGCCGTGCCCGCCGACTTCGATGCGCGCCGCCGCGCGGACTGCAGGGCGGACCGTAGGGCGGACTGTAGGGCGGACCGTAGGGCGGACCGTAGGGCGGACTTCAGTCCGCCATCCACCCCCTGGCCGACTGAAGTCGGCCCTACAAAGCCATCCACCCCTTGGCCGACTGAAGTCGGCCCTACAAAGCCATCCACCCCTTGGCCGACTGAAGTCGGCCCTACAACACCATCCACTCCCGGCCGGCTGATGTCGGCCCTGCGACGCCATTCCCCTGAACTCACGCCGCTCTGAAATCAGCGCCCGGACCCGGGCGCCACAGCCATGGCACTGCTCGAAATCCGCAATGTAACCCGCCGCTTCGGCGCGCTCGAGGCGGTGAAGGACGTTTCGCTGGCCATCGAGGCCGGCGAGTTCTTCACCCTGCTGGGGCCCTCGGGCTGCGGCAAGACCACCATCCTGCGCATGATCGCCGGCTTCGACGAACCGGGCGAAGGCGAGATCCTGCTCGACGGCAAATCGCTGGCCGGCGTGCCGCCGGAGAAGCGCCCGCTGCACACGGTGTTCCAGAGCTACGCGCTGTTTCCGCACATGACGGTGGCCGGCAACATCGCCTTTCCGCTGGAAATGGCCGGAAAGTCGGCGCTGGAGATACGGCGCCGCGTCGGCGAGACCCTGGCCCTGGTGCATCTGGAGGACAAGGCGGCGAGCTTCCCCCACGAACTTTCCGGCGGGCAGAAGCAGCGCGTGGCGCTGGCGCGCGGCCTGGTGAACCAGCCGCGCCTCTTGCTGCTCGACGAGCCGCTGGGCGCGCTCGACGCCAAGCTGCGCGTCGAAATGCAGATCGAATTGATCGCGCTGCAGCGCGAAGTCGGCATCACCTTCGTCTTCGTCACCCACTCGCAGCAGGAGGCGCTGGCGCTGTCGCACCGCATCGCGGTGATGCGCGGCGGCCGCGTCGAGCAGTGCGACGAGCCGGACCAGCTCTACACCCAGCCGGCCAACCGCTTCGTCGCCGACTTCGTCGGCAAGATCAACCTGATCGAGGTCGCGGTCACCGCGTCCTCCAAGGTGCTGCTGGGCCTCCACGCGAGCGGCCTGGGCGAGATCGCGGCGACCGATCCGCGGCCGCTGGCGG
Source organism: Rhodocyclales bacterium (assembly GCA_016192435.1). Lineage (GTDB taxonomy): Bacteria > Pseudomonadota > Gammaproteobacteria > Burkholderiales > Rhodocyclaceae > Sulfuritalea. The sequence goes on along the minus strand of JACPUD010000124.1, from coordinate 15,236 downwards.
TGGGCGAGAAGGGCGCCTTCGCGCTGCGCCCGGAGCTGATCCGCGTGCATGGCCACAAGGAATCGGCCGACCTGAAGAACCGCTTCCAAGGCCGCGTGCGCGAGCTGCTGTATCTGGGCGACGTCACGCTGTACAAGGTGGAACTGGCCAACGGCGCCGTGATCGAGGCGCTGATGCCCAATGCCGCGCCCGGCCGCGCCAAGTTCCACGAGGTCGGCGACGCGGTCTGGGTCTGCTGGCGCCATGATGCCGGTGTATTCCTCAGGAATTAGGCCGAGGCCGACCGTGAACACGACGCGCAGCCGGCCCGCGGGATTCGCCAAGTGGATCGTCACGCTGCCGCCGACGCTCTTCCTGCTGGCCTTCTTCCTGCTGCCGGCGCTGATCGTGGTGCTCGCCGGTTTCCGCGAGACCGGCGAGTTCGGCGGCCTGGCGCCGGTGGATAGCGTCGCGGCGCTGTCGCTCGATGCCTGGCGCTTCCTGCTGGGCGACGTGATCTACCTCGAAATCTTCCTGCGATCCTTCTTCGTCGCCGCGCTGACCACGCTGATCTGCATCGTGCTGGCCTATCCGCTGGCCTGGCTGATCGCCCGCAGCCCGAAGCAGCGGCGCGACTTCCTGGTGCTCCTGGTGATCCTGCCCTTCGCCAGCAACTTCCTGGTCCGCATCTATGCCTGGATCATGCTGCTGGGGCCGGCCGGGCTGCTCTACACGCCCTTCGCCGTGATCGTCGGCATGGTCTATGCGCACCTGCCCTTCATGGTGCTGCCGCTCTACACCAACCTCGAAAAGCACGATCCGGCGCTGCTCGAAGCCGCGCAGGATCTCGGCGCCAACGCCTGGACGCGCTTCTGGCGGGTGACTTTTCCGCTCTCGCTGCCCGGCATTTTTTCCGGTTCGGCGCTGGTCTTCATCCCCGTGCTCGGCATGTTCGCCGTGCCCGAACTGCTGGGCGGCACCGGCGACATCTTGATCGGCAACCTGATCAAGGAGCAATTCCTCGAAAACCGCGACTGGCCGCTCGGCTCGGCCCTGTCGATCATGCTCACGGCCTGCGTGCTGGCCCTGGCCGGCCTTGCCGCGTGGGCGGCGAAGCGCGGGCTGCACGGGACGGAGGCGGTGACGTGAACAGCCCACCCCCCGGTTCCAGGGCCGGCCCTGCATGGCCGGCCCGGTGGAGGCGCCCCGTGAACTCACGCTTCTGGCTGTGGGCCGCCTCGCTCGCCACCTACGCCTTCCTCTACATTCCGCTGGCGGTGGTGGTGATCTTTTCCTTCAACGATTCGCTGCTCAATGCCGAATGGGTCGGCTTCACCACGCGCTGGTACACGAAGCTGCTCCACGACGACGACATGCTGCGCGCCGCCGCCAATTCGCTGCTGATCGCGCTGGCGTCGAGCAGCATATCGACCGTGCTCGGCGCCATGGCCGGGCTGGCGATGCATCGCTACCGGCCGCGCTGGCTGCCGCTGCTGGTGCTGACGCCGGTGGCGATGCCGGAAATCCTGCTCGGCGTCTCGCTCCTGCTGTTCTTCCGCCAGGTGCTCGACCTGTCGCTGGGCCTGTTCTCGATCCTGGTCGCCCACATCACCTTCAGCATCGGCTTCGTCGCCGTGATCGTGCGCGCGCGCCTGGCCGGCATGGACGAAAGCATCTTCGAGGCGGCGCGCGACCTCGGCGCCAGCCCCTGGGCCACCTTCCGCCGCATCACCCTGCCGCTGATCATGCCGGCGCTGCTGGCCGGATTCCTGATGGCCTTCACGCTCTCGATCGACGATTTCGTGATCACCTTTTTCGTCGCCGGCGTCGGCGTGAACACCCTGCCGCTGCAAATCTACTCCATGATCAAGGTCGCCGTGACGCCCGAGGTCAATGCCGTGTCGACCCTGCTCATGGCATTGACCCTGACGCTGATCCTGCTCGCCAGCCGCTTCGCCCCCGACCTACTGAAAGCCAGACAATGAACTCACCGTACCGGCAGCGCCAACTCCTGAGCTTCATCGCCGGCCTGCTGCTGGCCGCCTCCGCTGCGGCGCAGGCGCCGGCAGCGGGCCGCTATCGCTGCTACGAGCTGCCGGGCTATGCCGTCCTGGCCTGGTTCGACCTTGCCGGCGCCGAAATCAGCGTCAATGGCGACACGCCGCGAACCGTGCGCATCGACGCTGCCCGGCAGCGCATCGAACTGCCGCGCGGCCTGCTGGCGCCCTACCGCCACGGCTTCTGGTTTGCGCCCGGCGCCGGCGGCGGCGATGCCGAGCGCGTCACCATCGTGCTCGCGGCCCGCGCCGACGCGCGTCCCGACCAGCGCCGCTGGGCGACGCTGCCGCGCTGCTACCTGACGACGCACTGAAGCCATGGAATGCCGCCGGCTGGTCCGCCGCTTGCGCCTGCTGGCCGCGCTGCTGGCGGCCGGCATGGTTCCGGCCCATGCCGCCGATACGCTCTATCTCTACAACTGGAACAACTACATCTCCGAGGACACGGTGCGGCGCTTCGAGGCGCATTGCCGCTGCGAACTGAAGCAGGACTACTACTCGGACAACGAGGAAATGCTGGCCAAGCTGGAAGCCGGTGCCGTCGGCTACGACCTGCTGGTGCCGACCGGCAATGCCGTCGAATCCCTGGTGCGCAGGCAGGCGCTGCGCGAAATCGACTGGGCGCAGCTGCCCAATCTGCGCAACGTCAAGCGCGAGTTCCTCGACAGCTGGTTCGATCCCGGCAACCGCTACTCGGTGCCCTATGCCACATCGGTGACCCTGCTCGGCTTCAATGCCGACAGGATGCGGCAGCTCGGCCTGCCCACCGACAGCTGGGCGCTGATCTTCGAGCCGAAATACCTGGAGAAGCTCAAGGGCCGCGTCACCGTGTTGAACAGCCAGCGCGAGCTGATGGCCGCCGCGATGCGCTACCTCGGGCATTCGGTGCAGGAGCGCGATGCGCAGAAATGGGAACAAGCCAAGCGCCTGATCCTGCGCGCCAAGCCCTACTGGGCCGCCTTCTCCAACAGCACCTACATCAAGGACCTGGCGATCGGCACGGTCTGGGTCGCCCACGGCTATTCGAACGACATGTGGCGGGCGCAGCAGGACGCCGCCGCGGCGAAGCGTCCGTTCACGATCGGCTTCGCCACGCCGAAGGAGGGCGCGGTGCTGGCGGTGGACAACTTCGTGCTGCACAAGTCCGGCCGCCGGCCCGACCTGGCGCACAGCTTCATCGACTTCATGCTGGAAGGCCGCAACGCCGCCGACGTCTCCAACCTGATCGGCGCCGGCAACACCAACGCCGCCGCGACGCCGCACATCCTGCCCGAGATCGCCGCCAACCCCGGCATCTTCCCGCCGCCGGCCGACCTGCGGCGCCTGGAAATGCTGCGCGACTTCGACCCGAAGCTGCGCCGCACGCTGTCGCGCATGTGGACCGAGATCAAGGTGCGTTGACGCCGACGCGCCGCATCGCCAACGTCGACTTTCGGCGCCGGCCGCGGCATTCGTTGTCATGCGTTATTGCCATCGGCATGGAAGCTGACTATGCTTGCGGAAAAGCCGCCCGCCGCGCGCCGGCACCAAAGGGAGAATAGCCAATGAGCACCGCACCGGCCGATCGTCGGTCACAGAAGCCCCCCGCCGCCAGGAAATTCACGCTGGGCAGGGTCGTGCTGAAGAAGCTGGAGCCGGGCGCGGCCGTGCGCAAGCTGAAACTCGACAATCGCGTCGTTGCAGAAAATGCCTAGATATGGCAAACAACCCATCTCCATATCTGGAAACAAACTGCCATAGCTGGAAAGGACTCGCCATATCTGGCAAGTTTTCGACGGCGTATACATTACGTTGGGCCTGACGGCAGAAGGAGGGAGAGTTCAGTGAAAGCTGTCGGTCACCGTAGTCGCTCTTGCAACCGTCATCGCGGTGCTACGCCGCACTGCGGGCCGGTTCTCCAGCGTCCGTGCCTTCGCCTGCCGCTGTATTCGTGGGCCTCGCAGTCCACCGTTGAGGCTGCACCCGCCGCGCCTCTGCGGAAGTCCGTTGGGGTGCCATCGTCAGCCGTGCCCGCAGTGCTAAGCGCTCCGTTCCAAGTCCGCAGGTGTAGCAGCGTCGCCCTTGGTGGCCAAAAGCGTTCGTTTCGTGGTGGCGTCACCGCCGCGCTTCGTCCAATCGCCGTGTCGCCAGCGCCGACTCTTGTGCGAACTCATTTTTCCGTGCCCTGGCAAAGTCCGCAGCCCAACCCGGCGCTCAACCTCGCTCCCTTCGGTCGCTGGACGCTGCGCGATGAAGCCGCGCAGCGCCGGTTAGCTCTACGTTGAAACTGTAGAAAAACCCTTTCAGGATTTTCGCCGATGCCATGTCAATAACTCGACCTCTCAAAACGCCCGCTATGGGCCGATCGCAGAGCGGGGAATGGTCAAGTGACCCTCGAAATGAGAGTGCGGCGACCCCTCAAGTACTTTTTCTACATCCTCGTTGGGCCACTTACATCCTCACATGACAAACGCCTCCGACAATTCCGAAGGACCGCTACAAGCTGGGAACTACTGCGTCAGCTTTATCGACCTATTGGGACAGCGAAAGGCATTGGAGGGCCAAGGACTGCTGCCTGCATTTGTAACGGAAGCTGAGCGCAACGAGCTAAATGCAACCCTTCGTAAAAGCGTTGGCGCAATTCTCAAATTGCAGAAGCAAGCTGAGGAAATGCTACAGCCGCTTCTGAGTCCAAGGCAGGATTCTCCGTTTCGAGCTGCTTTGCCGCCTGAACAGCATGCGTTATGGGATGAGATGCATATCACCCGCGTCAAGACGCAGCGGTGGTCAGATGGCTTAGTTTCGTTCTTGTGCTTGGGCGACAAGGATGTGAAATGCCGCATGAACGGCGTTTTCGGGTTGTTCGGCTTAGCGGGAACACTTTGCTTCCTTGGTTTAGCAACCCGCAACCCAATTCGTGGAGCTATTGATGTTGCTTGGGGCGTCGAGCTTCATCCAGGCGAGCTATATGGCGCGGCTGTTGCGCGCGCTTACGAGCTTGAAAGCGCCGTTGCTCAATATCCAAGAATTGTCGTTGGGGCAGAGGCAGTGAAACTCCTCCAAGTTCACCACGCGAACACTGGGGAAGACTTCTACTCACAAAACGATAGATCGCTCGCCGGGCTGTGTCTGGACATGCTTGTACAAGATGTCGATGGCAACTGGATTGTGCATTACCTCGGGGAAGAATTTCAAAAAGCAATTAGCCACGACCACCACGCCGAGATTTACGCCGCCGCAAAGAAGTTTGTGTTCGAGCAGTTGATGGCTCACAACGCCACGAAGAATACTAAGCTCGCGTTGCGTTACTCGCACTTACTGCACTACTTTGAAGCTCATCCACCAACACCGCCCGAAGAGGCCCAACCGGGCAGTCAACAGGACGCTGCGCGATGAAGCCGCGCAGCGCCTGTTACTTTGAACGTTAAGCGTCACAGATACCCACGGAGGCATTTGACGATGATAGCGATCCACATCCTAGAAACGACGCTAGCAATCTCGGCCGGACTCTTGTTGGCCTTCGTTGCACGGCGATGGTTCAAGGTTAACAATGGGGCGCTGCTCGTAGCGACGATATTCGCCCCTGCTGTCATATACCTTGGTGTTTCTGGTCAGTTGGTTGAATTCAAAGGCTTTGGTCTCGAGGCAAAATTTCGAGCAATTGCGCAAGCGACTGTCACACCGTCTTCACCAATCAAGCCCACCTCGCCCTCTGCGTCCGATGTCGAATCGAAAAGCGATGCGCGAGCATACTTCGGAATCGGGTCAGAGGTAGTAGTGCTAAGGGCACCGGAGGTGGATAGAGGAGCATCGACAGAAGATGTCGTGGCTGTGGCTATGAAACTATATCCGGGGTTGCTTGATGGAAGACTTGAGGCTTTCGTAGTCCTCGATCAAATGGATCGCGTGCTGGGATATTTCGGGAAGACGTACTTTTATGAACTCCTACGAATCGACTTCCAAGCGAATCAAAATTCCAGCGACCCTGAGTCTGACCGGCGCCGAATCAGTCAGCAACTAGAGCATACACAGTTATGGAGCCTAGTTGGTTACCCGCGACTACGAGCTAAGGAGGAGGGAAAGAAACTTGTACTCATCAATTCCATTAGTAACTCAGAGGCACTCTATCGGTTGAGTTCGGAGGGTCAAGACGTCGGTGTCGTCGTAGATCATTCAGGGCGCTACGCTGGTCTGTTGGTCACCAGACGTTTGACAGAATTGCTCATTTCGGCGGTTGTTTGGCCTACAGGCAAAATTCAAGAGTGACGCGTAGACTCAACAGCGAAGTGCAACAAATCTCAAGACGCATGATATATCTCCGCTGGAGTTTTGTAGTCATGCCGTTGGCGTGGTCGCGTGTTCAGTTCGTGGGCGATCCAATCGCGCTGTTTCCGGGTCAGGCGTTTCATGCAGGTGCCCCTGGGTAGGTATTGCCTGAGCAGGCCATGGAATCGCTGCCAAACAGGATGCTCCCATGACACGTGATATCCCATTCGGCTCGCAGCGGGATGCGGCAAGGAAGAATTTTCTTCTGCGGCCTCGTGCGGGCGTTTCCGGAGATGCGAAAGGAGAATCATGAGCAAGGTATTCGTCAATATCGGACTTAGCCTCGATGGCTACATGGCGCCGGACGGGATGACCATGGAGAATCCCGGGTACAAGAACTGGGGCGCCAAGTGGGGGGCGCTGATGGCCTGGATCCTCAAGCAACAGTACTTCCGCGAGAACCTCAAGCTGGGACCGGGGGGCGAGACCGGCCCGGTCAATGACCTGCTGCGCCGCACCACGGAGCGCATCGGCGCCAACATCATGGGCAAGCGTATGTTCGACCAGGGCGAGCGTGCCTGGCCGGAGGAGGCTCCGTTTCACACACCGGTATACGTTTTGACCAACGAGAAACGCGAAGCCTGGGCCCGCCCCGGCGGGACGACGTTTCACTTCATCAATGACGGGCCGCAGCGTGCCCTGGAGCTGGCGCGGGAATCCGCGGGCAGTCGTGACGTTCGTGTCGCAGGCGGTGCGGATGTGATCCAGCAGTACCTGAACCTGGGCGTCGTCGATGAACTGGAAATCGCCTTGGCCCCCGTGTTGTTCGGCAGCGGGCGGCGTCTGTTCGAGAACCTGCGGGAGCCCGGGCCGCAGTTTCGCATTGACCGGGTTCTTGATGATCCGGCCGCCACGCACTTGCGCTATGTGCGTCAATGAGCCTGGCCCCGGCAGGCCAGTGCACCGGTGCCGCACGGTGTTGCCGCGCCACGCCGGTGACCATCGCCTCGGTGAATCAAAGGCCATGCCCGATGGCGTTCCGCCGGATTGACAAACGCATGGCCGGGTCGTGCTGATGCTCAGGCTCAGCGGCGCTGCTGCGCTGACGCTGGCCGCCGGCATCGCCTGCTATCTGGCGCCGTTGCGGCCGAACATACTCGCGCTGCAACTGGCGTTCTCGCCGCGGGCGTTCGCCGAGGTGATCCATGCCTGGTCGGCCGACGATCTGCTGCGCTATCGGGCGCATCTGCCCTACGACTGCCTGCTGCTGGCCTGTTACGGCGCGTTCGGCTACCTGCTGGCTTCCCGCTCCGCGCTGTTCGCGGCGCGGCCCGCGGCGCTGCGCAATTTGGCGCTGTGGCTGCTGCCGCTCGCCGCCGCGTTCGATGCCGCGGAGAATGCGTTTCATTGGTGGCTGACGGCAGTACCGCGCTTCGACATCGCCTGGGCCTACGGCGTTGCCGCTGCCTGCGCGGCAGGCAAGTGGCTGCTGTTGCTGGGCTTCTGGCTGCTGGTCCTGTATGCCCTGGATAGGCGCAGGGACTGAGCGTTTTCTCGATGGACAGGGCGGGTGCTTTCGCCGCCGTACCGCCAGCGCCAACTGTTGCAGTGCGTCACAAGGAATCTGCGACCTTCTCCGCCGCGGGTCTAAAATGCGCCAAAGAACTAGGAGGAGGGAATCGATGAAATATCACATCGAAAAGCAGGGTGACGAGGTGGTCATCAGTTTCGACCAGCAGGACGAACAGGCTCAGGCGATGATCGAGGCCATCGGTCGCTGTCGGCAAAGCGCGTGGGCTTGTCCCTCCGGCGAGTGCATGAAGATTGCCGACATGGAGACCCGCGCCGACGGGGGTACGCTGGCGGTCAGGCTGAAGCCGCGTGCCGACCTCGCGCTGAGCGTGGTCAGCATCGGCGAGTGCCTCAAGTACCAGTTGCCCAAGGAAATCCAGGCCTGAAGTCTGCCGGCCGGCGCGCCGGCGCGGGCCGCCAGGCCGCCATTCCGGCGGCGGTCAGACCTGCAGCACCTTGAGCAGGTCCTGTTCCAGTCGGACCAGCGTCGCGGTCTGCGCCAGTTCCTTGCCGCTGATGAGGAAGACGTCTTCGACGCGTTCGCCGAGCGTGGCGATCTTCGCCGTGTGCAGCGTGATGCCGTGCTGGCCCAACACGCGGGCGATGGCGTAGAGCAGGCCGGGGCGGTCGGCGGCGCTGATCGACATCAGGTAGTGGCTGCCGCGCTCGTCGGCGCGAATCTCGATTTCCGGCGCCACCGGGAAATGACGCACGTGGCGCGACAGGCGTCCGCTGAAGCCGCCCGGCAGCGGCGGCAGCTGGGTCAGCTGTTCGATGATGTCGTGCTCGATGAGGCCGATCATGTCGCGGTAGGGCAGGGTCGCATCGAAGGCGAAGACGACGAAGCTGTCCAGCGCGTAGCCGTGGCGCGTGGTGTGGATCTTCGCATCGACGATGCTGTAGCCGAGCCTGGCGAAAAAGCCGCAGAGGCGGGCGAACAGCAGCGGCTGGTCCAGCACATAGACCATCACCTGCAGCCCGGCGCCCATCGGGTTGAGGCGCGCGCGCACCACCGGTTTTTCGCTCGACGGGCAATGATAGAGGGTGCGCGTATGCCAGGCGATTTCGTCGGCGGCGTGGCGCATGAAATAGCCGGTGTCGAGCTGGTTCCACAGGTCGAGCTCGATGTCGGGACGCAGGCCGTGGTAGCGCAGGATGCGCCGCGCTTCCTCCTGCCGTTCGGCGACGCCGGACAGCTGCAGCACGGCGCTGCCCTTGAGCACGCCGGCGGTCATGCGGAACAGGTCTTCCAGCAGCTTGCCCTTCCAGGCGTTCCACACTTTCGGGCTGGTGCCGCGGATGTCGGCCACGGTGAGCAGGTAGAGCGCGGTGAGGCGGCGCATGTCGCCGACGCTGGCGGCGAAGGCCAGCACCACTTCGGGATCGGCCAGGTCCTGCTTTTGCGCGACCTGCGACATGGTCAGGTGCTTCTCGACGAGGAACACCACCAGATCCGCGTCCTCGCCGCCGATGCCGTGGTCGCGGCAGAAGCGCGCGGCGTCCTTCTTGCCGAGCTGGGAGTGGTCGCCGCCGCGGCCCTTGGCGATGTCGTGGAACAGTGCGGCGATGTAAAGCAGCCAGCGCTTGTCGAAGCCGGTCATCAGGCGCGAGCAGAAGGGGTATTCGTGGGCGTGTTCGGGCATGGCGAAGCGCCGCAGGTTGCTCATCACCTGCAGGATGTGCTGATCGACGGTGTAGACGTGGAACAGGTCGTGCTGCATCTGGCCGACGATGTGACCGAAGGCCGGGAGGTAGCGGCCGAGGATGTCGAACTGGTTCATGCGCCGCAGCGGATGGATCAGGTGTTGCTGCTGGAATAGCTGGAGAAACAGCGCGCGGTGCGCCGGGTCGCGGCGAAATGCGGCGTCGATGCCGTCTTGCGCGCGCCACAGGGCGCGCAGGGTGCGCGGCGTCATGCCCTTGAGTTCCGAGCGCTGCATCTGCAGCAGGAAGCATTCGAGCATGGCGCGCGGCTGGCGCTGGAAAACCTCTTCGTCACGCACGTCGAGTTGTTCGCGCACCATCTGGAAGTGGCTGTCGATCACGATGGGCGCCGTTGCAGGCGCCGGTTGCAGGCGATCGGCCAGCACCTGCATGACCAGCAAATTGAGCTGGGTGACCAGCTTGGCATTGCGGTAGTAGCGTTGCATCAGCACTTCGGAGGCGCGCCTGGCTTCGGTCGGACCTATGCCCATGGCGCCCGCGAGTTTTTCCTGGTAGTCGAACAGCAGGCGGTCTTCGCGGCGCCCGGCGAGCAGGTGCAGTTCGATGCGCAGATCGGCCAGCATGCGGTCGACCCGTTCGAACTGGCGCACTTCCGGCGCCGTGATCAGGCCGGCCCGCGCCAGGTCTTTCCAGTCGTCGCCGATGCCGGCAGCCCGTGCCACCCACTGGATCACCTGCAGGTCGCGGCGGCCGCCGGGGCTTTCCTTGCAGTTCGGCTCCAGGCTGTACGGCGTGTCGTGGAACTTGGCGTAGCGCTCGGCCTGTTCCAGTTGCTTGGCCTTGAAGAAATCCGCGGGCTGCAGCGCCGCGCTGTAGCTCTGCTCGAAATCTTCATACAGCGCCTGCGCGCCGGCCAGGTAGCGGGCTTCGAGCAGCGAGGTCTGCACCGTGATGTCGCGTTCGGCTTCGTCCAGGCATTGACCAACGGTGCGCACGCTGTGGCCGATGTCGAGGCCGATGTCCCACAGCAGGCCGACCAGTTGTTCGAGTTGCGGCGCGGCGGCGCATTCGGCAGTCGCATATTCGTCCGGCACCAGGATCAGCAGATCCACGTCGGAGCCGGGATAGAGCTGGCAGCGGCCGTAGCCGCCGACGGCTGCCAGGGCGCAGGTGGCGGGCAGGGCCAGTGCGGCCCACACCTCCCGCAGCACGCCGTCGACCAGTGCGGCGCGCCCTGCGAGCAGGGCAGCGCTGAGCTTCTTCTCGTGCCAGGCGGCGGCCAGCGCCTGCTGCCCCGCGGCGAGGCGCTGGCGCGCGGTACTCGCCAGTTCGCGCAGTTCGAGTTCGCTCATGCCCGTTGCGTCGCCGACAGCCGGCTGCGAGCCGGGCGGCTCAGGGAGTGATCCGGATGTGGGGCGGGCAGGGCGGTGCGCCGGCCGACATGGTCATCACCTCGACACCGGTTTCGGTGACATAGACGGTGTGCTCCCATTGCGCGGACAGGCTGCGGTCCTTGGTGACGATGGTCCAGCCGTCGGGCAGTTCGGAAATCGCCGCCTTGCCGGCGTTGATCATCGGCTCGATGGTGAACACCATGCCGGGCACCAGCAGGGGGCCGTCGCTGGCCTTGCCGTAGTGCAGCACCTGCGGTTCCTCGTGGAAATTGCGGCCGATGCCATGGCCGCAGAATTCGCGCACCACGGAGAAGCCGGCGCCTTCGGCATGCTTCTGGATCGCGGCGCCGACCGCGCCCAGATGCACGCCGGGCCGCACCTGGGCGATGCCGACCCACATGCATTCGTGGGTCATCGCCACCAGGCGTTTGGCGAGGATCGAGGTGTCGCCGACGCAGAAGGTGCGGCTGGTGTCGCCGTGCCAGCCGTTCTTGATGGTGGTGATGTCGAGGTTGACGATGTCGCCTTTTTTCAGCGCGCGGTCGTTGGGCACGCCGTGGCAGACCTGGTGATTGACCGAGGCGCAGATAGATTTGGGGTAGGGCGCGTAGCCCGGCGGCGCGTAATTGAGCGGCGCCGGGATGCAGCCCTGGACCTCGACCATGTAGTCGTGGCAGAGCCGGTCCAGTTCTGCGGTGGTGATGCCGGGCTTGACGAAGGGCTCGATGTAGTCGAGGACTTCGCCGGCCAGGCGGCAGGCGACCCGCATCTCGGCGATGTCTTGGGTGGTTTTTATTGAAATGGCCATGAATGCGGGGCACGGTTGGGGGGTTGGTCGCACATTTTAACCGCAGGCCGCCCTTGCCGGGCGCCCGCAAGCGCCATGCATCTTGTGTCGGACCGCCATCGCCGGCTATAATCGCGGGCTTGTCCGGGATGGTCCCGGGCAAAATCCACACGCCCGGCGCCGATAGGGTGGCTTTTCACGCGGAACATGCGGAAAGCAGCACGGCCAGGCGGAGGTTCAACCCATATCGGAGATAGTCCATGAGCACAACCATGCGCCAGATGCTGGAGGCCGGCGTTCACTTCGGCCACCAGACCCGTTTCTGGAACCCCAAGATGGCCCCGTACATTTTCGGCCATCGCAACAAGATCCACATCATCAACCTCGAAAAGACCCTGAGCAAGTATCAGGAGGCGATGACCTTCGTCCGCAAGATGGCGGCCAAGAAGGGCACCATCCTGTTCGTCAGCACCAAGCGCCAGGCGCGCGAAATCATCGCCGAGGAAGCCCAGCGTTGCGGCATGCCTTACGTCGATGACCGCTGGCTGGGCGGCATGATGACCAACTTCAAGACCCTGAAGCTGTCGGTCAAGCGCCTCAAGGACCTGGAAACCGCCATGTCGGAAGGCAACTTCGAGAAGCTGTCGAAGAAGGAAACCCTGACCCTGCAGCGCGAAATGGACAAGCTGAAGAAGTCCATCGGCGGCATCAAGGACATGGGCGGCCTGCCCGATGCGATTTTCATCATCGACGTCGGCTACCACAAGATCGCCATTACCGAAGCCGGCAAGCTCGGCATCCCGGTGATCGGCGTGGTCGATACCAACCATTCCCCGGAAGGCGTCAGCTACGTGATTCCCGGCAATGACGACTCCTCCGGCGCGATCCGCCTGTACGCCCGCGGCGTCGCCGATGCCATCCTCGAAGGCAAGAGCCAGGGGATCAACGAGGTGGTGCAACAGTTGGCCGGCGACGACGAGTTCGTCGAAGTCTCGGACGCGGCGGAGTAATAGCGATCTGCCATCGCGCGGCCGGGGCATTCGCAGCGGCGGCGCGATGGCGAACGATTCACTGATTCTGGAGTAAAGCAATGGCGGAAATCACCGCAAGCATGGTCAAGGAACTGCGCGAGAAGACCGACGCGCCGATGATGGAATGCAAGAAGGCGCTGACCGAAGCGGCCGGCGACATGGCGAAGGCCGAGGAAATCCTGCGCGTCAAGCTCGGCAACAAGGCCAGCAAGGCCGCGACCCGCGTTGCGGCCGAGGGCGTGGTGGCGATCCACATCGCCGGCGACGGCAAGCTGGGCAGCATTTTCGAAATCAACAGCGAGACGGACTTCGTCGCCAAGAACGACGAATTCCTCGCTCTGGCCGCCAATTGCGCGCGCCTGGTGGCGGAAAAGAATCCGGCCGACGTCGCCGCTCTGGCGGCCCTGCCGCTGGGCGAGGGCACGGTCGAATCCACCCGCTCCGCGCTGGTCGGCAAGATCGGCGAGAACATGAGCATCCGCCGCTTCGTCCGCGTCGCGGCCCAGGGCAAGCTGGCTTCCTACATCCACGGCGGCTCCAAGATCGGCGTGCTGGTCGATGTGGTCGGCGGTGACGAACAACTGGCCAAGGACCTGGCGATGCACATCGCCGCCTCGAAGCCGAAGTCGCTGGATGCGTCGGGTGTGCCGGCCGAACTGCTGGACATGGAGCGCCGCATCGCGATCGAGAAGGCGCGCGAGGCCGGCAAGCCGGAAGCCATGCTGGAAAAGATCGCCGAAGGCACGGTGCAGAAGTACCTCAAGGACGTCACGCTGCTGGGCCAGGTCTTCGTCAAGGCCGAGGACGGCAAGCAGACCATCGAGCAACTGCTGAAGGCCAGGGGCGCTTCGGTGGCCAGCTTCACGCTGTTCATCGTCGGCGAGGGCATCGAGAAGAAGGTCAATGACTTCGCTGCCGAAGTCGCTGCCCAGGCCGCGGCCGCCGCAGGCAACAAGTAAGCGACAATGCGCGCGCACGCCGGGTCGCCCCAAGTGGGCGCCAGCCAAAACCTTGGAGCCGCGCGGCGGGGAACCTCCGTCACCTCCTCCCAGGGGGAGGGGCTTGGGGGAAGGGCTGTTCGATGACCGCACCGAAATACCGCCGCATCCTGCTCAAGCTGTCGGGCGAAGCGCTGATGGGAAATGATGCCTACGGCATCAACCCGGCGGTGCTGGGCGGCGTCGTGGCGGAAATCAAGGCAGTCACCGATCTCGGCGTCGAACTCGGCGTGGTGATCGGCGGCGGCAACATCTTTCGCGGCATCGGCGGCACGGCCACCGGCATGGATCGCGCCACGGCTGACTACATGGGCATGCTGGCGACGGTGATGAACGCCATGGCGCTGTCGGATGCGATGCGCCAGGCGGGGATCAACGCCCGCGTGCAGTCGGCGCTGAACATCGAGCAGGTGGTCGAGCCCTACATCCGGGGCAAGGCGATCCGCTACCTGGAAGAGGGCAAGGTGGTGATTTTCGGTGCCGGCACCGGCAATCCCTTCTTCACCACCGATACCGCCGCTGCGCTGCGCGGCTCGGAAATCGGTGCCGAGATGGTGCTCAAGGCGACCAAGGTCGATGGCATCTACACGGCGGACCCGAAGAAGGATCCGGCGGCCACCCGCTTCGCCCGGATCAGCTTCGACGAGGCGATCGGCCGCAATCTGGCGGTGATGGACGCGACGGCGTTTGCGCTGTGCCGCGACCAGAAACTGCCGATCAACGTGTTCTCGATCTTCAAGACCGGCGCCTTGAAGCGCGTGGTGATGGGCGAGGACGAGGGCACCCTGGTTCACGTTTAGAAAGTTAGGAGTGGGGCATGATTCCGGAACTGAAAAAGACGTCTGAACAAAAGATGCAGAAGAGCCTGGAGGCGCTCAAGGCCGACCTGGCCAAGGTACGCACCGGGCGGGCGCATACCGGCATTCTCGATCATGTCCATGTGGACTACTACGGATCGCCGGTGCCGATCACCCAGGTCGCCAACGTGACCCTGATCGACGCCCGTACCATCGGCGTGCAGCCCTGGGAAAAACCCATGGTGGGCAAGGTGGAAAAGGCGATCCGCGATTCCGATCTGGGCCTCAATCCTTCGACCCAGGGCGAGATCATTCGCGTGCCGATGCCGGCCCTGACCGAGGAGCGCCGCCGCGACCTGATCAAGGTGATCAAGCACGAGGGCGAGAACGCCAAGGTGGCGATCCGCAACCTGCGCCGCGATGCGATCACGCACCTGAAGGACGCGCTGAAGAAGAAGGAAATCTCGGAGGACGACGAGCGCCGCGCGCTCGACGACATGCAGCGCCTCACCGACCGCTATGTCGCCGAAGTCGACCGGGCGCTGGCGGATAAAGAGAAGGACCTGATGGCGATCTGATTGCGGATCGCCGGTGCGCCGCCATCGGCTTGCGCAGCAGATTGATTGATCGCTTCTGAGAGGGTGTCATGGCAGGAAAGTTCACCAGCTCGACGCAGGCAATTCCCAACGTGGGCGATGTTCCGCGCCACAT
>JACPUD010000131.1 GCA_016192435.1 Rhodocyclales bacterium | reverse complement strand
GTTCGTTGAGCAGTTCTTCCGCCTGGAGTTCGTTGGCGGCAAAGATGGTCTTGATCTTCTCGCCGGCGCCGAGCTCGGTTTCGCGGCGCAGGCGCTTGGCTTCGTTCGAGGCATCCTTGAATACCTCGAACTGGCTGATCCTGGCGAGCTGCTGAACCGGACCGACGGGGGTGACACGATAGATGTAGTAGGGCATGGTTTTCAGTCTACGTAACGTTTGGTGGCCCGGCGACGGCCGGGTTTCGATTTCTGGATGATGACGCCTTTGACCGCGTCGAGGCCGGGAATATCCGCGGCGGGATAGGCCGGATTCAGCGCCTGCAGGCGCCAGCCGGCCTCATGGCGGACCAGTTGGCGGAAAATCCACTCGCCGGCCAGTTGCGCCAGGACGAAGGAGCCGTCGGTCGCCAGGCCTTCGGGCTCGATCAGGATCACCTCGCCTTCGACGAACTCCGGCGCCATGCTGTCGCCCAACACCATCAGGGCGAAGGGCTCGGCCGAGGAACAGGCATCGAGTTCGGCGGGGGTTTCCAAAGTCGCCCCCTGCGGCAGTATCGGTATGGTGCGGCGTGCCTGGGTCATGGAAATTCGCTCACGGTCAGAGTGCCTCTATATGCAATTGGCGCGACGGCTGGCCGGCCGCGCGCAGCGCCGCCGCCAGCGGCTCAACCTGCCGCGCCGCGCCGGCGAGATAGATATCGCTCTCCGCCAGGGCGGCGTTCGCCGCCAGCGCCGCCGGCAACTCGGCCAGGTCCAGCGGCAGGTAGCTGAATTCGTCGAGCGCCGCGGCCCAGGCGCGGCACTGGTTGGGCAGATAAGGCTCGCCCGCATCGGTGCTGGCCCAGTAGAGCGTGATCGATGCGGCGGCATCCTCGGCAATCGCATGCTCGATCAGGCTGTTGATCGGCGCAAAGCCCTCGTCGATGGCAATGAATACCAGCGCCAGCCGCCGCGAGCTCCAGTCGAGCACGAAGCTGCCCCACGGCCCCCACACCGAGAGTTCGTCGCCGGGCTTGAGCAGGCCGGCCTCCAGGCATTCGGCAAAGCCTTGCGCGGGATCGCCCTGAGAGTTGGCGCTGGCGCCCCGGCGAGCGGGCCGCGGAATATGGAATATCAGGTTGCGGTCGTCGCAGGGACAGCTCGCGATCGGGACTTCGGCGTGCAGATCGGCGCCACTCGCCACACCCGCCGGCAGGCCGAGGGTAACCCGCTGCCCGGCGAGAAAGCGCAGGCGGTTGCTGCGCGGAGTCTGCAGATGCAGGCGCAGCATGTCGTCGTTCAGCCTATCGACGCTGCGCAGCTTGGCGACGATGCGCTGCTCGGGAATGTCCTCCGGCGCACCGGCTTCCAGCACCTCCAGCACCAGGTCGGAACTGAGCGCCGTGCACACGCACATCAGCACATGGTTCTGGGCCTTCTCGGCGGCGGAAAAGCGGTAGTCGGACGGCGCCATGGCGCGCGTTTCGCCGGCCACCACGCGCGCCTTGCACAAGCCGCACAAACCGTTGCCGCAACCGTAATTGGGCGTCAGGCCGGCGCGCAATGCCGCCTTCAGCAGGGTTTCGGAACCCTCGACGAAGAATTCGTGACCTGATGGCTTGACCGTGACGTGCGCCGACATGACGCGCAGCATAGCATCGAGCGCGCTGACGTCCGCGCCCGGCGCCGGGGCCGCCAATGCCTGCGCCAGCCCCTCGTCGAGCAGCTTCGCCAGTTCTTCCTTGCCGGGCGCCGGCGCGGCGGCAAGGCGCGCCTGCAAGGCCTCGAACAGCGCGTGATAGCGCGTCAGGGTGCGCTGCAGTTCGGCCAGTTCCTGCCCCTGCGCAAACAGGCGCTGGGCCAGCGCCTCCTGGCTGGGCAGCACGCGCTCGCGCAAGCGCCTGGCGAACGCATCCTCGCGAATCGCGCGGGTCTTTTCAAAGCTGCCCGACTCTTCCAGATCGAGTTGCGGCCACATGTGCTGCAGGTCATCGACGCTCACCATGCCGTCGAAGGACGGCAGCTCGCCCTCGCGGATGCGCTTTTGCAGTGCCATGCGCGAGATGCCGAGCAGATGCGCGGCGCGGGACAGGGTCAGTCGTTGCGACATGACGACAAGCATAGCAATGCCGCCGCCAGAGCGATTCCAAAATTTTTATGTCTCCAACCGGAGGGCGGAGACGGTAGCCCCTGGTGGGATATGTCTCCAACCGGAGGGCGGAGACGGTATCCCCTGGTGGGATATGTCTCCTACACTCCTATGGGAACTGATCGGTGCCGGCGGCGCGGCCTTCGCTCAGTCGGCGCCGTAGGACCAGTACAGCCGGGAGCGCGTGCCGCGCAGGTTGATCACGCTGCGCGCGCCGGCGATCGACGAGGCCGAGGTCAGGGTATCGCCGCCGCTGCCGATGATGAAACGGTAGGGCGTGCCGCCGATCGACACCACGCCGGCGGTTACGGTCGGCGGCAGGCCGCCGCCGGAGAACTTGGTGGCGTAGTCGACGCTGGTGTAGGTGGCCACCCCGCCGCTGGTCGATTCGTCGCGGTTGATTGCCGGCAGGCCGGTGAAGGGATCGACCGCGTAACCCAGCGCTTCGCCCAGATTGGAACAGACGCCCGCACTCGGATTGGGCGACACGGGCGTATTGGTGGCAAAGAAGACCACCCCGGCCACCACCTTGGCCGAATTCACCGACTTCTCCTCGTTGCGCGTGCCGTTGCCGTCGGGATCGTTGCGCAGCAGGATATGCCAGCCGCGATCGCTGCTGGACAGGCTGAAGGGTGTCAGCGTGGTGGTCGCCAGGGTGTTGGAATTGATCTGCTGCAGATCGCCCAGCACGATCGGATCGGCATTCACCGTCGACTCGGTGGCGCCGGACTGCACCGGATCGAGCAAGCCGAAGAAGCGGTCGTTGATCTTGTTCGACGACGAACTCGGGTAATAGGTGTCCGTGTACAGACTGGAGCAGGTCAGTGAATTCGGGCTGCCGTCGGACTGGAAGTTGGGCAGCGGCTTTTCGCGGTTGCCGCTGCCGACCAGCACCATGGTCTTGATCACGCCGTTGTGCAGGAAAGGCAGCACTTCCGGCGCGAAGAGGAATTTCCGCGCGTTGACCCCGCCGTTGGCATCGGTGTCGCCCACCTTGGCCAGGTGATAGCGCTTCCAGTAGCTGCTGCTGGCGACATTGGTCACCGTCTGCTGGGTATCGAAGCGGAACAGGTTGGCATTGGTGTCGCCCGCGTAAATGCGGTCGAGATAGCCGTCGGCATTCAGGTCGAGGGCATTCACGTCGGCGGCAAAACTGTAGCCGGTGACGCCCGAGGTGGGCTGCAGGAACTGGATCAGTTGCCCGGTCTCGGCCTCGACCACGAACACGCCGCGGCCCATGGTCGGCGTGACATGGCTGCCGGTCGGTTTGTCCTCCTGGACGGCATCGTAACCGGCGCCGAACACCAGCACCACCGGATCGGTGATCACCGTCGCGTCGGCGCGGGTGAAGGTCCCCTTCAGCTTGGCCAGCTTCGGTTCGGACCAGGTCTGCGCCAGTTCGGAGAAACCGGTGCTGGCATTGGTGATGCGCCACATGAACTTGGGCACGTCGGGATCGGTGACGTCCAGCGCATACAGCGCGCGACCGCCGCGGCGCATGGTGGCGAACAGCCAGGTCTTGCTCGGCGCCGTGGATGCCGTGCCGTCCGACGACTGATAGGCGGTCAGCGAGCCGTCCCAGAAATAGTTGCGCGCCGTCGGCGTCGGCGAAATGCTGCAGGACAGGTTGGGATAGCGCACCACCTCGCTGTTGCTGTAAAGCCGCGCCAGCTTGGTGTAGGTCATGAATTCGCTGGGCATGAAGGCCCACTTTTCCTCGCCGTCGATATCCGCCGTGCCGCCATGAATCGCGCGCAGGAAGCCGTCGTTGGCGCCATAGAAGCCGACGATGCCGATGCTGCTGCCGTAGTTCACCACCACCGGCCGGGCATGCAGCACGTCGCCGTGGATGCTGGCGCGCACATTGGTCAGCGAGGCATTGATGTCCTCGTCTTCCCAGAGATCCTTGCCGCGGGTCCACAGGATCAGGTTGGTGGTGTCCGGCCCCGCCACGCCGGTGCCGGTGGTGGCCGTGATGGTTCCGGTGGGCGGCGTGGTCGGCGTCAGCGTGATCGGGCCGAAGGTGAAAGTATTGGCGTCGGGCACATTGACGCTCAATGGCTGGAAAGTACCGTTGTACTGGCTCTGCGCCGCGTCAGTGATGGAAATGTTGTCGGTGGTGATAAAGCCATGCGGCGAAGGTACGCCGGCAATCGTGGTGACCGCGGTTGCCGTGGTGCTGCCCAGCGTCCGCGTAATATTGACCGGGAAGGAAATTCCCGGCGTTGTCGCGGTCTTGCTGGCGCCGCCGTCCGGCGTCACGACCGTAGACTGCGCGGCCACGGTGTAGCAGTAGACGGCGTTCTTGTTGGTGTTGTTGACGGTCAGCGTCGCGGTGCTCGGGCAACTGGTGCCGGTGGCACGGATCGTCGTGCCGGTGGCGCCGGTGTTATAGGCATCGGGAGCCGCGTTGGAGACCACCACGGTATTGCCGGTGACGAACTTGTTGCCCAGATTGCCTGTCGCCAGGACCACGGCGCAGCCGGCCGGGGCGCCGGAAACGCAGGCCGCGGTGGAGTAGCTGACCGAGCTGTGGGTTGCCGACTGGCCGACGGCGACCGCGCTGCCCGCGGTCGTTGCCGGAGTCGCCGGATTGGCCGGCAGGGTCACGCTGATGGCGAAGGTGGTGCCGGTCACCGCCGGCGCGGCGAGCACGGTATGCGATCCGTTGAGGAAGGACTGGGCGGCACCCGCAATCGTCGTCACGTTGCCGGCGGAAAGTCCATGGGCAGGATTCGTTGTCACGGTGGCAGTGACCGTCGATCCGGCCGCGGTACCGGACAGCGAGATGTCGGTGACCGTGACCGTGGCGCCCGGCCGCGTCGCCGTGGCGACATCGGTGGTGGTCGGCGACTCGTTCAGCGTGTAGGTGAAATGCGTGGCATCGACCCAGACTATGGTCTTGGCACCGTTGTAGTCGGTCGGCGTGGCGCCGGCGATGGTCACCGTGGCACCGTCGGAGAAGCCGTGGGCCGCGGTCGACGTGGCCGTCACCGTGTTGCCCGAGCGGGCCAGGGTCACGGTCGCCGAGCCGGTAGGCGCCGCCAGCGCCGTCGTGACTTCACTGTTGCTGGTGGTCACGGCATTGTTCGACAGCGTCTTCTGCGCCGTCGTCGCGGCGGCGGCCAGGCAGGTGCCGAGACAGGTGTACACGCGTCGTCCGTCAGGGTGCGGCGAAGTCGCCGTGGCCGCCCATGAGGTGCGCAGGCGCTGCGCTGCGGCACCGCGCTCGACCTCCGGTCCATCCGGCGAGTCGCTGGCGCCGCCGGTCGCGTTCGGTGTCGCGGTCCAGAAGCTGGAGGCGGAAGTCCAGTAGCTCTTGGCCGACAGATCGATGAAGCCGGTGTTGCCTTCCTCGTCGATCGCGCGGTAGCCGTGCTGGTCGCCCAAATAGAGATTGAGGGGAATATCGCCCGTAGCGTCGCTGCCGCAACTGGGCGCCGGAACATCGTCGCCGATGCGTTCGTCGCTTGCGCTGAAGCTTCCCGACAACGAGGGAATGCCGTTCAAGGTGCCGGTGAAGGTCGAACTGCCCGTTCCGGTGCCGGTGCCGGTAATGGTGCCGGTCACCGTGCCGCTGCCGGCATCGGCCCCCGGGCTGCCGGTGGTTCCCGGCGCACCGCCGAAGGTCGCCGCGAGAGTGGCGGAGGACGTGCCGCTGACCGTGCCGGCTACCGTTCCGCTCACCGCGCTGCTGCCGCTCAGGGTGGTCAGCGTGCCGCTGAAGGTTCCCGTCACCGTGCCGTTGGCGTTGCCGGTCAGGGTGGCGGCGACCATGCCGTTGGCCAGCGCGCGGGTGTTGTCGATCAGCACCTTGTCGTTGCGGTCGGCGTCGCAGTAGCGGCCGAACTTGTATTCCTTGAGGTTGCCGAACCAGCGCGGACGGGCGCCCGAGTCGGGACGGAACACGCCGATATATACCTGGTTTTCGAACGTGCCCTGGGTATTCACCGATATCGGCAGCGTGGCCGACGCGAAGACGCTATTGACAGCCTGGATCTCGGCAAAGATCAGGGACATCGCATTCTTTATCTCCTGCTTGCTGGTGGACTTGTAGTACTTGCCGCCGCCGACCTTGGCCATGCTCTTGAGCAAAGTGGCCTGGTCGGCTTCGCAGGCATCCTTGCAGACATCGATGGTATAGGTGGCGATCTTGTTCACCAGTTTGGCCTTCGGACTGCTGGTGCTCTTCGGATCGTCCACGGCGGAAGTGACGCCATAGGTGTACATGAAGCGCGTCCACTCGTCGGCAATCCGCGGGCTGCCGCCCGAAACCGCGGCGGTGATGCTCGCCAGCGTCGTCGCATCGGTGATGCCGGCGAGCCCGGCGGCATTCGACAGATCGGTGGTGGTTCCGGCCTGATTCGGATAGCCATTACCGATGAAAATGATGAAATTCTTGGCGCAGCCGTCGTTGGCGGTGCTGGGCGGCAAGTAAGTGGT